>DKYJ01000013.1:645-27673 GCA_002493305.1 Clostridiales bacterium UBA7103 | reverse complement strand
TCTATCTCGGCGGCAATGAGCAGAGTACCCACGAGTACATTTCAAAGCTGCTGGGTAAGGAGACAATCAGCACCAGCTCCAGCAGCCAGAGCAGGGGGCGCAGCGGTTCATTCTCCCAGAGTACCCAACAGACAGGTCGGGAGCTGATGACCCCGGATGAAGTAAGGCTCTTGGATAATAAAGACGCCATTGTGTTCATCCGGGGAGAGCGACCGGTGATTGACGAGAAGTACGACCTGATGAAGCACCCAAACATTGCCTATACCGAGGACGGCGGGGCTATTCCTTATGTACACAGCCCGCATTGTATGTACGACATGAGACACTTACTATCCGAATTGGAGGAAAGCTATGAACAAACCCAAGCCTGATAAAAACCGAATCACCCGAATACTTACTTCTGCATGGGCAGCCATGGTGCTGTCTGTATGCCTGTTTACAGTCCCCGCCTACGCCACCGGCGGTGATCCCCTGACTATTGTAAATAACCTGAGCAACTTAATCTTTTCCTGCATCAAGGCCATCGGCATTATAATCCTCGGCTGGGGCATGGTGCAGGTGGGCATGAGCATCCAGAGCCACGATGCAAGCCAGCGCTCCCAAGGCTTCCTGTGCCTGTTCGGTGGACTTATAATTGCCTTTGCCAAAGAGATTTTGACTGCCATAGGCGTGGTGTAAATGAAAAGAGGAAATGAGTCTCACCGTGAGACTCATTTCCTTAACTCATCAAAAAGTTCGTCCATATCGGTATAACCATTTACGGACGGGTCTTTTGCGAACCTTTCCGCTTCCAGCATAGCGCCAAGTGTTTCTTTGTTCGGTCGATTGAGAGAAATTTCAAAGGGAATACGCCCCTCACGCAAAGACTGGCGCACGAAAATATTAAAGGCAGTTGTTATATTCATTCCCAACTCGCCAAACAACGCATCGGCCTGCGCCTTGAGATCTGAATCCATACGGATGCTAATGTTTGTGGAACTTGCCATTTAGATCATCTCCTTTCCTATAGCACTGTTATTATATGCTATTTGCACGAAGAAATCAATATAATGCACGAAAATTTACAAATTATTCTGGAGGTGAAGTTAATTTCAGATAACTGGGTCAAATGAGATAAAATTATTGCAACTGAATTTAGTTGTATTCCTCCCTCCGCTGTAGTATGCTGACAGTGGAACAGGAAGGACTCATATGAATAATACAATGGAATATAAGGGCTATGTGGGAACTGTTGAGTTTTCGGAGGAAGACAATCTGTTCTATGGAAAGGTCATGGGCATTCGGGCGCTGATCTCTTATGAAGGGACAAACGCGAAAGAGCTTATTGAGGACTTTCATGGAGCGGTAGATGATTATCTCGCTCTGTGCGAAGCGGAAAGCACAGAGCCGGAAAGAGCATATAAGGGCAGCTTCAATGTGCGGGTTTCCCCAGAGCTTCATAAGCAGGCGGTCATCTGTGCCGCTTCCCATCAGATGACACTCAACAGTTTTGTAGAGGGAGCAATACGGCAGGCACTTGCGTCTGAAAATTAAATTAGAGCATCAGAAAAATGCGTCTCATAGTGAGACGCATTTCTCGTATTCACTTTAAGCTGCTCTGCAAAATGCGTATATAATCCTGCCTGCCGTCAATGATTCTGCCGACAGATATTATATTCTCCTCCACAGTGTAGACAGCAATGTAATTTTCGCACAGCAGAATTCTGTCCTCAGAGTCAATCCCGTATCTGTCCCGGACAGAAAAACCCAAAAACGGAAAAGTTTTCAGCTTTGTGCAGCCTTGCAGGATGACTGACGCGATTCGTTTTGCGGCAGTTTCGTTACGAAGGGAGGTCGAAATGTATGCTTTGATCTCGTTGATGTCATGGATGGCTTGCGGTGTGTATCGTAATCTCATTTATCCAGACCGAGCATCCTATAAGCCTCATCCTCAGAAATCCAATCATCCTCAGACTGAACAGATGCCCACCCTTTCTGTATTTCTTCCGCAAGGCGGCGCACGGCTTTTGACTTTAGAAATTCCTCATTTTCAGCAGAGGCAAGAAAGGGAAGCCCGTTGGAATTGATGGATTGCTGAATAAAGATATTGACAGCATCGGTAAAGGTCAAGCCCTGACGGGAGTAAATATCTTCGACCTGTTGCTTTATTTCGGGGTTTATCCGCATTTGGAATGTAGATGTTTTCGGGGCATTGGCAACATTCAAGTTGTAAAGTTCCATTTCAATCAACTCCTTGGGCTTATTATAGTGCACATACTGCAAAAAGTCAATACAATGTCATTACAACTATCTTCTGGAGGTGAAGTTAATTTCAGATAACTGGGTCGTAAGAAACCTTGAAAACGCTATCGGCACATGGAACGAGAAGTTGGCTGAGCTGTGGCAGCTCATAACCCAAACCCCGGAGACTTTCAAAGGCGGGCAGATATGGAGCGTCATTGTCAATATACATTCAGCACTGGTAGGCATCGGTTATGGCCTGCTGGTGCTTTTCTTTGCAATAGGTGTTTTCCAGTCTGCCGCCTCGTTCCGGGAACTGCAAAGGCCGGAGTTTGCACTGCGGCATTTTATCCGCTTCGTGGCGGCGAAGATAGCCGTGGGCTACGGCATGGAGATCATGACCGCCATCTTTGCCATCTGCGGCAGCGTGGTATCTGCCATCATGGGCGGCATAGGTGGGGCGGTTTCCGAGTCAGCGGCGCTGCCCGCCGAGATTATTGCCGCTGTTGAAGATGTGAGCGTAATACAGAGCATACCGCTGTGGCTTGTCTCTTTTCTTGGAAGTCTCTTTATTACTATTATGTCCTTTGTGCTGATTCTCACGGTATATGGGCGCTTTTTCAAGCTCTATCTATATACCGCGCTCTCGCCGCTCCCGCTTGCGGCCTTTGCCGGGGAGGGGACAAGTGCCATGGGCAAGGCGTTTATAAAGTCTTACATAGGCGTTTGCTTGGAAGGCGCGGTCATCGTTCTGGCCTGCCTTATTTATTCGGCCTTTGTGTCAAGCTCCGCTCCTGCAACGGATTCAAGCCTGCCCGCCGTGACAATGGTTTGGGAATACATAGGCCAGCTTATTTTCAACATGCTCATTTTGACAGGGCTTGTAAAAGGCTCGGACAGGATAGTGCGGGAGATGTTCAGCTTATGAAGAAATACGGTGTAATATATGCCGACCCTCCGTGGCGATACAAGGCGTGGAGCGGGCATGGAATGGTGGAAAAGCATTACCCCACCATGGAGCTGAAGGATATTATGGCGCTGTCAGTGGGAGAGCTTACGGACAAGGACTGTGCGCTGTTTCTCTGGGCGACTCTGCCCATGCTCAAGGAGGCTCTGCAAGTCATAAAGGCATGGGGCTTTCAATATAAAACTACAGCCTTTGTCTGGATAAAGCTGAACCGTCAGGGGGACGGTATTTTCTGGGGTATGGGCTACTGGACAAGAGCCAACGCGGAGATATGCCTGCTGGCTACCAAAGGCCACCCAAAGCGCAGAGCCAAGAATATTCACCAGGTCATCATCTCCCATGTGGAGGAACACAGCAAAAAGCCGGAGGAAGCGCGGCGGCGCATTGAGGCTCTGATGGGAGATGTGCCCAGAATAGAGCTTTTTGCCCGCCGCACTACCCCCGGCTGGGATGTCTGGGGAAATGAGGTTGAAAGCGATGTTGAGATGGGTGAAAAATAAACAGACAGGAGAAAAGCCTTGGGGGTACTCCCGTCTGCTTATGTTAGCTATTGCCCGCGATGCTCGTTGCTATCGCCCAAAAGTGTGCGCAGATAATTTCTCTTTCCATAGAGTATTCGATCAATAAATACATCTTCGCCAAGAACCCGGTAGAAAGCCATATAGTTTCCAACAGTTATATAGCGATACTCGTTTTGTATATTGGTTATGGAGGAGAGCGGCGTACCGGCTTGGGAAAAGCTATACAGAATGCGAAGTTCTTTTGTTATGCGGGCAATCGTATTTTCTGCGGCACTTGGATTTTCAAGCTCTGTAGAGATGTATTCTCGGATTTCTTCGAGATCCGTCCTTGCATCAAGGGATAAATGCAGCCTATTCATTCTCTATCCCCAGATATTTTTCCACATCCTCCAAGCTCAGCCAGCCTTTTTCCTCACCGGATCTGCGGCCTTTTTCCAGTTCGCTCATCAATTTAAGCGTTGCCTGCGTTTTTTCATAATCGCGCAGATCGAGAATGGCATATCTGCCGCGCCCGTTTTTTGTGAGGAAGACAGGAGAGCCGACAGCAACATCGTGCAGAACCTCCGAGTAGTTTCTCAGGTCAGAGATCGGTTTTATATTAGGCATGACTTGTGCCCCCTTTCTGCTATTAGTATAGCAAAATTATTCGTAAAATACAACAGCAAATTTTACAGCATAAACTTCAAGGAAGGTGAATCGTATCGAAATAAAAATCCCAAAGGAAATCCGCCAATACAAGGAAAGCATTTTCTTTGGCCTGTCGGCACGGCAGTTCTTTTGTTCTCTGGCCGCGCTGTTCATTGCCGTCGGCATCTATTTGTGCCTTGGGCGCTTCATAGGCCGGGAAACCGCAAGCTGGCTCTGTATCGTTCTGGCATCGCCCTTCGCAGCGGCGGGCTTCTTCAGCTATAACGGTCTGAGCTTTGAGCAGTTTGTTTGGGCGGTCATCAAGTCCGAGCTGCTGTTTGCCGGGAATCGGAAGTACATCAGCGAAAACCCGTATTATGAAGCCTATTTTGGAAAGGGGCGTGACAGCCATGATTAGATCCCTCGCGGCAGCAAACCAGAGCGAACGGGACAAGTTCAAGATACCCCGGAGCGTCCAGCAGTCTATCCCCATAAAGCGCATCTATACGGACGGCATCTGGCAGGTGGGCAGAAAGCACAGCTATTCTTGGAAGCTACAGGATGTCAATTACATAGCGGCCTCTAAGGAGGCACAGCGCAGTATCTTCTTAGCATATTGCGGCGCGCTCAACAGCCTGCCAACTGATGCCACCGCCAAGATCACCATCGTCAACCACCGGCTGAACCCGGCAGAGTTTGAACGGCGCATCCTCCTGCCCTACAAGGGTGACTGGCTGGATCATTACCGGGAGGAAGCAAATCAGATCATGCGTGACCGCTCCAGTCAGAGCAACAACTTAGTGCAGGAGCGGTATATTACCCTATCCATAGCGGAGCGCAAGATAGCGGAAAGCCGCCGGTACTTCCGCCGGGTGGAAGGCAACCTCGCCAAGAGCTTTGCCCGGCTGGACTCCGGCATTCAGCCTGTCGGCAACTATGACCGACTCCGTATCCTCCATGACTTCTTCCGTCCGGGACAGGAGCAGTATTTCCGGTATGACGATGCCCAGGCGATGCGGACAGGCACGGACTTCCGGGAGCTGATCTGCCCGGACAGCATCTCGTTCAAGAAGAAGCACTTTGAAATGGGAGATAAATTCGGCAGGGTGCTGTTTCTCAGAAACTATGCCTCCTTTGTAGCCGATGATCTCATTTCCGACCTGACCGAGTTTTCGAGAAACCTCATCCTCTCCATTGACCTGATCCCCGTTCCGACAGACGAAGCAGTCAAGGAGGTGGAGAGCATACTCCTCGGCGTGGAGACGGACATTACCCGCTGGCAGCAGCGGCAGAACGCCAAGAACAACTTTACCGCCGAAGTCCCCCGGACGATGGAGCAGAAGCGGGACAACTCCCGTGAGTATATGGACGACTTGACCATGCGCGACCAGCGCATGATCTTTTCTATTATAACCATTGTCCACACCGCTGACAGCTTGGAACAGCTGGACGCGGACACCGAGAGTTTGATCGCCATCGGCAAGGAGCATCTGTGCGACATATCCTCCGCCCGCTACCAGCAGGAGGACGCGCTCAACACGGCACTGCCCTATGGACTTAGGCGGATAAAGGCTTTACATACCCTCACCACCGAGAGCTGCGCTGTGGCTATCCCGTTCAGAGTGCAGGAGCTGCAAGACCCCGGCGGTATCTCGTATGGCATCAACATCATTTCCAAGAATTTCCTGATCTGTGACCGCAAGCGTTTGGTGTCTCCCCATGCCTTTTATCTCGGCGTCTCCGGCTCAGGCAAATCTATGGGCATGAAAAGCACGATCCAGAATGTAGCTCTTGGAACGGATGACGACATTATCATTGTGGACGCAGAGCGTGAGTATGGCGCCCTGACTCGCGCCTTTGGAGGCGAGGTCATAGAAATTTCTCCACACAGCGTCAACCATCTCAACCCCTTGGAAATCACGGCGGGATATGAGGACGAAAACCCCATAGCCCTTAAATCTGAACTGATCACCAGCATCTTGGAGCAGCAAATGGGCGGCGAGATAAAGGGCAGCTATAAGTCCATCATCGACCGCTGCACGGCCAGCGTTTTCAAGCCATATCTCAGCGGCAAAGCTCCTGCCCCGCTGCTGACAGACTGGCGAAAGGAAGTACTGAAGCAGCCTGAGCCGGAGGCGAGGGAGATAGCTCTTGCGGCGGAGCTTATAACGGAGGGCAGTCTGAATGTGTTTGCCCATCACTCGGATGTGGATATGAGCAGCCGTATTGTCTGCCTTGACCTGTACGAAATGGGCGAGCAGCTGCGGCCTACGGCGCTTGTGGTCACATTGGAAGCCATCAACAACCGTGTCATGGAAAACCGGAAAAAGGGCAAATTCACATGGGTGTTTCTGGACGAGGTGTACCTGTACTTCAAGTACCACTATTCTGCCGAGGTCTTATATAAGGCGTGGAAGCGGTTCAGGAAATACGGCGGCATTTTGACCGCCGCCACCCAGAATGTGCAAGAGTGCCTTGATTCGGAGACAGCCCGGCTGATGTTTGCAAACAGCGAGTTTCTTATGCTGTTCAATCAGGCGGCGACTGACCGGCAGGAGCTGAGTAAGCTGCTGCACATCTCCGACACGCAGATGAACTATGTGACCGATGTAGAGCCGGGCCATGGCCTGCTCCGTGTGTCCGGCGCGGTCATTCCCTTTGACTGCACCATCCCCCATGACACGGAGCTCTATAAGCTCATGGATACCCGCCCCGGCAGGGCCTAATGCGTCTCACCATGAAACACAATATTACGCTGGGAAGCCTCTTTGACGGGATCGGCGTTTTTCCATTGGCGGCGAAGTTGAACGGAATCACACCGGTATGGGCAAGTGAGATAGAGGCGGCACCCATATCCACAACCAAATACCGGTTCCCAGACATGGTACATTTAGGGGACATTACAAAGCTCAACGGCGGGGAGATCCCCGCCGTTGATGTTATATCCTTTGGCTCACCCTGTCAGAACCTTTCTCAGATAGGCAACAGAGCGGGACTGAGCGGGGTTAAATCCAGCCTCTTTTTTGAGGCTATACGAATCATAAAAGAAATGAGGGATGCAACAGATAATCTATTTCCAACAATCGCTGTTTGGGAGAATGTCATGGGAGCGTTTTCATCAAATGACCGGCTGGACTATCTCGCCGTGCTCAGAGCCTTCACAGACGCCGAAGTTCCAATGCCTGCTTCTGGACGATGGGCAAACGCCGGAATGGTTAGAGGGCAATGCCCCGATCTCGCATGGCGGCTCATGGACGCCCAGTATTGGGCAAGCCCCAAGTTGGCACGACGGCAGCGGATCTTTCTCGTGGCAGATTTTGGAGGACGGCGAGCTGACGAAATATTATTTAAGCCCCGGGCAGTGCAGCCGTATTCTGGCGCTGGCGCAGAAGGCCGGCTGTCCGCCGCCGAGGGAGATAGAGGCTCTTTTATTGAAGCAGGGGGGCGCATACCCATCGTCCACCCCTTTCAGGACTTCCGTATGCGAGCCATGGCAAAGCACGGAGATAAGAAAAGATTCTTCACCAGCTTTGGAAAACCAACTGACCCTTTTCCCACCCTATTAGCCAGCGGGGTAAACCGCTTTGCCTTTTGGTATGCTGACGACCCGCTGGGCGGATGTATACGATACCTGACGGAAACAGAGTGTGAGCGGCTGATGGGCTTGCCGGAGGGCTGGACAAAGTACGGCGCAGGCGGGATAGAAATAAGCTCCGCCAGCCGATACAGGGCTCTAGGCAACGCCATTGCCCTCCCTTGCGCGAACTATATTATGGCGGGAATAGAGGAGGCGCTGGATGGATAGACGAAAAGCAGGAGCAGCCAAATGGCAGCTCCTACTATCTGTTTACAAAATATTACCTCTGTCTCTCCGGCCATGCAGAAAGCGCCGGACTTCAACTTGGGTCTGGGACACGGCATAGTAAAGGACATATCCTTTGACAGGCACCTTCCGCAGCTCGTCCCTCATGGGGCGCTCAGTCCTGTAAAGCTCACAGGCGTAAGGAAACTCCGCAATCTGCTTGACCGTCCTGTCCAGCTCATCCAGCAAATCACTTGCCGCCTTGGGCGCGTCCAGCGTGTAGCAGATATAATCCACGGCCGCCAGAATATCTTCTTCGGCAAGGGGCAGATAAACAACCTTATGCACGCTTTTTCTCCTCTGCCGCCTGAACCCGCGCCCGCGCCTTTGAAATTACATCCTCATGGGAAAGGCGCGCTTCCGTGCTTGCCGCCTGAAGCTCAGCCTCGCGGAGCTTGTCATAGACCATACTGTCATAGCGGTTTTGCTCATAGCTCTCCATGCTCATCACCACAATAGAGCCAACACCGTTTTTGGTGAGGAACACAGGCTCTTTGCTTTCCTGAACCTCTCTGGTGATCTCCGCAAAATGATTCCGAAGATCCGATACGGGGCGAATACTCGGCATTTACGCTCAACTCCTTTAGCATTATTATGTACATAATCTTGCTAATATTATACGCAAACCCAAACAAAATGTCAACCAACAAGGATGTGATAAAAAATGCAGCTCACAGTTAAAGAGAAAGCCCGCCATGCCTTTATCCGGCAAAGGGCAGAGGAACAGCAGGAAAAGTCCCGGCACAGAAATTATGTGCCGGGATATTTTACGACCATAGATGAGATCCAACACATGGAGCAGTATGGCGCTGACTCAGAGGAACGCAGCGCCACAGACAGCATGGAGCATGCCGGGGTTTCTGCCTACAAAGCTGAGATTATTTTGCACAGAAGAAATGCGTCTCACGGTGAGACGCATTTTAGACAGGGCGAGGAAAAGTCAGCTACCCGCACAATACAAGAACAGGGGCGCAGGCTGGCGCGAAATAACGCTATCAAAGAAACCATACATAAACGGAGCCGCAGAGACTCAACGCTCCGCAAGCTGAAAGCCGCTGCGGAGCAGACAGCAAAAAGCTCCGCAAGGTCTGCGCTTGCCGTCAGTGGTGGGTTGCTCCTTATGCTAATCCCCGTGCTGCTGGTGTTCGGCGCGGCTGGGGCGCTGTTTGGAGGAAGCGCGGACATAGGGAGTACCCCTGTCAGTGACGAAGTGAAATCCTACGCGGGGTTAATTCAGGTGTATGCCGCGGAGCGTGGTATACCAGAATACATGGAGCTTATCATGGCTGTGATGATGCAGGAGAGCGGCGGTCAGGGCAATGACCCTATGCAGGCATCCGAGTGCGCCTTTAATACCGAATATCCAAAAACTCCGGGCGGCATAAGCGACCCGGAGTATTCTATAAATATAGGGATTCAAAATCTGGCGGACTGCCTTTCTCAGGCCGGGGTGGAAGACCCCATGGATATTGAGAGAATCAGCCTTGCCTTACAGGGCTATAACTTTGGCAGCGGATATATCTCGTGGGCGATACGCAACTATGGTGGCTACACGGAGCAGAGCGCCATAGAGTTTTCCGAGCTGATGGCCCACCGCATGGGCTGGACAAGCTATGGCGACCCGCAGTATGTCCAGCATGTGCTGAGATATTATGCTATCAACGAACCGGAAATAAAATAATAAAGTGAAACTCGCGGGCAGTTTCATCATATTGGAGTTCTTTCCTGCCCCCATATTTGGTTACGACTCGTGCAATGCTCTTTGTGCCATAACCGTGACCCTCGCTACTGTCCTTGCGGGTGATCAAATTCCCGCTGGCGTCTTTCAGCGGGGCTTCATCGCAGGAGTTGACGGCTGAAATGAGTACATTGTTCTGCTCCACATTTTTAATAACTGACAGCTCGACCATTCTGCCCTCTGATTTCTCTGCCGCCTCAACCGCGTTTGACAGCAGGTTCCCAAACAGAGCTGTAATGCTTGTCGCATCCATAAAAGACACGCTACCGGCTCGGACATCGCAGAAAAATTTTATATTTTTTTCCGCGCAAAGGTCTGCGTTTCTGAGCAAAATCATATTCAAAATCGGGTCATCACACAGCCTTGCCCTGCGCTGGAATTCCGGCAGCGCCTCCAATTCAGAGATGTACTCCCGGATTTTGTCGCTGTCTCCGTCCTCTGCCATGGAGTTGATTACATTGAAGTGGTTTTTTATATCGTGAATCAGGATCCTCTGACCGTCATACTGCTGCTGGAGCATTTTATAATATTCCGTGTCGGCCTGGTCTTTGAGTTGAGCCATTTGAAAAGCCGCGTGTTCTTCATCCAGCTTTTGGATACGGTTGTAGATAAAAAGAACAACGATGTTCACAAAAAGCAGAGCCATAGAGCTGACCGTTACCAAAATCTCCGTTAAATCCGTCAACCGCCCCATTGCGCCAATATATATGAAGGTAACTATTATGATAACGGAAACGACCGGCATGACACCTAAAAGCACAATTTGGCTGGGTTCATTATAATGTCCCTTATGTGGCTTAAACGCCCTTGCAGCTATAACAGTTATGAAGAAATAGAGCAGCTTACTGAAAACAGCAAAGCGAAAAAGCACCGGCATACTGTGTGTATAGGCGTTATAGTCGTTGACAATTACTGTAATTATCAGATTGACCAAGACCTCGGATATGCCCACAGCCAGCTCAAGGAAAGCTCCATGAAGCACCGCAGACCTGATTTTACATGAATAAACCTGAAAAAGTATTATAGTGTTGATGGAAAGAAATAATACTCCGTTCAGCAGCACGGAATCAAATTGAGAGGCGAAAAAGAGAAGTATATAGCCAAGCGCAAAGCTCAGAAATGTACATATGTTGCTTTTTTCCTGCTTATAGATGTAATTGAAATACAGCCATGCGGTTATAGCCTCAACAACAAAAATAGCGGCGTATAATAGCTTTTCTGCAATCATTTTATGCTCTCCAAATATGCAAGGTATCTGCCGCTGAACTCGGAAAATCTACGCCTTGCAAGATAGGCTTCCTTTACTTGACCTCCGTATTTCAAGACAACAAGGTCTCTCTTTATTTCACACACATATCTCATGTTTACGATATAACTTCTGTATGTGGAGTAAAAGCAGGGGAGCGTAAGAACGCTTCGCCAATGCTCAATGCTGTCTGTTGATTGAATTGTCCCATCGAGTGTATAAACGGAGGTTTTCCTCTGCAGCAGTTCCACGCAGACAATGCGCTCTGCGGACAGCACGGTTATCCCGTTGGGAGTATTGATGGGTATTTCTGCCGTGTCAATATTATATTGGCGCACTGCATCATTCAAATTGCGGAACAGCCGGTTTTTGTCTATGGGCTTGGAAAGATAGCGGAAAACCTGAAAGCGCATTGCCTCGTCCAGATAATCCGGGTAGGAAGTGACAATAATGTTCTTTATTTTTGGATTTTTCTCTTTTAACCGCGCCCCCACATATATTCCACTCTTTCCGGGCATTTCCACATCCAGAAAGGCAATGTCCGCACTGGTTTCGTTTGCTAAAAGCTCATCACCGCTGGTATACGCGGCAAAATCCGGCATAGGTCCGCCCAAGCCTTTGAAAAACTCTTGCACATACTTTTGAAGCTGATTCAATATCTCAATGTTATCGTCACAGAAAATAATACGCATAATGGCAAAAACACCTCTCAAAAGCTGTTTTTGCCATTATATCATCATTATATAAAATTGTCATTATTCCATTTCATTTCCTGACGAAGAACCATGTGACTGACAACAGTCTCTAACAGAGCTATATCCTCATCGGTGCAAAGCGAAAGGCTGTCAATCAGATTTTGGGGGACTCCACAGGGATGCATGCTGCCCATAAGCAGATAGTCTGGCGTTACGCGCAATTCATTGCAAAGGCTGACGAGCACATCAAAGCTCAGTTTTTCCCTGCCGCACTCAATATTAGATAAATGCTTGTTGGAAATATCTATTTTCTCGGCAAGCTGACTTTGACTTATTTTCAAATGCCTTCTGCGAGCGGCAATTCTGTTTCCCATTTCAATAAGGCTGACTTCCATAACATCACCCGAGCAAATTTTATCAGGAAATCCGCAAAATTCCGACTATGTAAAACAAGATAATCTTGTGTGCGGTTGCAATTCGGGCTGTATTCTTCTGAAATAGACCGTTTTTGTCGTAAAAATTGCATTTGGCGTTGAAGCCATAGAAATAAAATTGTTTGCATTGTATAATGTGTACAGCTTAATAAAAAAATACACAAGAAAAAACAGGGAGGCAAAACAAATGACAAAAATCAAATCCATGTACTACTCTCTTGCGGCGTTCTCGGCAGTACTTCTCAACGCGGTCATGCTCATTTGCGCCAACACCAACTCCTGCCTTATGATTTACCAGCCTAAGGCGCCCGAAGCTCTGAGCAAGTTCAGTAAAATCGAATGATAGGTAAAATGTCGTCAAGAATCGTGAAATGGCTCCTGCGTGCAGGAGCCATTTCCAAAAATGACAGAGAGCTATACGAATACGCGGCATACAGCTTTTTGTTCAGTCTTTTGCCGCTTGTTTTGGTAATGCTACTCGGCGGCGTTTCGGGGATGCTGCTTGAAGGCGTGCTGATGATTGTCCCCTTTATGCTTATCAGGAAGTTCAGCGGTGGCTTTCATTTGCAGTCATCCGGCGTGTGCTTCGTTTCATCTACGCTGCTTCTCTCCGCGTTTCTGTTTTTGATACGACTTGTCATTGAAAAGCAGAGCTTCATTCTGCTCAGTTGCTTTGTAGCTGCGGCAGCAATTCAGGTTTTCCTTTGCAGCCCCATTGATAATGAGGCGCGGAGGCTCAGCGAAAAGGAGCGGGTGGTGTTCAAAAAGGTGGCGAGAATCATGTCTGTGCTGTTTTTCGCGGTGTACATAGCACTGATGACCTTGGGTCTGAGCCGCTTCGCCGTGCCCGTCGGCGCGGGAATAATTCTCACCGCTCTGCTGCAAGTTCCCTGCTTTTTTGTCAGGAAAAAGGCCGCAGCTTGACCAAAACTGCGCGTTTTTTGTCATTTCGCGCAGGAGCTATTGAATAGCTGCAGGGAATGTGTATTATGAAATCATGAAAGACGGTTTATGTACCCGCAAAAGAATGATTGCTATTATCCGGCAAGGCGCCAGCTCGGATATTTGCAATAAAACGAAAAATTGAAAAGAAAGGAACGAAAAACATGAAAAAGAAACTTGTTGCGCTTCTTCTCGTCCTCACGATGGCATTGTGCCTTTTCCCTGCAAGCGCGTTCGCGGACAACGGAACTATTTCTCCGGCAAGTACTACAGTAGCAAGTACTATATACTTCCGAGATGCCAACCACAAGCTGTACCCCGTCAAAACAGCGACCCTTGTTTCTAGCACAACGAACAGCACTTATACAGGATATGTAATTGTAATCCAGGAAGTACTATATCGACTGTATTTGAGTACCGGTAATACTAACTTTAATCCTCAGGGTGTGGATGGCGTTTTTGGAAACAACACGCGGCTCGCGGTTGTGAGCTTTCAGGTAGCATACCTGGGTGCAAACGAAGGAGATGGCGTAGTTGGTTCCAAAACATGGGGAAAATTGCACGATGCGTGGGTGGATCTCGGAAGCCCCGATCTGACTTATCTCCAGCAGTAAAAATTATATGATGGGAGGCACTGGTGTGAAAAGAATTATATCAATCTTGCTAATATTCTGCCTGTTGCTTACCACGGGCTGTGCCGGAAGTAATTCCGGCACAGTTCCCAAAAATAAGGAACTGGACATTAAGGAAATATCTGTGGATTCCGCTGAATACTCCTATGCGGTGGAGAATTTGGAGCTTCCACAGAATGTATGGTTTAGCCAAAGTAATATAGTATCAATAGAAAATAAAATATATTTGCTCGGAAGTTTTATGGAGAGCAATTTTCTTTTCAGTATAAACTCTGATGGCTCAGAGGCGAAATTGCTGGCCTCCTGTGATGACGGGAGCGAACAGTGGTATGCTTACTGCGCCATGGGCGGAAAGCTGTATGTTCTGGATAGCATCGGCAATCAGATCATCGAATTTACCTCGAATGGGGTAAAGCTTCGCTACATATCTTTACCTGAGGGAACAGCAGTTTCCGACATGGCAGGGGGCAAAGAAACCATATTTGTACTGGACGGCGGCAAAGTGAGTGCCTTAAAAATTTCTGAAGAAAATGAAGCAGAATTAGCCTATGCAATCAGGGTATCCGACTCGGCCAGCATTGGTCAAAGCTCTGACGGTAGTGTTTTTGTGGCGTGGTTGGATGGCGAAACGCAAGCTATCAGCACCATAGATGAGGAAAACAAAGGTTGGGGGAAAACCTGCTATCTCGGTTCCCGTTGTCGGATTATAGGCATTGGCACAAAATGGGAGTTATATCTGCAAATAGATGCAACACTGTACGGCTTTAACTTTTCAACTGAAACAATAAAGAAACTACTTGCCTTTTCGGATTCTGGCCTGCTCAGCAATGGTGTAATATATGAGGTTGAAGATGGGCAACTGATTTATACGGGAACCAGTGGCAACGAAGCTTCTCCCTTGCTGATGTTGAAACAGGTCAATGTAACGGAGAAAAATGAGAAATTAATGATGGCCACACTGGTGGAACTGCCATACTTAATAAAAGATGCTGTACTCACATGGAATCAGGCACATCCTGAGTGCCAGATAGAGATTAGGGACTACTCTCAATATACTACTGATGAAAATTCCTGCGGTGCGGAGCTACAGCTCATGACGGATGTTGCATCTGGGAATATCCCGGATCTTTATAATCTGTCAGACAATTGCGGTGAAATACTGAATCCGGCCTTGTTGGTCAGACGAAACCTGCTGGAGGATTTGTATCCCTATATAGACAGCGATAAGGAACTATCAAAAGATGATTTTTTCAGCGGGCCGCTTTCTGCCCTTGAAATAAACGACGGGCTGTATCAAATGGTGCCGGGGTTTATGCTTTTGACTACTTCGGCGGCAGCGCAAGATGTAGGAGTACCCGAAAGCTGGACATATGATAGGCTGGAGCGCGCTGTTGCGGAAAACGATTATTATCAATACCTTTTCGACACAGAATATAGCCGGGATGAATGGTTGAGATTAGCGGTTTTGGCCTCCGGAGAAAAGCTGGTAGATTGGACTCACGCGCAATGTTTTTTCGACTCGGAGTATTTTATTCGATTGTTAAAAATAGCGGCGAATAGGCCGGAGAAAGTTGATATTACCGGAACCTATGTAGATGAGCGTATTCAAAACTCTCATGCTCTTTTGTATATGCTCTTTATCCGTAATGTGTATGAAGCTGAGATTTTAGCAGATGCATACGGGGACGGCAAATATGCTTTCGTTGGTTTTCCTGAAATTGGGAGCATTTTGGTACCTGAGTTGAGCATGGGAATGTCAGCTCAATCTGTGCACAAGGAGCAATGTTGGCAATTTCTCAGAGAATTTCTGCTACAAAACAATGCTTGTACAAATTATTTACCTTTACGCCGGAATGCGGCAAGGCAACAGTTGCGTAATGAAGTGGAGCTTCTGAAAGAAAGTGGCAGTGATTATGCCGATAGAGAACAGGCTATGGAGGCGTTGCTTTCTGAATTAGAAAAGACAGATTCTTTGTATGGAATTGACACACAACTCTGGTGTGTAATTCAGGACGAGGTAAACAAATTCTATGCTGGACGCTGTACTGCGGAGGAAACTGCCAAGGCTATACAAAGCAGAGCAACAATATATATGGCGGAACAGAGCTAAGTCTTACAGATAGATTTAATTTAACAAATAACACCCCTGCAATTGCAAAATTGCAGGGGATTTTCATATCAAAAGCCAAGACGGTTTTCGACAGTCATCAATAATCAACTATAAAAGCAGCATATACTTTGCCGCGCGTTATCTACGGAATTGCGAACAAAAACGCCCATATTTATGATACAATTTGAGCACATTGATGGAAAAGGAGACCTGTCATGTGCTTTTGGCTTAAAGCTCCTATGAGGACAAAATTTGCAGAAATTCAGAATACAAAGCCGCTTGCCATGCTGCCGCTCTCCGCCCGCGGCTGCCCCTTTGGTTGAAACAAAAAAAGAAGGGGATCTGATATGTATTATTTTTGTGTACCGGCGGAGACTTTTGAAATACCTGTTACGGCTGAAAGTCTGCTTAGGAGCATAGGCGCAACCAAGCGATTAACAGGCTTTGTTTATGCGGTGTTTATGATAGAGCAAATTGTAAGCGGACAGAGCAGCGTCAAGCTAATAACCAAGATACTATACCCGGAGACAGCCAAGCACTTCGGGGTAAGCCCCCAGGCTGTGGAACGCGCGCTTAGGACGGTAGTAAACGCCTGCTGGAAATACGGTGATAAGGATAGGCTAAGCAGAATTGCAGGGAGAAAGCTCGATAGAGCGCCCAGCAACTCGGATTTCCTTGATATTCTTTCCGCATACATAATAGCCATGAGTTGAGGCAAAGGAAGGGCGAGAGAAGCATCGTCCTTCTGAGCATGTGCCGGTCTGCAAAAGCACAGGGCTGTAAGCTGTGTTTTTGCAGGCTGACAACAGCCTTTTATATAACAACTGAATAGGGCAGGCAGATATGTTCCGCCTGCGTTGAGCCGGGCAGCGGGTGCGCCGGGAGTGTCCAAGGGTTGGGAGGTGAAGCGACCAAGGACAGAGCGAGAAACACCACCGCTGCAAGCAGCCATTGGCTGGGCTGTCGGTCATGAAGCGCAGGCGGGTATAATGATACTTGCGCTGGCTACACATCACAGAGTAGAGCGCCCCGCCATAGGCATGGAGGGAGGCACGGTGTATTTCCTATGGAGCGGCCTTGCCCGCCGCCGTCTGTTTTGCCTTTGAAAATATTCGTGATATTAAACGATCCGCACAATGTAAAGTGCGGATTTTGTCGTTTAATGCGTCTCATGGTGAGACGGATTACGGGGGAGGGGACAGGCAATATTCTTGGTAAACCTTCATACGATTAAGAATATCAAGAACAGGAGGTGCTCCATGAGGCGGAAAAAAGAAGAACTGAAAATATGCTGCACATTCAGCGACAAGGGAGAATGTGTGAGAGATTTGATCAAGCAGTCTTTCCGCAACTATATAAAGATAAATCTCCAGAAAACCTCGCAAAATTTGACATGAAATATACCGTGTTATACAATATACATGATGAATGGTCGCTTATTTCAGGGAGGGAATCATGTACTTGGAAATAAGCAACCCCATGGATTACCATGCGGCATTATACATCAGATTATCGAAGGAGGATGAGAGCGAAGGGCCATCCCAAAGCGTCACAAATCAGAAATCACTGCTCAATGAATTTGCCCAGAAGCAAAGGCTCTCCGTCTATGATACCTATGTGGACGACGGCTGGAGCGGGACAAACTTTGATCGACCGGATTTTCAGCGCATGATCGGCGATATTGAGGCGAAAAAGGTCAACATGGTCATCACAAAGGACTTGAGCCGTCTTGGGCGTGACTATATCATGACCGGTCACTATATGGAGCGGTACTTCCCGGAGAAGCGGGTGCGGTATATCTCCCTGCTGGACGGCATTGATACCGGAGTGGAATCCACGGCTAACGACATCACGCCGTTCCGGGCGATCATGAACGACATGTACGCCAAGGATATTTCCAAGAAGATCAAAAGCGTCAAGCGGGATAAGCAGCGCAAAGGTCAGTTTATCGGCGGCAAGCCGGTTTATGGCTATAAGATGCACCCCACGGAGAAAAACAAGATCGTCATAGACGAGGAAGCGGCCTCAGTGGTGCGGCGCATTTTCGCAATGGCGCTGGAAGGGATGAGCTGCCGACAAATTGCCGCACGCTTGAACACGGAGGGGATACCGACTCCGGCTACCTATGCCGGGCTGCCGGTTGCCAGACCCGGCCCTTACACCGGCCTGTGGAGCAGCGAACGCATTTCCGACATGCTGCAAAATGAGACCTATATCGGCAATATGGTGCAAGGGCGGCAAGTGAAGATCAGTTACAAATCCAAGAAATGCCTGAGGCAGGATAAAGATAACTGGGTGGTGGTCGAGAATACCCATGAACCGCTGATCGACAAGGAGAGCTTTCAGAAGGTGCGTATGCTGGTGAACAGCCGAAAGCACACCCGCAGCCGAACCTATGACTTTTTGTTAAAAGGCTTCATCTTTTGTCACGAATGCGGCTATCCGCTGGCCGTTATCAATAGAAAAAACGCGGCGGGGGAGGATGTGCTGTATTTTGTCTGCCGCACCTACCAACGCTTCACAAAGGCGGGAGTCTGCACTTGCCATACTATCAAAGAAAAAACCGTCACGGACGCGGTCATAGCCAAGGTGCGGGAAGTGTGCGAGGTCTATTTGAATCCTGCCGAGCTGCTGCCAGCCGCACAGGAAGCAGTGGAACGAACTCAAAGGGAGAACGCGCTGGAGATTGAGATGCAGGCTATACAAAGCAAGATCGACAGCCTGACGGCAAATCTTGACAAGATGTACATGGATAGGCTCAGCGGACTGCTGACCGAGACGGATTTTGAGCGCATCTACAGCAAAGCAAAATCGGAGAGAGCCGCTTTGGAGGAAAAACGGCGGGAGCTGGAAATGCAGAAAAAAAGCCCGGTATCTGTAAAGGACAGGGCAGAGGAATTGGTTCAGCGCTTTATGGACAGCGCCTTTGCCAGCCGGGAACTGCTGGTCAGCCTCATCGAAAGGGTGGAGCTGACAGAGGATAAACAGCTCATTATCAAATTCCGTTTTCAGCAGCTAAATGACGCTAATTCTGCATAATTTGCCGCAAAAGCGGCACTTTTTCAAGGTAAAAGCACTTACAATAGTTCCAGCGCTATGTATCGCGCATAGAGAAAAAGGCGCTTGCGAAGCTGCGCAGCGCGCTGGGGGAGGAGGCAAACCCGTTTTAGAGCGCATGGATAGACGGATACTTGAATTACAGCGGCGCAGGTGATATAATAGCAGACAATCGTTCAGTATGCCCATTACAAAGGAGGTGCTCCAATGGCAAAAAAGAAAACAGCCTGGCTTATCTGCATGGCGCTGCTGTGCATAGTGCTGTATACAATAGTTATATCCCGCATGGATCGTCAGACTGACGTTATCTTCGGCGGCAAGGACGGGGCCTATGTCAAGAGTGACAGCGTTACCTTCCAGGACGCGAATGCCACCGCGACGCCGGAGCCAACCGAAAATATCTGGCCGGATATAGATATCACTCAGGAGCAGTACCTTATAGTAAATAATGAAAACCTTCTCTCGGCCACATATGAGCCGGAGGTCTCCAAAATCAGCTCCACCAGCTATATGATGTTCAGCACCGCGGCACTGCCACATTTGGAGGATTTTATTCAGGCCATAAAGGACGCGGGCTTTTCCGTATATGTTGGCGCGGCGTACAGGACTTATTCTTATCAGACAAAGATATTTAACGGCAAGGCGTCGCAGCTCGCGCTGGAGATGTTTGGCATAGATGATTATAACGATCCACGATATCAGGAAGCGGCGGAGGAAGCAAGGACTATTACGGCCTACCCCGGCAGCAGCGAGCATCAGCTCGGCCTTGCGGTGGATCTGATGGATAAGAACTACCAGCGCCTGGTTTACAGTGATATGAATCAGGAGTTTTATGAATGGGTGGACGCTCACTGTGCCGAGTATGGCTTCATAAAGCGCTATCCCACCCGCAAGCTCCTGCTCACAGGCTGGGATGAACCCTGGCACTATCGTTATGTGGGCGTTGAGGCGGCAAAGTTTATAATGGAGCATGGAATCTGCTATGAAGAGTTCTATGCCCATTATGTGCCGGATTTTGAATATTGAATTGAATACCGAAGAATTTCCGGAGCGCGCCCGCGCCCCGGAAATTCTTTTTTCAGTATAGATCCAGCTTTTCCAGCTTCTCATTGAGACGCGACAGGCGCTGTTCCTGAGACAAGCCCTTGAGCTTGCTTATCTCGAAAATTATGCTCTCAGCAATAAACTGGGTGGCCACAAAGGAATTTATGGGCAGGGGGCTTGAAAAATCCGAAACCAGCACTAAATCCGCCTGGTAAGACACAGGGGCGGTGATCTTATCAACAATCGTTATCAGCCGCGAACCGCTCTCCCGGGCCATCTCCGCGATCAGACATGACATTTTTGAATAGCGTTCCACGCTCAAAAGCACAACGCAGTCCCGATGCCGACAATCCAGCATTTTTTCCACACAGAGCGTGTCCAGATCGGTGAAGCACTCCACATGCGGCAGGTACTGCCGCAGCAGGGTGGACAGTGAGCGTGCGGGGCCGCTCATGCCGCGAAAGCCCGCCACAGTTATATGCTCGCTTTCATATAAAAGCTCTGCTGCCCTGAGAAATTTATCCGGTGCGTTGTTGCGGTGTGCAGCCTGTATACTCTCAAGGGCCATGTCAAGGCATATGGAATTGTCGCTGGCCTGATAGCGCTCCAGCTTCTGTACGACCTGATTTACAGGGATAACATAGCGGCTGCTTTCCACATAGTTTTCAAGCATGGCTTTGTTCTGTTCCTGAAGGTCGGCATAGCCCTTGTAGCCAAGGCTGCGGCAGGTGCGGATCACTGAGGTGTCGCTTATGTTCAGTGCCTGGGCAATATCCTTGGCGGATTTGAAGCTGAGAGCCGATTCGTTGGCCGCGAGATAGGCTGCGACCCGGCTTTCCGTCCGGGTCAGGCGGACGGATTTTATCCTGTCCTGAAGACTGATCTCGTTGCTTTTCATAAAAATGCACCATCCTTTTTTCGGCAATTTACCGCTCTGAATCGAAAAAGCGCAGTGCTTGCAAATAATGTTGCCGCGCAGGCAACATTATATTATAAGTATTGTAGAAAATGCAATATGCGGCGCCGAAATTGCATAAAAAATATTGAACAGGGGATTTTTTTTGTTTAGTATATGTTCACAAGCTGACGGCGGCCCGGTAAAAAGCGTTTGGGCTGCGGTCAGCCATATCTCAAAAGGGAGTGAACTACATGGAAGAAAAGAAGAAAATGGAGTTTTACGGAGGGACATTTGGCGCATGCCTGCCCCTGCTCGTTTTCATGGTCTGCATGATCATCACGGCGGCCATGAAAAAGGTCTCTCTGGTGCTGTTCTGCATGGCCGGTTTTGCTAGCCTGTGCGTCGCTTTCCTCCTTGCCAAGGACAAAAAGGAGTTTGAAAAGGCGGTTG
The DNA here is from genome assembly GCA_002493305.1 of Clostridiales bacterium UBA7103. Classification (GTDB taxonomy): domain Bacteria; phylum Bacillota; class Clostridia; order Oscillospirales; family Oscillospiraceae; genus Limivicinus. Next base: position 6,230 of record DKYJ01000013.1, on the reverse strand, counting down.
TGGCCGGTATACAGAATGATACGCTCTGTGTTATAATATTTGCGTTCCTGCTGGCGGGTATTCTTTCTCAGGAACTGCGTCAGAGCGGCCTTATCAACGGCCTTATCTGGGCCATGACCAGCATCGGCCTGAATGCCGCCTTTCTGCCCCTTATAGGTTTTGTGGCCGCCGGGCTTATCTCGGTCTCCTGCGGTACTTCCAATGGCGCGATAGTTGCCGTCATGCCCATTTTGATGCCGGTTTCCGCCGCCGTGGGAGCAAGTCCCGCCGTTATTGCCGGCGCAATTGTAAGCGGCGCGATTTTCGGCGATAACCTGGCCCCCATATCCGACACCACCATCGCCTCCGCCATCACTCAGGAGGCAGAAGTGCGCGATGTTGTGCGCACGAGGCTGCCCTATTCTCTGGTAGCGGCCGCTGTATCTGCTGTGCTGTTCGTCGTTGTGGGCTTTGCCACTGCCGGGAGCGCTACTCTGCCCGAAATGGTGGATGCCACCAGCGCACCTACCCTTGTCATGCTGCTTATCCCCGTGGTAATGGTCGTGCTGATGCTCAGAGGCTGGAACCTCATCGGCACGCTCCTCGTCTGCGATATGCTGGGCTTTGTGCTGATCCTTGTCTTCGGCTTTGTTGATGTGCCCACGCTGCTTTCCGCCTCCGGCCCTATCGGAGCGGGTCTTACCGGTATGCTCAATGTTATTTGCTTCTCCTTCTTCATGTTTGCAATGCTTGAGATGCTCAACCGCAGCGGCGTGTTCGGCCTGATGCTGGAGAAAATCGCCAGCTCCGCAAAGACTCCGAGGCAGGCGGAGCTTATCTCTGTGCTGATCATCGTGATCTCCAGCTTTGCAACAGGCGCGGCGTCTATCTCCATCCTGTTTGTCGGCCCGGTGGTGCGCAGCATCTTAAAGCAGCACAATGTTGAGCGGACACGCGGCGCGAATATTCTTGACGGCTTCGGCACTGCCCTTGCCGGTATCGTGCCATATAACCCGGTGGGGCTGAACGCTGTGAGCCTTGCCATTGCCAGCGGCGTTGTAGCGGAGGGCTTCTCCTTCCTCAGCTATCTGCCATACCTGTTCCAGAGCTATATGCTCATCATTCTCTTTGGCCTGAGCGTCCTCACCGGCTTTGGCAGAAAATTTGAAAAAACCGACAAGTGACTTAACGAGGTGTGAGATGAAAGAGTACGAAAATGGTCTGCTTTTTGACGAGGTGCTGTCAAGTCAGATAAAAGACAGGTTTTACTATGTGGACGAAGATCCGGACTTCGGGCAGCGCCTGTTCTTTGAAAACTCCGGAGGCTCCCTGCGCCTGAAGGAATCGGTGCAGAAGCAGGCTGAATATCAGGCCTTTCCCGACTGCCCGGAGCGGGTGCACAACCGCTCTCTTGACCTCAAGCGCGTGCAGAACAAGGGCACTGAGGACATTTTGAGGGTGGTTCTGGGCGCAAAGGGCGGCGCTCTGCTGCCGGAGCTTACCGCTTCGCAGGCCATGTTCCAGATGGTAGGAGCAATACTTGAAAATTGCCCGGGCGACAACGCTGTGACAAGTGTGATGGAGCACCCATCCGCCTTTGACGCGGTGAAATACTACTGCGGCAAGACCGGCAAGGAGTTCAGAGTTCTTCAGGCTGACCCGGCCTCCGGACGCATTGAGCCGGAGGAGGTGCGCCGCCTTGTTACACCCACGACCACACTGCTGAGCGTCATGTGGGCCTCCAACATTTCCGGCGCTATCATGGATATGGAGGCCATTGTCAAAGCCGCAAGGGAAATAAACCCTGATATATACATAATCTCTGATGCCGTGCAGCATATTCCTCACGCAGCTGTGGATGTGGATGCGCTGAAGCTTGACGGAATAAATTTCGGCCTGTACAAATTCTTCGGCCCAAGGGGGCTGGGATTTGGATATGTATCTGACAGAGTGGCGGCGCTGCCCCACCGCAAGGTGCTCGAGCGCGATGCAAAGATCTGGGAGCTTGGCTCTCCCGCGCCTGGCAACTTCGCCGCCATGTCTGCCGTGGTGGATTATGTGTGTTGGCTGGGCGGACATTTCACAGACAGCACTGACCGGCGCGAGCTGTTCGTGACGGGTATGGAGCATATCCACCTTCAGGAGCGCGCTCTGCTCAAGCTCATGCTGGACGGCACGGAGAATGTCCCCGGCCTGAGAAATATCCCTGGCGTGGAGCTGTATGGGGATGATGCCGATCTGACCCGGCGTGATCTCATAGTGGCCATGGGCTTTGAAAAGCTCTCCTGGTCTGATGCGGTGGTCGAATACCGCAAGCGGGGCGTAATAGTCTTTGAGCGGCTCAACTCGAGCCCCTATTCAAAGCGCGCGGTAGAGGCCATCGGTACGGCTGGCGCGATCCGCGTTTCCCCGCTGCACTGTCATACGAAGGCGGACATAGAAAAGTACCTGCTTATAACCGCTGAGATCGCAAAAACCTGCAACTGAGCTATCACATCTTTTCACTTCGACCCGGTGGGCAGAAATGCCGCCGGGTCTTTTTAGACGCAGCTCCATTATTTTAATTGTAAAAAAAGACTTGCATTGGCGCCCATTGGGTGGTATTATAAATACAGTAAGGATTATGGTTATGTCAGAGTGGGCTGTGGCCCACTCTTTTTTGCGAGAATTTCCGGAATGAAAGAGGGACGTGTATGAGTAAAATCACCGAGACGGTGTTAAGACTTGCACAGCCCGTGGTTGAGCAGGAGGGCTGCTCGCTGTGGGATGTGGAGTATCTCCGCGAGGCGGGGACATGGTATCTGAGAATATATATCGACAAAGCCGGCGGAGTCTCTATTGACGACTGTGAGCGCATCAGCCGTGCCCTTGACCCACTGCTTGATGAGGCAGACCCCATACAGGAGAGCTACGTGTTCGAGGTAGGCTCCGCCGGGGCGGAGAGAGAACTCAAACGCCCATCGGACTTTGAACAGTTTATGGGCAGCAGGGTGGAGCTGCGGCTCTATCAGCCTTTTGAGGGCAGCAAATCATTCGTGGGCACTCTCTGCGGCTATGACAAAGGTAATGTGACCATCAATATCGCCGGAACAGAGAAACACTTTGAAAAGGAAAAGGTGGCGCAGGTAAGGCTGCGCGCCGAGATATAAAAATACAAATATAATCTGAGAACGGAGACTTAAAAATGAATGCAGAATTTTTTGAAGCCGTAGCGGATATAGAGGCGGAAAAGGGCATACCCCGCAGCTATATGTACGATAAAATAAAGCAGGCAATGCTGGCAGCCTTCCGCAGAGACAATCCCGAATGCGAGGATAATGTGGAGATACTGCTGGATGAAGATAAAAAGCGCATTGAAATGGTGGTTTACAAGACCGTTGTCGACGAGGTCGAGGATCCCTCCCATGAGATAAATCTCGAGGCCGCGAAGAAGGTCAGCCGCCGGGCAAAGCTTGGAGACCTGCTGTCTGTCCCGGTGGAGACAAAGAAATTCGGCAGAATTGCCGCTCAGGCTGCAAAGCAGGTCATCATTCAGGGAATCCGCGAGGCTGAGCGCGGGCTTGTGTATGAGGAGTTTACGTCCAAGGAGCATGAGATACTCACCGGTACCGTCTCCCACATCGACGCCCGCACCGGAAATGTCTCCATACGCATCTCCTCAAACAGCGAGTTTACCGAGGCTATGCTCTCCGCCAACGAGCGCATAAAGACTGAGGCGCTCACCGAGGGCGACAGGATAAAGGTATATGTGGTAGAGGTCAGGAACTCCACCCGCGGGCCGCAGGTGCTCATAAGCCGCACACACCCCGGCCTTGTCAAGCGCCTGTTCGAGCTGGAGGTGCCTGAGATCTTTGACGGCACGGTGGAGATAAAATCCATTGCCCGCGAGGCCGGCAGCCGCACAAAGATGGCCGTCTGGTCTGATGACCCCAATGTTGACCCCATCGGAGCCTGCGTCGGCCCCAAGGGTGGGCGCGTCGCCGCCATCGTCAACGAGCTTGGCGGCGAGAAGATAGATATCATCAAGTACAGCGAGTCCCCCGAGGAATACATTGCCGCGGCGTTGGCACCCTCTGAGGTCATCAGCGTCACCATGCTTGAAGACGGCAAGAGCTGCCGCACGGTGGTTCCCGACGCGCAGCTGTCCCTTGCTATCGGCAAGGAGGGGCAGAACGCGCGCCTGGCCGCAAAGCTCACCGGTTATAAGATCGACATCAAGCCCGAGTCCGAGGCGTGATTAGAAAATAATAGTAAAAAACAAAAAGTAAGCGATGAATAAATCGGCGAGAGTAATTTGCGAGAGAATTTGTGTTCTGATGAAGGCAGCCTTTCGCAGACAATACTTTGTGTATGGCAAGGAAGGCTGACAAAATCAGGGCGCGAATTGTCCGCAAAGTACAGAGACGATTTGTTCAGTGATTACTTAAGAAGGAGGAGGCAGCGTAGTATGCCGAAGAAGATCCCAATGCGGCAGTGTCTGGGCTGCCGCGAGATGAAGCCCAAGCGCGAGCTTATCCGGGTGGTCAGATCCCCGGAGGGCGAGATCGCGCTGGACTTTAACGGCAAGGCAAACGGCAGAGGCGCTTATGTCTGCCCTGACCCGGACTGCCTGAAAAAAGCCGAGAAATCAAAAGCGCTGGACAGAGCCTTTTCGGCGGCGGTGCCTGTGGAGATATATGAAAAGCTCCACGCGGAAATGGAGGCGCGCCATGACCGATAAATGCAGGGGGCTGCTGGGGCTTATGCGCCGGGCAAACTCTCTTGCCGTAGGCGAGGACAGCACAGGAGACGCGGTTCGTTCCGGGAAGGCAAAGCTGCTGCTTATTGCGGCGGATGCCTCAGACAACGCCCGGAAGAGAGCTGCGGGCTATCTGAGCGGGCGCAACGCCATACCGGTGGAGCTGCCCTATACAAAGGAAGAGATATCCGCCGCCGTGGGGACGGGCGGCTGCTCAATGGCTGCGGTGACGGATATGGGATTTGCAAACGCTCTGATGGAGCTGCTCGCTCAGGCTCAGCCGGATAAATATTCGGCCATAGCGGAGGAGACGGCTAAGCGCTGTGACAAGGCAAAGCGGCGCAAGCGGGAAGCGGCGGCAGAGCGGAACAAGAGGAATGGAAAAAGGAGGAACGGCGTATGATGATCAAGTACAGAATTCATGAGGTCGCAAAGGATTTTGGGGTGACTTCCAAGGTCATATCCCAGATACTTACTGACTATGTGGCGCCGCCCAAGAACCATATGCAGGTTCTTGAGAACAAGGAGCTTGATATCATCTTTGAATATATGACTCAGCATAACCAGGTGGCAAGCCTTGAGGAGGTGTTCAAGGTGCAGCCCAAGGCGGAGCCTAAGCCCAAGGCAGAGACTCCCGCAAAGCAGCAGCCCAGACCCGCCGGGGATAGACCTGCGCAGAGACCCGCAGCGGCTCCTGCCGCCCCTGCTGCTCCGGCAGCTGTCGAGCAGCCCAGAGCGGAGAAGAAAAACAAACCCCATGTGCCCCGCCAGGTGGCCGAGAAGCGCGTGGTGGACACACGCGGCGGCGCTGCTGTCAATATCGAGAAATATAACGAGAAGTTTGAGGATATGGCGGGGGCCAAGGGAC
>DKYJ01000013.1:0-334 GCA_002493305.1 Clostridiales bacterium UBA7103 | reverse complement strand
AAACAGCAGCAGCCTGCGCCGCGGCAACAAGGAGAAGTTTACCAACAAGTCCCGCCAGCGCCCCAATCAGCAGGTAGCCTCTGCCAAGCGCCGTCAGGAGGAGCGGGACAAGATGAACCGCCTCCAGCTTGAGATAGCCAAGAAGCAGCAGCTCAAGGTCTCTATCCCTGACGAGATAAGCGTGGGCGATCTTGCCTCGCGCATGAAAAAGACCGCCTCTGAGGTGATAAAGCGCCTGATGAAGATGGGCATGTTCGTCTCCATCTCCGATGTTATAGACTATGATACCGCCGCGCTCGTGGCTATGGATATGGGCTGCAAGGTGGAGAAGGAA
>DKYJ01000030.1:6729-39419 GCA_002493305.1 Clostridiales bacterium UBA7103 | reverse complement strand
GGGCGGCAGAGGAGCCAAGCCCGCGGGATACGGGAATGGCGCTGTCAATGAAGTTGATTTTCAGCGGGCGCGCCTGCGCGCCGCAGGCGGCGCGCACCGCCTCAAAGCCTTGGAAGGCAAGGTTTTCGCTGTTTCTGTATTTCTCCGGGCAGCCGCTGATCTCAAGACCGCTTCCGCCGAAAGCAAATTCCAGCTCGTCATAGAGCTGCCAAGCAATGCCGAAGCAGTCAAAGCCCGGGCCGAGATTGGCAGAGCTTGCCGGGACGCGAACCCGGACGCCGTTTTTAATGTCGTTCATGGCTCAGACCTCCCCATTTTTCACGCAGGAGGATATATAGCTTAAAAGCCCGTCCGCGTCTATCACATCGCGGTGAAGGACTTCCGCGCTCCTGAGCCGGGCAAGGCTCTCCGGCGCGGGCACGCCGCTTATGCGCTCAAGCTCCGCCATGCGGTCAAAATCATCACCTGAAAGCTCGCCGCCGATGGCCTCCAGCACGGCGGAGGGGAATTTATAGGGGGAGGCGGTAGAGAGAATGATCAACGGGGCTTTGCTCTGCCGCTCCTTTTTATACTGCTCCGCACCAAAGAAGGCCACGGCAGTGTGCGGGTCGCAGAGATAGCCCATATCCCGCCAGACGCGGGCAATGGCAGCTTTTGTCTCCGCCTCATCACAGCAGCAGGCGGAAAAGACCTGCCGTATGCCCTGCATGATGTTGTCGTCAACCTTGTAGCAGCCCTGCGCGGACAGCTCCTCCATGCAGCGGCGGACAAAGGCCGTGTCGCCCCCGGCGGCGAGGAATAGCAGCCGCTCAAGATTTGAGGAGACAAGAATATCCATCGAGGGGGAAGCGGTCTTATAAAACTCCCGACGTCTGTCGTAAAGGCCGGTTTTGAAGAAATCCGTCAGCACGCGGTTGGCGTTTGACGCGCAGACGAGCCGCCCCACGGGCAGCCCCATCATGCGCGCGTAATAACCGGCCAGAATGTCCCCAAAGTTGCCCGTGGGGACGACAAAATCCACCTGATCGCCCATTTTGATGCGTCCGAAGTCCAGAAGCTGGCTGTAAGCAATGAAATAATAGGCCACCTGTGGGGCAAGACGGCCGATGTTGATGGAGTTTGCCGAGGAGAGGGTGCAGCCCTCCGTCTCTAAAGCCCCGGTTCCCGGCAGCTTTAAAAAGGCCTCTTTAACACCGCGCTGGCAGTCGTCAAAATTGCCGCGCAGGGCGCAGACCTTCACATTCTCTCCAGACTGTGTCACCATCTGGGCCTGCTGAATGGGGGATACCCCGTCAGCGGGGTAGAACACGATTATCCCCGTGCCGGGCACATCGTGAAACCCCTCCAGCGCGGCCTTCCCGGTATCCCCGGAGGTGGCGGTGAGGATAAGAGTCTTCTCCGCGGCACCGGTCTGCTTCCTCGCGGCGGTTATCAGCCGGGGCAGCATGGAAAGGGCCACATCCTTAAAGGCGCAGGTCGGCCCGTGGAACAGCTCAAGGACAAAATCCTCCCCCACTGGCACAAGGGGAGTAAGCTTATCGGAGCGGAATTTCCCCTCATAGGCCGCCTTCACGAGCGCACCCATGTCATCAAAATCCGGCAGGAGATGGCTCAGCACGGTTTGCGCTATGTCCAGCGGCGGCAGGGACAGACAGCCCTGCCAGTCAAAGGGGCGGCGATCAAGGGAGGGATCGATATAGAGCCCCCCGTCCGGGGCGGGGCCCTGCAAAACCGCATGAATACTGTCGGCGGTGATTTTTTCGTTTCTGGTGCTCTGGTACAGCATAGTTTATCTCCGTTTCTTTTTTATTCAACAGCCAAGAGCCGGGCGTTCTCCACTCCGGTGGAGGACTCGATATTACTCAGAAGCTCCGACAGGGGGCCAGGCATGGAGCTTATATCCACCGACACGGTGACGCTCGCCATGTTGTGAATTGGCAGGCTCTGGGTGATGGTCAGCACATTCGCCCCCGCGGCGGAGATTCGAGCCAGCAGCGCCGAGAGAACTCCTGCCTCGTGCTCAAGCATGAACGACAGCACAGCCTTTCGGCCACCGGCCATGTCCGAGGGCTCAAAAATATAATCCTTATACTTATAATAAGTGCTGCGGGAGATGCCGGCCAGCTTTGCCGCCTGGCTGACCTCTTTCACCTTGCCGCTGTCAAGCAGCCGCCGGGCCTCCAGCACTTTTTCATAATAATCCGGCAAAATGTTCTTATGAACGATGAGATAGTTGTCAAGCATTGTTCAATCTCTCCAATTTCCGAAAAATCCTTAAAATTTGGCTTGCGTTTGGGGCAGGTATATGATACACTGTCTTTGCTAAAAATACAAGTGTTTTTTAAACACGGACACAGAAAATTTTCGGAGGAAAAGATGAAAGTAGCGGTTTTGGGATTTGGCACAGTCGGCGTGGGCGTTTTTGAGATGCTGCAAAAGGCAAAGGGGCTTGAGGCGGGCCCGGTGCTTGTCCGCCCTGGAAAGGCGGATAAGCCCTTTAAGGTCACTTCAATAGAGGAAATAGTCAATGACAAAAGCGTAGACGCGGTGGCGGAGGTCATGGGCGGCGTTGAACCGGCCTTTTCCTACGCCTGCGCGGTCTTGAGGGCGGGGAAGCATTTTGTAACCTCCAACAAGGCGCTGGTATCAGAAAAAGGGCCGGAGCTTCAGGCCATTGCCGGCGAGAGCGGCGCGTCCTTCCTCTTCAGCGCGGCCTGCGGCGGCGCGGTGCCCTTTCTGCATAACCTCTCTATCGCCAGAGAGAGCGATAAGATCCTCTCCCTCGGCGGCATACTCAACGGCACGACAAACTATATGCTCGACGCTATGCAGCGCTTGGGGCTGGAATATTCTCAGGCCCTGAGCGACGCTCAGCGCCTTGGCTATGCCGAGGCCGACCCTACGGCAGACGTCTCCGGGCTTGACGCACTGCGCAAGATCATGCTCGCCTGCGCTGTCAGCTATGATAAGCTCCCGGTAAGCGGGCTTTTGAACGAGGGTATTGAGAACATCACCGCCGCCGATGTCCGCCATTTTCAATCGCGCGGCTATACCTGCCGCCTGATAGTAAGCGGCGGGGAGAGCGACGGCAGGCTCTATGCCTATGTGGAGCCTGTGCTTCTGACAAGCTCCGCCGCTGAGTGCTCCGTGCTTGCAAATTTCAACATGGCGCGCTATGAGGGGCTCAATTCCGGCTCTATCGTGCTGATGGGTCAGGGCGCGGGGCGCTACCCCACCGCCTCCGCCGTGCTGCGCGACTTAAGCTGCATTGCCATCGGCCACAAGGCCATGCTTAATAACAGCTGTGTCCGTGTCGAGGCGGACAACTCCGCCGTCAGCCACGCCTATTATGTCCGCCTGCCGGAGAGCATGGCAGAAAAGCTGCCCTGCGCAAGCATCGAGACTGAGGACGGCGTCGCCAGAGCGGTGACGGAGATCATATCCGTTTCACAGATGCACGCCGCCGCGGATAAAATCAGAAAGGCCGGCGGGGAGATATTCTTTGCCGCAATAAGAGAATGAGGCGGAGAGATGATAAAGGTTGCAAAATTCGGCGGCTCCTCCGTTGCGGGAGCTGAACAGTTTAAGAAGGTCAAGGCAATCATAGACGCAGACCCGGAGCGCAGGGTGGTGGTATCCTCCGCCGCCGGTAAACGCTCCTCGGACGATCATAAGCTGACTGATCTGCTGTATCTGTGCCACGCCCATCTCAATTATGGCGTATCCTGCGAGGATATTTTGAATAGTATAGAACAGCGCTTTGCCGAGATCAGGGACGACCTGGGGCTGAGCTACGATGTGGCGGGGGAGTTTCACAAGCTGCGCTCAAGGCTGAACAGAGATTTTCCGGTTGATGAGCTGGTGTCCAGAGGGGAGTATTTCACCTCTAGGCTGCTGGCGGAGTATCTGGGCTTTGATTTTGTGGACGCGGCGGACTGTGTGTTCTTCACCCTCGAAGGACAAATAGACCGGGATCGCACTTATGCCGCCATTTCCGCAGCACTTTCTGAGCATGAGCGGGTGCTTATCCCCGGCTTTTATGGGAGCCTGCCCACAGGGCGCATTAAGGTCATGACCCGCGGCGGCAGCGATATAACCGGCGCGCTGGCGGCTGCGGCGGTGGACGCATCGGTGTATGAAAACTGGACGGATGTCTCCGGCATACTCATGGCTGATCCCCGAATTGTGCCCGACCCAAAGCCTATCTCCCGTATAACCTATGCCGAGCTTCGGGAGCTGGCTTTCATGGGAGCAAGCGTCCTGCATGAGGAGTCCGTGCAGCCGGTAAAGGAAAAGAGCATTCCCCTTAATATCAGGAATACCAACCGACCCGAGGACGCGGGCACCATGATAGTTGACAGCATAGACCGGGAGGAGAGCCAGGAGCGCTTTATAACAGGCATCGCCGGGCGCAGGAACTTCACCATCATCACACTGTCAAAGCGCAATCTCAGCACATGCGGCACCCTGCGCCAGGCTCTTGAGGTGCTCGACAGATACAGAGTACCGGTAGAGCATATAACCCTCGGGCTTGACAGCTTCGCGCTGGTGGCGGCGACTGCCGCGCTGGGCGAAGGGCTGTACTCCGTGATTGCCGATATTAAAAAGACCTGCTCCCCGGACACGGTAGATGTACAGGACGGTATAGCCCTTGTGGCCGCTGTCGGCAGAAAAATGACCTTCCGTCCCGGTATATCCGGCAAGCTCTTTCAGGCGCTTGGCGACAATGGCGTCAATATCCGCACCATCGCTCAGGGTGCTGACGAGCTGTCTATCATAGTGGGCGTTGAAAACGACAAATTTGAAACCGCCATCCGCGTGCTGTACGACGGATTTGCGGGCTGATAGTAAAATATAGGAGGAAAAAATGAAAAAATTCAATGTTGCCATACTGGGCGCCACCGGCGCCGTGGGCTGTGAGATGCTCAAAGTCCTTGAGGAGTACGACATACCCGTCAATAAGCTTCTGCCCCTTGCCAGCGCCAGAAGCGCCGGGGAAAAGGTCATTTTCAGGGGCGAGGAAGTGACCATTCAGGAGGCCACCGACGAGAGCTTTGAGGGCATGGATTTTGTCCTCGGCGCGGTGAAAAACGGCATGTCCCGCCGCTTTGCTCCCGCCATCGTCAAGAGCGGCGCGGTGTACATCGACAACAGCTCCGCTTTCCGGCTTGATCCCGATGTGCCCCTCGTGGTGCCGGAGATAAACGGGCAGGACGCGTTTACCAACAAGGGGATCATCGCAAACCCCAACTGCTCGTCCATAATCACACTTATGGCCGTGGCGGGCATTGCGAAGCTTTCTCCCATAAAGAGCATGGTTGCCTGCACCTATCAGGCGGTGTCCGGCGCGGGGCAGCTCGGGCTTCACGAGCTTGAAGAGCAGATGACGGCGCTGGCCACCGGGGGCGAGGTCAAATGCAGCACCTTCCCCACTCAGATAGCCATGAACGTTATCCCCCACATCGGCGACGAGCTTGATAATCTCTACACCGATGAGGAGATGAAGATGCAGAACGAGGGGCGGCGTATCCTCCACCTGCCTGAGCTTAAGGTCACCTGCACCTGCGTGCGCGTGCCGGTCATGCGCTCCCATTCTATCTCCGTCACGCTGCGCACGGAGAGGAAGATCTCCATTGAAGAGGCGAAGGAAGCCGTGCGCGCCTTCCCCGGCTGCAAGCTCATTGAGGACTATCAGGGCAGAAACTACCCCACGCCGCTGGATACTACCAATCAGGACCTTGTCTGGGTCGGCAGAATAAGGGACGACCTGACCGATGAAAACGGCCTAACCCTCTGGTGCTGCGGAGACCAGATAAGAAAAGGCGCGGCCAGCAACGCCGTGCAGATCTTGAAGCTGCTGTCGGAGAATATGTGAGAAAAAACCACAGGCAAACGCCTGTGGTTTTTTGCGGGTAAAATTTCTATAAAAGGCTCCCCTTTCGCAAAAGGGGAGCTGGCACGGCTTTTAGCCGTGACTGAGAGGATAACTCGCGCGAAGCGCTAAGCTTCTACCGGAAAAAGTTCATTCCATGCAGGGGACATCCTCTCCGAGTTGCGGCTATGCCGCAACCCACCTCATCTCCGTGTTAAGAGCCGCCGCAGAGCAGCGGTTGTGCTCCGAAACACGCCTGCGGGCGCAGCCTTTCTGCAACAAGGGGAGGCTTTGGACTGGTACTGTTTTCTCTATTCAAGTTTTTGCCATGCCCGTTTTTCTCAGCACCCGGCGGAGCATGGGGAGACTGACGGATATGGACACCAGCTCCGCAATGGGAAATGACAGCCAGATAAGGTCAAGCCTGCCAGTCAGGGACAAAAGATACGCTGCCGGGAGCAGAGCCACCAGCTGCCGCAGGCAGGAGATAAAGAGACTGTAAACGCTGTAACCAAAGGCCTGACAGACGCAGCTTATCGTGATGCTTACCCCGGCGATGAGATAGTGCGTGCTGATTATCCGCAGGGCGGGGATACCGATCTGCATCATATATTCCTTCGCGTCGAATATGAGCAGCAGCTTGTGCGGTATGGTCTGGAGCAGGATAAAGCCGGAAACGGTCAGTATACTTGCATAGAGCATACCGAATTTTATGGCCGAGCGTATCCGCTCAGGCTTGTTTGCCCCGTAGTTAAAGGCGATGATGGGGACGATGGCGTTAGTAAGGCCGATGACCGGCATGATGACAAAGCTCTGGAGCTTGAAATAAGCGCCGAACACCGCTACCGCTGTGGAGGAAAAACCGTTTAGAATTATATCCATGCCGAAGGTCATCACCGAGGACACCGAGGACATGACTATGGAGGGGATGCTGATTTTAAGAAGCTCACCGAGGATCAGTTTATTGGGCTTGAAGCCCCGAAAGCTCAGGGGCACTTCGGGGTTCTTTTTCAGGCACAGGTAAAGCCCGATGAGCGAGCCGAAAATCTGCCCGCCAACAGTGGCGTAGGCCGCGCCCGCGATTCCCAGCTTTGGAAAGCCCAGCAGGCCGAAAATCAAAATCGGGTCAAAGACAATGTTGAAAAGTGCGCCGGAAAGCTGCGTATACATGGAATACCGCGCGCGGCCGGTGGACTGGAGCAGACGCTCAAAGCTGATCTCTCCAAAAATGCCCACGGAGAAAATAAGCACGATGCGCAGATACACAATACCATACTGAACTATCTCCTCCACATCGGTCTGAGCGCGCATATACGGCTCAACCAGCGTCAGCCCCACCGCCAAAAACAGCAGATAGCTCAGCGCTTCAAGCATCAGCCCGTTGAGCGCGGCTGCTCTGACCTTTTCTGGGTCGCCCGCACCGAGCGCGCGGGAGAGCAGCGCGTTCATGCCCACGCCAAGCCCCACCGCAAAGGCGATGAGCAGGTTTTGCATCGGGAAGGCGACCGAGATAGCGGTAAACGCATGCTCGCTTATGCGGGAGACGAACATACCGTCCACCACATTGTATAGCGCCTGCACCAGCATTGAAATCATGATAGGCACGCCCATGTCCAGCATCAGCCGCCACATTGGCATAACACCCATTTTGTTTTCTGTAAGTCTGTTTTCCATGAGTTTTTATCCCTTTCTCTGTCACAGAATGGGATTGTAGCACATTATATTTTTTATGTAAATAGCAAGGGGGAAAACTAAGTTTTTAACGGAGATATTAAGGCTTTTATGGTGCGTCCCGGGAAAGTATATGGTATAATAAAATAAAATGCTATTATTTGCCAAGGGCGTGGGGTGAGAAGCGGCGATGAAGCATTTGCAAAAAACAAATGAGCAAAGAAATAAAATCGTCCTCATAGCCAATATGGAGAAGAAGGGCAGCTACTACTTTTGCAATGATATGGTCTACCGCGCGGAGTATAAGCATCCTCTCAATGCATACATGAACCCAAGCCTGTTCTTACTTGTCCTGCTTTCCTTGTTTTTCATGATGATGGCGGGCAGATACGGGGTCGGATTTTTTGTGTTTTTTGATTTGCTTTTTGTCGGCCTATGCGCACTGTCCCTATGGCTGAGCAATAAAAGGAACAGAAAATTGCTCATCGGCGCAAAAAAAAACGACTTGAGAAACATGGACGAAAAAACGGCCTATGAAATAAAGTGGCTTGCAGAATTGGGCATAGTAATGCGATGCTCTTACGCAGAGCGTATGTCAGGCGGGGCATTGATGCTGGCTGTGTTGAGCCTCATATGCGCAGCTTTTGGAATTGGAGGCACTGATCTCGAAGAGGTGTGGCCTGTTGCGATAGTGCTGCTTGAAATGTGGCTGTATCTGAAAATCTTTATGCAGGAACGCGCCCGTAAAAGGAGCGTGCACCGAATGATGGAGTTTTTCAACGAATATAAAGCGAACAAATCACAGAATGAAATTGACGATCAGAGCAAGTGGGAGGATTTTGAAATTTAAGAGATACAGACTGAAAAACCTCGTTCATTTGAACGAGGTTTTAGTGTAAGCTTTACACTAAAGATTCACTGAAACCAAAGGGCATCTCGAAGCAGTGGGTACAACTAATGATATATTGCTGCCGCAATATGATATGCCCCTTGCGGATCATGATATATTTTGCCTTGCAGCAAAATGTGAAATAAAATTCGTTCCTTCATATACCTCAGGCATATATCACATTTGCAAAGCAAATATATCATATCGCAGATATATCACTCGTTCCGAAGGAACGAATTTCATTGAAAAATGCCAAGTCATACGACTTGGCATTTTTCTTGGCACGCCGTAAGGGATTCGAACCCCTGACCTTCTGGTCCGTAGCCAGACGCTCTATCCAGCTGAGCTAACGGCGCATTTATTAAGCTTTGATATATTAGCACAGCTTGTATAAAATTGCAAGAGTTTTTAGAAAAAAATTGAAATTATTTAAGAGCAAATTGAAAAAGCCCGCTAATGCGGGCTTTTTCAAACTCATTTTAAAGGCCCAGAGCGCCGGACACTGAATCCACCACTTCACCCATGGCGAGCATTGCCTTTGCGACGGCCTTCTTAACGCGGCACTTTTTCTTCGGGTGCATCACCATCGCGCCCACTCCGATGAGCACAAGGCCCGTGCCCACACCGATACAGATATTTTTGTTGTTCATGTCTCTGCCTCCTTTTTAGTTAAGTAAGCTCTGAACAAACCGCTCTTGCTGGTTTGATTATCGCTTACTTCAATTATGTTACTATTATGCGCAGAAATTCCATTGCTACTTGTATGTAAATTGTGGTATACTGACCGCATAGCGGTCAGTAATTTTTGCATAATTTGAGCGCGTTTTAGCGGAGGACAGACCATGAGCGTTAAAATTCTTGCCGTGGGAGATGTTTGCGGGCAGCCCGGGCTTGATTTCCTTGAAAAAAATTTGAAGGCTTTCCAGAGAGAAAATAATATTGCCTTCACTGTTATAAACGGCGAAAACGCCAATGTGGTGGGCGTGACCCCCCGACAGGCGGACGCTATTTTCCGCGCTGGCGCGGACGTGATAACCCTTGGCAACCACACCTGGACGCGCACTGAGCTTCAGCCCTATCTGGACGAGCGGCGGCGTATCCTGCGCCCGGCGAACTTCGGCCCCCAGTGCCCCGGCAGAGGCATTGCCTCGTTTAAGACCGATTTTGGCAGCGTGTGCGTCATTAACCTCATGGGGCGCTTCACGCTCGACGCAAATACGGACAACCCCTTTGTCATTGCCGACGCCTGCGTGGGCGATATTGAGGATAAGATAATTTTGGTGGATTTCCATGCCGAGGGCACCAGCGAAAAGCGGGCCATGGGCTTCATGCTGGACGGGAAGGTCAGCGCCGTATGGGGGACGCATACCCATGTGCAGACCTCCGACGCCTGCGTGCTGCCCCGTGGGACGGGCTATATCACAGACCTTGGCATGACCGGAGCGGAAAACTCGGTGCTGGGCATTGACCCGGAGCAGAGCATCGGCAAATTCATGGGCGACCCGCCCCGGCGCTATGAGGCGGCTAGAGGAGCGGCAAAGCTTGAGGGATGCCTGTTCGAGATAGACCCCGACACGGGGAAATGTCTTAACGCGGAAGGGATAAGATTGAGATGAGCAAGATCAAAATTCTCCACTCGGCGGATCTGCATTTGGATTCGCCCTTTGAGGGGCTGCCGGAGGGCAAAGCCGCCATCCGCCGGAGCGAGCAGCGGCGGCTCCTGTCGAAGCTTGCCGCCGTCGCCGCCGAGGAGCGTGTGGATCTGGTGCTTCTCAGCGGTGATCTGCTGGACAGCGCCAATACATATTTTGAGACCGGTGAGGAGCTTATCCGTGCCCTGGGCAGCATCGCCGCGCCCGTGTTCATTGCGCCTGGCAATCACGATTATTACGATCAGCGCTCCCCCTATGCGCGCCTCAAGCTCCCGGAGAATGTGTATATTTTCCGGGAAAACAGAATAAGCGCTGTTGAAGTGCCGCAGCTCGATGCGCGAGTTTTCGGCGCTGCCTTTACTGACAGCCGCTGTCAGCCGCTTTTGGAGGGCTTTTGTGCCGAGAGGCGGCAGGGACTTACAAACATCATGTGTATCCACGGCGAGGTGGGCGCAGCGCTTGGCAGTCCTTATGACCCCATCAGTCCTGAGCAGCTTGCCGAGAGCGGTATGGACTATATTGCCCTGGGCCATGTACACAAGGCATCGGGCCTGCAGCGAGCCGGGGAGACCTGGTATTCCTGGCCCGGCTGCCCGGAGGGGCGCGGCTTTGACGAGACTGGGGAAAAGACCGTCAGTATTATTGAGCTTGAGGACGGAAATTGTGAGCTTAGAACACGAGTCATATCCTCAAGAAAATACGAGGTCATGAAGGTGGACGTGACGGGGATAGACCCGCTGCTTGCCGTGCACACTCAGCTGCCCGACGACACGGTGGGGGATATCTACCGCATAATCCTCACCGGGGAAACAGAGCAGACCCCCGATGTGAACCGCCTTGTTTCCAGCCTTGGCGAGCTGTTTTTCGAGCTTCAGCTCCGGGACGAGACACGCCTTCGGCGCAGTGTGTGGGACAGCGCAGGGGAGGACAGCCTTCGCGGCGTGTTCCTCTCGCGGCTGAGAGCCAGATACGACGCGGCCAAGAACGAGGCGGAGAAGCTGACCATTGAACAGGCGGCCCGCTGGGGCCTTGCGGCGCTTGATAACAGGGAGGAGGTATTGCGGCATGATGATAAATAAGCTCACCGCGTCCTTCGGAAAATTGGAAAACGAGAGCCTGCGTTTTCACGATGGGCTCAATGTGATCTGTTCCCCCAACGAGAGCGGCAAATCGACTTGGTGCGCCTTTATCCGCTCCATGCTCTACGGGGTGGACAGCTCCGAGCGGGCCAGAGCCGGGTATCTCCCGGATAAGCAGCGCTACGCCCCGTGGACAGGCGCTCCGATGGAGGGCAGCATGGAGCTGACAGTGGATAAAAGCCCCATCACCATCACCCGCCGGACAAAGAGCAAGAGCGCGCCCATGCGGGAGTTTACCGCCACATACACAGGCACAAACACTCCGGTTGAGGGGCTCACCGCTGCGAACGCGGGAGAGCGGCTCACGGGAGTGTCTAAGGAAGTTTTCTGCCGCAGTGCCTTTATCGGGCAGGGAGCGGTGGCCATCAGCGGAAGCCCCGAGCTTGAAAAGCGCATAGGAGCGATAGTCTCCACCGGCGAGGAGCAGAGCTCCTATACCGAGGCCGACGAGCGCCTGCGCTCCTGGCAGCGTAAGCGCCGTTATAACCGCAAGGGCATTCTGCCGGAGCTTGAGGCGAAGATGGACGAGAACCAGCGGCGGCTTGACGCGCTGAAAGCCTCGGCGGAGGATATAAGCCGCATGGAGGAGCGCCTTGAAAGAGCAAAGCGAAACTGCACAGAGCTTGAACAGGCCGTTACTGACAGCCGCAAAAAGCAGCGCAGGGATTCGCTTGAGCGCCTGAGCTCAGGCAGGGCGGAGCTGAAAGAGCGCAGTGAGGCCCATGACGCGGCGCTGGCGCGTCTGAGCATGAAGAGGGAGGAACTGCAAGGCAGCCGATTCGGAGATAGGAGCCGCGGAGAGGTGGAGAGCCAGGTTCGTGAGGATCTGGAGACGCTTGCACATCTAAACACTGATGTAAAGCTCAAGGCGGCGGTAGCGACTGTGATATGCTTCATTCTGGCGGTGACCTTTGCCGCGATATATACCTCTGCCCAGACCGTGCCCTTTGTCATTTTAGCGGCGCTGTTTTGTGTCGGTGCGGTGGTCATGCTGCTTAAATACTCAAAGCAAAAACGCGCTGCCAAGGAAAACCAGGCCATAGAGCGGCAGATATTGCGAAAATATAAGGCCGCGCAGGCGGAGGATATAGCCGGCGCGCTTGATGACTACATCGCCCTATATGACAGCTGTGCTCAGGCTGAGGAGGAGGAACAGCGCAGCCGCGCCGCCTATGAGCGGGCCCGGGCCAGACAGGATAAACTGGAGAGCGAAGCGCTGGCAGAGCTGGATTTTGCCTCCGGTGAATCGGAGGCCGCAAAGCTCGGCCGGGAATTGACCGCCGCCAGGGCTGAGACAGAGAGCATTTCCGCCCGTATAGCCAGCCTAAACGGCAGGCTCTCCGCCATGGGCGACCCCGTGGTGCTCAAAAGCTCCCTCGGCTGTATGCAGGAGGAATATGAGCAGGTATCCGGCGAGTATGACGCCATCTGTCTTGCCATAGAGACTTTGCGCGCCGCCGATGGGGAGATACAGAGCCGTTTTGCCCCAGAGCTGGGGCGGCTCGCGGCAAAATATATGTCCGTCATGACCGACGGGCGCTATGAGGATGTGTTCGTTGCCCGGGATTTCACGGCGCGTGCCCGCACGGGCGATGATGTGGTCGCCCGGGAGGCGGAATACCTGAGCGCGGGGACGCTGGATCTGATGTATCTGGCGGTGCGCCTTGCGGTGTGCGCTCTGGCCATGCCCGAGGGGGAGAACTGCCCCCTGATAATCGACGACGCCCTTGTGAACTTCGATGAGCAGCGCAGCAGACAGGCCATGCGCCTTCTGCGGCAGATCGCCAAAGAGCGACAGGTGATACTCTTCACCTGCCACGAGGTGGAAGTGCCGGTTAGCGACTGAGCTTCACGCGGACGCTTATCGGAGGTACGCTATGCACTATGTCAAGGCAAAGGGAATACTCTCTGCAAATAACGGCATGAATCTTTATCGCGGCTGCTCCCATGGCTGCATATACTGCGACTCGCGGAGCAGGTGCTACGGTATGGAGCATGATTTTGAGGATATCGAGGTCAAGGAGAATGCCATTGAGCTTCTTGAGTCGGCACTTCAGCGCAAGCGCAAAAGGTGCATGCTTGGCACAGGCTCAATGACCGACCCCTATATTCCTCTTGAGGCAAGGCTTGGCTATATGCGCAGGGCGTTGAGCCTTGCCGATCGGTATGGGTTCGGTTTTGCTCTTATAACAAAGTCGAAGCTTTTGCTGCGGGATCTGGATCTGCTCAAGGCTATAAACGACAGGACAAAGTGCGTGGTGCAGATGACGCTTACCACCTTTGACGAGGCGCTCTGCAAAAAGCTTGAGCCAAATGTGTGCGGCACACGGGAGCGTTTTGAGGTTTTGATGGAGCTGAAGCGGGCGGGTATCCCAACTGTGGTTTGGCTCTGCCCGATCCTCCCCTTTATTAATGACACCGAGGAGAACCTCCGGGGAATACTTGACTACTGTGCGCAGGCCGGAGTTTACGGTGTGATATGCTTCGGAATGGGTCTGACGCTCAGAGAGGGAAACAGGGAATACTTCTATCACCAGCTTGACCGGCTTTTCCCCGGCATGAAAGAACTGTATATTAAAAGCTTCGGAATGACCTATCAGGCTGTCAGCCCCAGGAACCGGGAGCTGATGGAGCTGTTCCATCAAATCTGCGGTGAAAAAGGCATGGCTCACGATAACGGGCAGATTTTTGAGTACCTGAGCCGCTTTGAGGAAAAGAGGGGAGAGGTACAGCTCAGTTTGTTTTAATGAAAACCATGATAAAATTTTTTTGATAATTATGAATGGATCCGGCTCTGATGATCGTATTAAAGGTGAGACCCAAAATACTTAGCAGAGATAACGGAGGAACATAATGAGGAAATTGCTCTCAGCAGTTTTATTTGCTGCCATTATTTTATCCATCTGCGCGGTGACTGCTTTTGCCGCAGAACCCGTCAGACACCGTTTCGCGGACACAGACGGGGACGGCATCTGTGATAACGTCAGCAGTTGTGCGTATGCGGACGGGGATAGCGTCTGCAATGCCGCCGGTAACTGCGCATATATTGACGCGGATGGGGACGGAGTTTGCGACAACTATGCTTCCGGTCAAGTCCGCGGCGGCCACGGCAGCGGCCATCACGGGCACGGCCACGGAAACGGCCATGGCTGCGGCAGATAGACAACAGGAGTAGTTATGCGGAGCGAACAGGAGACAAACAGAGCCATTGAGCGGTATTCAGATACCGTCCGGAGGCTCTGCGCGGTGTATCTTAAAAATGAGGCCGACACCGAGGACATATTTCAAACTGTGTTTTTGAAATATGTCCTCAGCTCCGTTTGCTTTGAAAGTGAAGAGCACGAGAAGGCCTGGTTTATCCGGGTCACTATCAACGCCTGCAAGGATATGCTGAAAAATTTTTTTCGCCGATATACGGTCGCGCTTGACGAGGCGGTTCAGTACCCGGCAGAGCTTCCGCCGGATCATGCAGACGTCTGGGAAGCGGTGGCTTCGCTGCCTCCAAAATACAGGGAGGTCGTGTATCTGCATTATTATGAGGATTACACTGCCCCGCAGATAGGCAAAATTCTGGGGAAGAATGTCAACACGGTCTATACGCTGCTGAATCGCTCTAAGCAGATGCTCAGAGAAAAGCTGGGAGGTGCTTACGACTATGAATAAGGCGTTCAAGGCACTTTTTGAGCCGATCAAGGCGGAGGAGGCGCTGAAAGAGAGCACCAGAGCTTTCCTTGCAGAGCAGATAAACGATACTGCCCGGACGGCAAAGCGGCGCAGGTACCACGCCTATGCTTTGGCCTGCGTATGCCTGCTGCTGGTTCTGATCGGCGGCCCGTGGATGTATTTTACGCCAACGGCGGAGATAAGCATCGACATTAACCCCTCCATTGAGCTTAGCCTCAATCGTTTTGACCGGGTGATCGCCGTGACTGCCTATAACGAGGACGGGCAGGAGCTGTCCCGGGAGCTGAATGTGAAATATAAAAACTATGCCGAGGCCGTAGATGAGATTTTGAGCCATGACAGCATAACGGCGCTGCTTAATGATGATGGGCTTATGACCATCACAGTGGTGTGCCCGGACGAGCAGCGATCTGCCAGGCTGCTCTCCGGAGTTGAGACATGCGCGGAGGGGCATGGTGATACCTACTGCTATCACGCCCAGCCAGAGGAAGCCGTAAGCGCTCATGAGGCGGGGCTTTCCTGCGGGAAATACCGGGCCTTTTTGGAATTACAGCGCCTTGACCCGGACATTACTCCCGAAGCCGTGCAGGGCATGACCATGCGTGAAATTCAGGATATGATAAACGGACTGCTGCCCGAAGGTGATGAGTCTTACACTTTTGCCGGAGAGAGTGGCGGCAATCACCACGGCCACGGCCACGGCTGCGATTGATCCGGAAAAACCGAGTTGTCCAGCTACAATAGAATTGCGATCATAAATGTTAACCTCCCCGAGCCGTGCCGGCAGCACGCTTCGGGGAGGTTTACTGTCAATATATAGTTAGATACCGCATATTGTCTGCCGAAGAGTGTCGAGAAACAGCTCAGCGGCGCGGGAGAACATCTGGTGCTTTTTCCACACAAGCACAAGTTTTGCTTCCAATTTCGGCTCCAGCGGACGAAAGCACAGGCCGCCGGTCTCCACGTTTATGAGCTTATCCAGAGACAGAGCATAGCCCAGCCCCTCAGACGCCATCAGCGCCGCGTTGTACAGCAGATTGTAGGTGCCGATGATATTAAGATCTTTCAAATCATGGCCCAGCCAATCGGTAAAATCCCCGTTGGCAAGGGACTGCCGGGAGCAAATCAGTGGGAGCTGCCGCAAAGTCTCCGCTGTGACGGCGGGAAGCTTTGCATATGGGCTGTCGGCGCGCATATAGATCCCCCAGATATCCGTGACGGGAAGGCGCAAATACTCGTATTTGCTTTTGTCCACCGGTTCAATGAGCAGGCCAAAATCCAGCAGACCCCTGTCCAGCTTTTCCATTACATCCAAAGCATTGCCGCTGTGCAGGTGATAATGAACGTCAGGATACACTCCGTGTATCTGCCGGGCGGTTTGTGCGATCAGATGCATTGCGTCCGTTTCACCAGCGCCGATATAAATATTCCCGCTGACAGGGCCGTCTCCTGACCGGAACTCTGCCTCGGTTTTGCTTACCAGCTCAACGATCTCCTCCGCCCGCTGGCGCAGACGCAGGCCGTCCTCGGTCAATACGGTTTTGCGGTTCGTGCGGCAGAACAGGGGTGTGCCCAGTTCCGTTTCCAGATCCATCATCTGTCTGGACAGCGTGGGCTGAGTCACATGGAGAATGTCCGCGGCTTTTGTGATGCTTTCTTCCCGCGCCACAGCGAGGAAGTATTGTAATAATCGCAGCTCCATTTGCTTCACCTCACCAAGATTATATGACCTTTTGCAATGCCTGTAAAGCATTTCCGACTATTAAATATAAGTATTTTACATTTCAGGCCGGCTGCGATATACTTGCAAAAAAGATATACCAGTCAATAACCCGCGGGTCGTTTCTGTATGCAGCACGCCAAATCGGGGTGTGTACGGGCCGGAATGATCCTAAAATCATCGGAGGAGAAATTATAATGAGGAAAAATGTTTTGGCGGTCTGTTCCAGCCCCCGAAAGGGCGGAAATTGCGAAACTCTGACGGATGCCTTCCTGAAAGGTGCGCGGGAGGCCGGGCACAATGCGGAGAAGATATGCCTTTATGATAAGAATATCGGTTTTTGCAGGGGCTGTCTGGTATGCCAGAAGACCCAGCGCTGCGTCATTCATGACGATGCGGACTGGATCGCCCGGAGAATGAAGGATGCCGATGTCCTCGTGTTCGCAACGCCGATATATTACTACGAGATGAGCGGCCAGATGAAGACCATGCTGGACAGGGCAAATCCGCTCTTTCCCTCGGACTATCGCTTCCGCGACGTATATCTCATTGCCACCGCCGCCGAGACTGAGCACAGCGCCATGGACAGGGCCCAGAGCGGCCTTGAGGGTTGGATAGAGTGCTTTGAAAAGGCCCGGCTTGCGGGCACGGTGTTTGGCGGCGGCGCGGAGACGCTTGACGCCATGCAAAACAGACCGGCCCTTCAGCTGGCGCGGGAGATGGGAAGAAAAATCTGAAAACGGAGGAGCCTTATATGGATACCAGAACATTTGAAATTTACCGCGATATAAAGATGCGGCAGGTCAGTTTCCGCAACCGCTTCGGCATTGAACTGGCAGGACACCTGTATCTGCCTTCACTGCGCGCGGGAAAAATGGCGGCCATTGCAGTGTGTGGGCCCTTTGGCGCGGTCAAGGAGCAGGCTTCCGGACTTTATGCACAGGAGATGGCGGCCAAAGGCTTCGTGACGCTGGCATTTGATCCCTCTTTTACCGGCGAGAGCGGCGGGACACCCCGGTATGTGGCATCACCTGACATCAACACCGAGGACTTTTCCGCGGCGGTGGATTTCCTGTCCGTGCAGGAATTTGTCGACCCTGAGCGCATCGGGATCATCGGTATCTGCGGCTGGGGCGGCATGGCTCTGAACGCCGCCGCCATCGACACGCGCATTAAGGCCACTGTCGCTTCCACGATGTACGATATGACGCGCGTAAACGCCAGAGGATATTTTGACTCAGCCGACAGCGAGGAGGCTCGTCATGAGCTGCGTCTTGCATTGAATAAACAGCGCACCGAGGACTATAAGTCCGGCGGATATGCTCTGGCCGGGGGAGTTGTTGACCCACTGCCTGAGGATGCGCCGTTTTTCGTGAAGGACTACTATGATTATTATAAGACGGCCCGGGGTTATCATGAGCGTTCCTTAAACTCTAACGGCGGCTGGAACGCGACCTCCACACTCTCCTTCCTCAACGCGAAGCTGCTGGCCTACGCCGACGAAATACGTACTCCCGTGCTTATTATCCATGGCGAAAAGGCTCATTCCCGCTACTTCAGCGAGGATGCCTTCAAGCTGCTCAAGGGAGATAACAAACAGCTGCTCATTATTCCCGGCGCAGTGCACACAGACCTGTATGACCGCAAGGACATTATTCCGTTTGAGCGGCTGGCTGGCTTCTTCGGGGAGAATCTGAGATAATGAAGCGCTGCTTATTGCTGCTCGCGGCGTTTGCCGTGCCGCTTATGCTCTCGGCATGCGCTTCGCAGCTGCCTGCTGCACCTGTACAAGCTGCTGAGTCGCCGGAAGCTACCGGATCGTCGCTTCCTCAGACAACAGCAAAAGATGGGGAAAACAAAATCCTTCTTTCAATTGGTGAGCAAAGCTTCTCCGGCACGCTTGCGGATACGGACGCGGCCCATGAGTTTGCCCGATTGCTGCCCATGACGCTCTAAATGAGCGAGTTAAACGGCAACGAGAAGTATGTATATCTTGACGGGAGCCTTAGCGCGGCGGCCAGCCGTCCAGAGAGAATAAATACCGGAGATCTGATACTGTACGGATCAGTCTGCGTGGTGCTCTTTTATGATGATTTTATAAGCGAATACAGCTACACCCCTATTGGAAAGATAGACGATCCTGACGGTCTCGCCGCCGCTCTCGGAGACGGCAGCGTCACTGTGGCCTTCACAACCGATTGAGCTACAAAAGCGCGTTGGTTCTCTTGCCATTTCAGTCTGTATCTGCTAATATAAAAACAGTAACCAAATGAATACAGCCGCTGATATACACAGTTAGGAGTGTGAGCGAGGCATGACCTTTGTTTGTTATCCCAAATGCACCACCTGCCGGAAGGCGGGAAAATGGCTGGACGAAAACAACATTGCATATCAGTTCCGGGACATTAAAGTGGAAAATCCCAGTTACGATGAGCTGGCGGCGTGGCACCAGCGCAGCGGACTGCCGCTGAAGAAATTTTTCAACACCAGCGGTCTGTTGTATAAGTCAATGGAGCTGAAGGACAAGCTGCCCGACATGAGCGAGGACGAGATGCTTCGCCTGCTCGCCGCGGACGGAATGCTGGTAAAGCGCCCGCTTCTGATCGGTGATGATTTTGTCCTTGTGGGCTTCAAAGAGGCCGAATGGAAGGGCAGACTGAAATAATAAAGAGGGGTTTTCTATGGATCCGATGGAGCTGATACGGGACAAGTTCTCACAGGACTGTACTATCGAAACGGTTTTGCATTTGCTCATGGCGCATTTTGACATGACCGGGGAAGAAGCGCAGGCCGAGATGGATGCGTACTTTGCAGAATTTAAGAATCGAAAGAACTGATACAGCAGTTAATGTAAAAAATATCAGGCTGCACCTGAAAAACAGGTGCAGCCTGATATTTTAAATCGTTTTATGCTGTGATAAACATGGAAAAGCTATTTTTCGCAATACGCATTGATCGCCTGCCGCACGAACTCCGCCGTGCCCTTACCACCTGCTGCGTCAATATTCCGTCGGAAGCGGTCATCAGCGGTGTACATCTCACCCAAGCCTGCCAGAATTTCGGGTGTGCAGGTGTAAAATCGGTCAGTGATAAACTTTTGTAAATCCCGAACGCCAGCTTGCACTTCGGGTGCGGCAGGGTTGAGCAGCTTCAGCTTACCCAGCTCAGCGAACTGCGACATAAGACCGGCGGGACAGCCGGTGTTGCCGTCACTTTCACGCTGAGCATGCTCCTGATAGGCGGCGGAGCCGCCCCACTTTTTCTTGACTTCGTCGGCGTACTGCTCCAATTCGGTCTTGTCAAATGCGTCAAATTTCATAGGCATCGCTCCTGTTTTCAAAGTCTCACAGGCGAGAGAGATAAGACGTCCCAACTGTTCCTGCCGCAGTTCTAACAGTTTTATTTGGTCAGCCAGCGCAGCATCTTGATCAAAGCTCGGGTCATCCAGAATCCGGCGGATCGTTCGCAGAGGAAATTCCAACTCACGAAACAGCAGAATGGATTGCAGCCGCGCCAGCGCTGTATCGTCATATAGCCGGTAGCCCGCTTCTGTGAGCTTCGTGGGCGGCAGCAGTCCAATGGCATCGTAATGGTGCAGCGTCCGGACGCTGACACCCGCCAGTTTGCTGACTTCGTGAATGGTTCGCATATTCAACCCTCCCCGTGTGAGATAAGTGTACGCTATGACGCAGCGTGAGAGTCAAGAGAAATTTTACACTTTTCCGATACACGGGCCTCTCTGATGTTCCGATTCGCTTATTTTTTTCAGCGCTGTTACGATGTCTTTAAGTATCAGCGGCTGCATGCTGTCCGGATATCCGGTCAGGTCGGCCTGCTCCAACGCAGCTCGGATGCGTGGGATAAGCTCGGGCTTAGCCGCCGCGATCTCCGGGAGCGCCGCCGCGCATTGACGGGCCGTAATGGGCTTGGGGTCGGTCAAATGGGATAGAAATTCGTCCAGCAGTGCGTCAAGCTTTCCGGACTCGTCCCAGCGGGCATTGGCTGCGAGAATAGAAAGGGCCCGATTGCGTACCAGAGAGTTTTTGTGATTCAAAAGTTTGGCAAAGCGGTCGAAACAGGGGTACCAGATGTCTGACGCGCTGCTTTCCTCCATGATTTGCCGTGCAAAGGCGTATGCGTCACTGGCATCTTTCCCAGTCAGACGGGCGATACAGGTATCGAAGTCCATGTCAGATCAACACCCCCTCGCAGTGGTCAAGCTCATGCTGAATGATCTCCGCCGCCCAGCTGGTGAAGGTCTTGAGCCGGGTCTGAAATTTCTCATTCTGCCACTGCACCTTGATGGTTTTAAAACGCTTCGTTTTTCGCGTTCCGGTGAGGGACAGGCAGCCCTCCTCTGCTTCGTATTGCCCGGACTGCTTAACGATGACTGGATTAAACATGAGCATGTATTCGCCCCCGTTGTCAAAGGCGATAATGCGCTTGTTCACACCGATCATGTTTGCCGCCATACCCACGCAGCCGTCCTTGTGGGATATGAGCGTGTCCAGCAGATCCCGCGCCACACAGAGGTCATCAGCCGTGGCTGGCTCAGCTTTTTGCGCGAGAAACGCCTCGTCTCTGCAAATTTCACGAACCATAGAGCCCCTCCTGAAAACGCTTTTCTTCTTGAGCGTAGTTTATCAAATTTCTCCGACCTGTGCAAGACAAAGAAGCCCTCTGAAATCGATGATTTCAGAGGGCTTCTGGTCCGAGTAGAGGGACTTGAACCCCCGACCTGATGGTCCCAAACCTATGTCTGAACCTTCAGACAGGACTCTTGCCCCCTCTTTGGCGCTTTCCGGCGCTCCTGCGATTCCTCTCTGAAACTCTTTTGCCCTGTTTGTTTCAGGTGTTACTCTCGTCTTTTGGGATTTGTGTGGGATTGAATTCTGTATATTAAAAGATGTTCCGTCCAGAGTGCCGCTCAGTATCGTGCAGTGCGCAGCGCAGAAGATGCGCCACATAAACAAAGAATAACATCGAGCAAAAAGTTAAGCAAGTAGGAATTTAACGGTAGCTATTTCCTGCTTTCTGTGATATTGTTCGTTTGCCAAAAAGGAGGCGATGATATGCAGAAAGGAAACAACCTCACAGTCGGGAGTTGGTGCGACCAGTGGTTTATCAGCAACCGAAGCAAATGGAACGGCAACACTGAGGGCGGGTACCGCAATCTGATCTACAGCCACATCTGCCCAAGTATCGGAAGCGTTGAGTTGGAAGGACTGACAGAGCAGACGGTCACCGACTTCTACAACGAGCTACTGAGTCAGGGACTCAGTGCCAGAAGCGTCTGGTGCGTCCATCTGCTTCTGCGGCGGTGTCTGGACGAAGCGGCGCGGGATCAACTTATCCCTTACAACCCGGTGCGGCTTTGCCCGGAGCCGCAGGCGGAGGAATACAAATCCGTCCCACTGCGTCTGGGACAAATTCAGCGTTACCTCAACACAGCGGAGCAGATCGGCGTACTTCCCATCATCTATACAGGACTATCAAGCGGCCTGCGGCAATGTGAATTGATCACCTTGTCGTGGGCCGATTTTCATATCCGCTGCCGGTACATCCTCAAGGGGCAACGCCTGCTGACACTCAATGACAGGACGACACATCTGCTGGAACAGATACCGGAAGCCGACTCGTCCTATGTGTTCTGCAACCCTAAGACTGGAACAACCTACAAGCTCCACGAGTTCTACTACCTGCACAAGAAGATCCTCAATCGGGCGAAACTCCCCTGGGTGTCCTTCCGAGACTTGCAGCGGCAGTGCATGGAGGTGAGAATATGACGCTCCGGGAATACATCTTATTCTGGCAGGAAGCCTATGACAAGCACCAGAGCCGCCCAACTACCTATGCGGCACACGGCTACATTTTCAAAAACCACATCCTCCCCGGCTTGGGAGATATGCTACTCTCTAAGTTGACATCGGAAATAGTCGGAGCATTTCTGAAAGAACGGAAGAACTTCGGCAATCATAGACCGGAAAGTCCTGACTACCCACGGCTGAACGAAGATACCATGCGGCACATCCACCGCCTGCTTCAGCAGTGCCTGGACCAAGCTGTAAGGGACGACCTGATGACAAACAATCCCGCCAGGGCGTTCCACTACTCCAAGCCCAAGAAAGTCAAAGCCAATGTGCTGACGCCGCTGGAGATGGAGGACTATCTGGATGCAGCGGAGCGGTTAGGCTATCTTCCCATGTTCATGCTGGCACTGGCGGCGGGTTTGCGTCAGGGAGAGCTTATCGCCCTAAAATGGAGTGATCTGAATGTGAGAGAACGGACGCTGACCATCGCAGAAAAACGCGCCGTGGAACGGCGGGAGCTGGTGGAGTATGGCGGAAAAACGAGAACAATAACCCTGACGCCAGAGGTAGTTGACCTCCTGCTCATGGAACACAGCAAGCACCCCAGCAGCCCGCTCATGTTTATGCACCCGGCCACGCTGAAACCTTACTCGCCGCAGATGGTGCGCCGGATGCATAACGAGATCATTCAGGAAGCGGGCATCGACCATATCCGGTATGTGGATCTCCGTCACACCTGTGCAATCCTTGCGCTGAAGAATGGCACGGATGCCAAGGAGTTGGCGCAGATGTTGGGACACTACCGGCCAACGATCACCCGGCAGAACTATGAACCCTATCTGCCCCACAAGGCACAAAAGGATGAGGATATGCCAAACGAGGCCACTCAGGACGAGCTGCAGCAGGCGGCAAATATTCTGGATAATCTTCTGAAGTTCTGATAGCTATTCCGCAAAAGGTGTGGTATATGTTTGTGTCACAAGGAGGCGAAGCCCATGAAATACAAGCTGATCAAAGAACTATATGACTGCTTCTACACTCCGCCGGAGCTTTCGGCACCCCGGCAAGAAATAGAGGAGTGCCACAAGGCTTTGATTGAAGTGCTGGAGAAACCCGAACGCCGACTGGTGCTCCAGATCATTGATGCTAAGGACCGCATTGTCGAAGACACTTCCATCGACAGTTTCATCTCCGGATTTGAGCTGGCGTGGCAGCTCTCTATGGAACTGAACAACTATAAAAACGAGCGCTTAGCCTCCTGCCGAACCGGGAGACTGGGCGCTCGTTTCGTATCCCAAAAGGAACATCATAAGGAGGAAACCACATGAGAGATAAACTATGGAGAATGGCGTATGACCGCTATCACACGCAAGAGACAGACCCCGAAAAAAGGAAAGAAAACGAGGAACGGTATCACGCACTGGTAAAAATGCTGGCAGCTGTTGAACGGCAAAACCTGCTGCAGGACATTGAGGAGAAGAAGCTTCTCAACTGTGATGCCGACTTTGAGAGCTTCATTGATGGACTTGAGGGGGCGATGATGCTCTTGGCTGAAATGTCAAAATATCCGGAAATTAAACAAATAATAGAGGAGAATATGAAATGAAAAAGAGAAGCATCGTTACCGCGGCGATTACCGCCTGTCTCGCCCTGTGTGCCGCCGTGTGGCCGCAGGCCGAAACGATCGAGGAAACACCCACCCCGCACCAAACGACCGTCGTGATCGCCCCAGAAGCGACCGTTGCGGAACTCAAAACAGAAGCCGAAACGGCACTTCCGTCAGAGAAAGAAAAGGCTGGGATTCCGCAGTCAGAACAGACCCAGGAGGCCGTCACAGAACCGAAGTCAGCACCTGCGGAAACACCCGCAGTCCAGTCCGCACCGGAGCCAGCACCTGTCCCGGAAGTGTCTTATGGTCTCGCCCCGGAGCAAGCTGCAGAACCGCCCGTAGCTAAAACAACCATTGAACCTCCGTCTGGCGATGTGGTCTATGTCGAGGGCTTCGGTTGGATAGAAAGCCAGGGCCCCAACCATGTCGAGTACGCCGAGGATATGTACGAGAACGGCAATAAAATCGGCATCATGGGATGACCTCAAAAACTGCGCCGCATAAACAATGAAAAAGCCGCGGGAGCGAATCGGAACGCTTCCGTGGCTTTTTCATCGTGACCAGATGATTCAAAATCTTCTCTCTGAAATCAAAATCACAGATCTGAAAACTGGATTTTTGATAGACAAAATGGTATTTCCGTGCTAAGATTATGCTATATCAGTGTAAACTCAGTGCATGAGGTGTTAATTATGACTGTTTGCTACAACAAATTGTGGAAGCTCCTGATTGATAAGAATATGAAAAAGAAGGATCTGCGTCTGGCTACCGGTATGTCTACCACCGCCCTTGCCAAGCTGGGCAAGAACGAACATGTCAGTACGGAAATCCTCACCAAAATCTGCAAGGCGCTGGATTGCGACTTCTGCGACATTATTGAACTGGTGAAGGAGGAGCAGCATGATTGATTTTTCCAAGATAGAGCAGTATCGGGAGAATAACCGCATCGAGGCCAAGAAAGCTCTTGGCGGTCTACCCAAGAGTATTTGGGAAACCTATTCTGCCTTTGCAAACACTCACGGCGGCATCATCCTGCTGGGCGTGGAGGAGCTGGCCGACAAATCCTTCCGCACTGTAGATCTGCCAGACCCTGACAGACTCATCAAGGAGTTCTGGGACATCGTCAACAATCCCAACAAGACCAGCGTGAATGTGCTGTCATCCAAGGATGTATTTGTGCAGGAAGTTGACGGCAACCATATCGTGGTCATCAATGTACCCCGCGCGGAACGCTCCTATAAACCGGTGTATGTGGACGGCAATCCGCTCTGCACATACCGCCGGAACGGTGAGGGCGACTATCGCTGCACCAAGGAGGAATATCAGGCTATGGTGCGCGACGCTTCCGTGAAAACTCAGGACATGCTTGTGCTAAATGAAATGGATATGACCGTATTCAACAAAGAGAGCATCCGCAGCTACCGCCAGAGAATGCGTTTGTCCCGTCCCGGTCATATTTGGGAGGCTCTTGAGGATGAAGATTTCCTCCTGAAACTTGGCGCCGTTGGTATTGGCTCCGATGGAAAGAAGCATCCCACCTCTGCCGGACTCCTCATGTTTGGCAACGAATACGACATCGTGCGGGAATTTAATGCCTACTTCCTGGACTATCAGGAACAGTACGATGCTGACACCCGCTGGACTGACCGCATCATCTCCTCCTCCGGCGACTGGAGCGGCAATGTGTACGACTTCTATTTCCGGGTCTACAACAAGTTGATTCAGGACATCAAGGTACCATTCAAGATGGAGGGCGGCACCAGAGTGGATGATACCAATGTGCACAAAGCATTGCGCGAAGCATTGGCAAACTGCCTGGTCCATGCCGACTATTACGGCAGACAGGGCTTGGTCATCATTAAAAAGCGGGATGCCATCACTATGGCCAATCCCGGCGGCTTCCGCATCGAGGTCGACGCTGCGAAAAGCGGCGGCGTATCCGACCCCCGCAACGGAACTATGCTGAAGATGTTCAACTTGATCGATATCGGAGAGCGCTCCGGCAGCGGTATCCCCCTCATTTTCGGTGCTTGGCGGGAGCAGGGCTGGGCAATGCCTGCTGTCACAGAGCAACTTGAGCCGGAGAGAACGATTTTATCGCTCGTTTTTGAAAAAACAAGCGATAAAAAACAAGCGATAAAAACAAGCGATACCACAATTTACAGCAGACAAAGACAATCTGTCATCGAATACTTGACCCGTGAGATTAAAGCAGATTGTAAGACGATTGCGGAGTTACTCGGAATCAGTAGCCCTCGTGCAAGAGCGGTACTGACAAAAATGGTAAAAGAAGAAATCGTTGTTACCGAAGGCGGTAACCGGAATAGAACTTACAAATTGAAATCTTAAAAATGTCCGATATAACGGATGCTATTCGTGATAGGCTTATATAGAGAAAATGCAGCAACCATAGCGTTGCTTTTCGGAGGCTCCAGATGGGAAAAGAACTGTTTAAGAATATCCCCAGTAAAGTGGGGGATTTGGTCAAGGATGTACGCAATGGCCGCATCGGTCTGCCTGATCTTCAGCGTCCTTTTGTTTGGAGGGACAATAAAGTTCGTGAGTTGTTTGACTCTATGCTCAAGGGCTATCCCATTGGCTATATCATGCTGTGGGAGTCTCCAGCTGATTATGAGAGCAAAAAGAGCACGATTGGAGATAACTCAAAAACCTATGAAGAACCTAAGGAACTCGTCATTGACGGCCAGCAGCGTTTGACTGCCCTTGTTGCGGCTATGTTTGCGGTCAAGGTGAAGGACAAGAATTTCGCAGATCGTGAAATAAAAATCTCCTATAATCCGCTGACTCGCGAATTTGCCGTGTGGTCCCAGGCATACGAAAAGGACACCGAGTGGATCAGTCGCATCAGTGATGTGTTCCTGGCAAAAGAGGACAATTCCATCAGTTCTCTGCGGCGGCGTTTTATCAAGGAAGCCAACGAAGGCCGCAGTAAGAAAGAACTCCCGTTGCTGACAGACGAGGAAGAAGATAGAATCGAAGATAACATCAATGCGCTTCTGAATTTGTCTGATTATTCTCTGCCTACTCTGGAAATCAGTTACACGGCAGATGAAGAAGATGTCGCAGATATTTTCGTCAGAGTCAATTCTGGCGGACAGAGTCTGACGGAGAACAACTTCATTCAGACTCTTATCTCCGTTTACGAGAATGAAACCAGCGATAAGATCAATGCGTTTGCAGCAGCCTCCAGAGTGCCAGCCGCCAATACCTCTTACAACACACTTTTGGCAATTGAACCTTCTCATCTGATTCGCATGGCTGTTGGCGTTGGTTTCAAGCGTGCCCGGTTGAGATACGCCTACATGCTTTTGAGAGGTAAAAATCTTGAGACCGGAAAGTTCTCTGATGAAGTCCGGCATGAAAATCTCCAGATTTTCAAGGACGCTTTGGACAAGGTCATGAACCTTAACAACTGGCACAGTTTCATTAACATCGTGGCAGAGGCCGGATATATCAGCGACAAGCTGATTGCATCGTCCAACGCTATCGTTTTCAGTTATGTCCTCTACCTGATTGCCAAGTATGACTATAAGCTGGACGCTGCGCAGCTCAAGAAGTGTATCAGCAAGTGGTTCTTTATGAGCACCATCACATATTTCTACACCGGCTCCACGGAGTCCGAAGTAGAAAAGCAGTTTGCAGATCTGCGTGATGTTCATACGGCGGCAGAGTTTATTGCCTATATTGACCGTGTTATCGAAACGCACTTCACAGACGATTATTTCAGTTTGACCCTGCCCAATGAACTGAACAGTGCTGCGGCTATTTCTCCTGCATGGTATGGATATGTGGCAGCGCAGATCGTACTGAATACTCCTATGTTGTTCAGCAACACCCCAGTGTCCAAGTATTTCATCTTGGGCTCCAGCGGAACGAAGAATGCTATCGACAAGCATCACATTTTCCCGAAGAACTACCTGACCGGCATTGGTTTTACCAGTGACCGTGACCGGAACCAAATCGCAAACTTTACTTATCTCGACTACGCCACCAATATCGAGATTTCGGACAAGGCACCCCAGGACTATGTCTCTCATTACCGCCAGAAACTTGGCGAAGAAGGTTACCGCAAGGCCTGTGAGGAACACGCTCTGCCAGATAACTTCGAAACCATAGACTATATGGAGTTCCTGAATCAGCGCAGGATTTTGATGGCGCAGACTGTTCGTAAGGCGTATGTGCAGCTTTGCGAGTGAACAACTCGTCAAAGAAAAAACTTAGAATAATCCTCAAGTATAGGAGTTGAAGATATGGCTTACCAAAGCGAAGCGGCGCTTGAGCAGCAGTTTATTGAGCAACTTAATAGACAGGAGTACAGCACCGTTGCTATTCCGGATTACGATGCGTTGGTGGCAAACTTCAAAGTTCAATTTGAAGCTTTCAATGCCGCAAAACTTGATACGCCTCTGACCGACAAGGAGTGGGAGCGTATCTTTAACCTCATGCTCGGAAAGTCCGTATTCCAGAGTGCGAAGATCCTCCGTGATAAGTTTGTTTTGGAGCGTGAGGATGGAACAAAGGTATATCTTTCGTTCTTTGACAATGACCACACCAAGAACATTTTCCAAGTTACTAATCAGACAACCGTTGTTGGTAAGTATGTCAATCGCTACGATGTGACTATCCTCGTGAACGGTCTTCCTCTGATTCAGGTGGAGTTAAAGCGTCGAGGCATTGACATTCGCGAGGCGGTCAATCAGGTCATGAGATACAAGAAGCACTCCTACAACGGACTATATCACTTCATCCAGCTCTTTGTTGTCTCGAATGGCGTTGATACCAAATACTTTGCAAACTCCGACAGAGATATGCTTTATAGCCTTGCTTTCTTCTGGACGGACTTTAACAATGTGCGTATCACCAATTTGAAGGACTTCTCCATTTCCTTCCTTGCTCGTGATCATATCATCAAGATGCTCACGAGATATACCATTCTGAACGACACTGATAAGCTGCTGATGGTTATGCGCCCCTATCAGGTATATGCTGTGGAAGCCCTTATTCGTCAGGCAACACTTACGAACAGGAACGCCTATATCTGGCATACAACAGGCGCAGGAAAAACACTGACATCTTTTAAGACTGCCCAGATTCTTGCGGCAAACCCTAATATTAAAAAGGTCATCTTTCTTGTGGACAGAAAGGACCTGGATTCCCAAACTACCGAGGAGTTTAACAAGTTTGAAGCAGGCTCCGTAGATGTTACTGATCGTACCGATGTTCTTGTAAAGCAGATGCAGGACAAGAACCGGCAGCTCATCGTTACAACGATGCAAAAAATGGCAAATGCCGTTAAGCGTCCGCAATATGAGAAAATTATGGATGCGTACAGAGATGAAAAGGTTGTATTCATCATCGACGAATGTCACCGTAGCCAGTTTGGAGATATGCACAAGGATATTGTGCGTCATTTTAGGAAGGCACAGTTCTTTGGTTTTACTGGTACTCCCCGCTTTGAAGTGAACGGAAAGACTGAGGGTAAGATTACACAGACAACAGAAATGTTGTTTGGTGAATGCTTGCACAACTATCTGATCAAGGATGCCATCTTCGATAACAATGTTCTCGGCTTTCATATCGAGTACATAAAGACAATGGAAGGCGATTTTGATTGGGATGATCCCACGCTCGCAGATGGAATCGATGTTGGCGAACTATATATGTCGGACGAGAGAATGTCCCTTATTGCAAACCACATCGTTCAGAACCACAAGGCTAAAACAAGAAACGGCCAGTACACCGCCATCTTTGCTGTTTCCTCCATTGAGGCACTTGTAAAATACTATGATATTTTTAAGAAGATCAAGCATGACCTTAATATCAGCGGCATCTTCTCCTACGGACAAAATGAAGATGCTGAGGGTAAGGATGAACATAGCCGTGATTCTTTGGAGCGTATCATCAAGGACTACAATGAGATGTACGGAACGAACTTCTCCACCGAGACTTTCTCTGCATACCACAAAGACATCTCTGACCGTGTAAAGGGTAAGAAGACAAAGCCTCTGGATATTCTCATCGTCGTGAATATGTTTCTGACCGGATTTGACAGCAAACAGCTTTCAGTTCTTTATGTGGACAAGGATTTGAAATATCATGATTTGCTGCAAGCCTACTCTCGTACTAACCGCGTAGAAAAGGAGACAAAGCCCTTTGGTATCATCATTTGCTACCGAAATCTCAAGAAGCGCACGGACGATGCCCTGACACTTTTCTCAAAGAGCCAAGATACTTCCGGTATTGTCGTTCCCGGCTATCAGTATTTCGTTGAAAAGTTCAATGAGATGGTAATGAAACTCAAGGAGATCGCTCTGTTCCCTGAGTCCGTGGACACGATGCAGAGTGAAGACGATCAAAAGAAGTTTGTTATTACTTTCCGAGAACTCACAAAGTATCTTCAATCTTTGCAAACATTCATCGAGTTCAGCTTTGATCAGGATGCACTCATCATGTCCGAACAAGAGTACCAGGACTACAAGAGCAAATATCTTATGCTCTACGCCAAACAAAAAACAGATCGTGAGATTGTTTCCGTCTTAAACGACGTGGACTTTTGTATCGAGCTGATGGAGAGTGACCGGATCAATGTAGCCTATATCATGAATCTTATCCGCAACATCCATTTTGATGATGCCAAGCAGAAGGACTACGATATAAAGCACATCAAGGATGAATTAGGTAGAACGGACAATCCCCAGTTGCTCCGCAAGGTTGAAATCCTGCAAGCGTTTTTGGATCGTGTCGTTGTCGGCTTGGAAAGTGCGGATGAAATCGATGCTGCCTACAATGATTTTGAGAATGAGGCAAAACGGGAAGAGATCATTGCCTTTGCGCAGGCCGAGGATATTGACTCTGCTATGTTGACCGACATTATCTCTGAGTATGAGTTCTCAGGCACGATGGATGCTGGCAACATCCGTGACCGGATTGAGAAGCCCATGCCGTTGCTTAAAAAGCGGTCATTGGTCAACCGGATCGTCGATTTTATCAGGCAGCACAC
This sequence comes from Clostridiales bacterium UBA7103, assembly GCA_002493305.1. Classification (GTDB taxonomy): domain Bacteria; phylum Bacillota; class Clostridia; order Oscillospirales; family Oscillospiraceae; genus Limivicinus. Next base: position 8,352 of record DKYJ01000030.1, on the reverse strand, counting down.
AGAGAAATATCAATAAGGAGAGAAAAGAATGGATAATTCAATTCAAGCTCATCAGAAAGAGCTTTGCAATAAGCTCTGGGCTATGGCGAATGCTCTGAGAGGAAATATGGAAGCGTATGAGTTCAAGAATTATATCTTGGGCATGATCTTCTATTACTACCTCTCTGACAGAACCGAGAAATACATGGTCAATCTTCTGAAAGATGATGGCATCAGCTATGAAGAAGCGTGGGCTGATGAAGAGTACAAAAATGCCGTTGTAGAGGAAGCTCTGCGTGATCTGGGTTATGTGATTGAACCGCAATATCTTTTCCGAAAAATGGTTAAGATGGTCGAAAACCGATCGTTTGATATTGAGTTCTTACAGAGAGCTATCAACTCTTTGATGGAGTCCACCATAGGAAATGATTCGCAGGAAGACTTTGACGGTCTGTTCTCCGATATGCAGCTCGATTCTACTAAGCTGGGGCATACTGTCAAAGACAGAAGCGCAGTTATGGCTAAGATTATTGCCGCACTGGACGAAATCAACTTTGGTGTTGAAGACACAAAGATAGATGTTCTGGGCAATGCTTACGAGTATTTGATCGGCCAGTTTGCCGCAACTGCTGGCAAAAAAGCCGGAGAGTTCTATACTCCTTCAGGCCCCGCCGAGCTTCTGTGCCGTCTGGCTTGCCTCGGCCTCACTGATGTCAAGGATGCTGTCGACCCCACCTGCGGCTCCGGTTCTTTGTTGCTACGCCTCAAGAACTATGCTAATGTCCGTAACTACTATGGTCAGGAATTGACCTCTACTACTTATAACCTCGCTCGAATGAACATGATCCTACGGGGCATCCCATATCGCAATTTCAACATCTACAACGGGGACACCTTGGAGCATGACTATTTCGGTGACATGAAGTTCCGCGTTCAGGTAGCAAATCCGCCTTATTCTGCAAATTGGTCTGCTGATATGCACTTCATGGAGGACGAGCGTTTCAACGAATACGGTAAACTTGCGCCCAAGAGCAAGGCTGACTTCGCCTTTGTGCAGCATATGGTTTACCACATGGATGAAGATGGACGAGCTGTTGTCCTGTTGCCTCACGGCGTTCTGTTCCGTGGTGCGGCCGAAGAAGTGATCCGCAAGCACCTAATTCAAAAGCTGAATGTATTGGATGCTGTCATCGGTCTTCCTGCCAACCTCTTCTTTGGCACGGGCATACCAGTATGTGTTCTTGTCCTCAAAAGAGAGCGCAACGGAAACTCTGACAACATCCTCTTCATTGACGCATCCAACGACTTTGAAGCCGGAAAGAATCAGAATATCCTCCGTGAGTGTGATATTGATAAGATCGTCGAAACATACGAGCGTCGTGAGGATGTGGACAAGTACGCCCATGTTGCTACCATGCAGGAAATTGAAGAAAACGGCTTCAACCTCAATATTCCTCGTTATGTGGACACCTTTGAGCCAGAAGAAGAAATTGACCTCAATGAAGTAGCTGTTGAAATCCGCAAGCTGCAAAGCGAAATCAAGAGCATTGACGCTGAATTGAAACCGTTCTTTGACGAGCTGGGACTCGATTTCCCGTTTGATGTGGAGGGCAAATAATCATGGCAAATGTATCCTCAAGTAAC
>DKYJ01000030.1:0-6480 GCA_002493305.1 Clostridiales bacterium UBA7103 | reverse complement strand
TCTCGAAAAGCGTCCGAAACTCCGGTTTCCGGGCTTTGATGAGCCGTGGAGAGCCGAGAGATTATCCGACTTCGCAGACCGCGTAACACGAAAGAATAGCAAAAACGAAACCGATCTTCCATTAACTATTTCATCTAAAGATGGTCTTGTCGATCAGGTGAGCTACTTCAATAAGACTGTTGCCAGCAAAGATATGAGGGGGTATTATCTGCTCAAAAAGGGCGAGTTTGCTTACAACAAGAGCTATTCCGTAGGGTATGACTTCGGCTCTATCAAGCGTCTGGATCGTTACCCAATGGGCGCTTTATCGACGCTTTACATCTGTTTTGCACTTAAAAAGCATGATAGTGACTTCATCAAGGCTTATTTCGATTCGCTGAAATGGTATCGGGAAATATACATGATCTCTGCCGAAGGAGCAAGAAATCATGGTCTGCTGAATGTGCCTACCGAAGAGTTCTTCGACACAAAACACTATCTGCCGGAAAACACCGGTGAGCAAAGAAAGATTGCAAACTTTCTTATCACGCTGGATCGTCGCATCGACGCGCAGCAGTCCCTCGTAGATAACCTCAAGAAGTATAAAAGAGGATTGTTGAGAGCTGTGTTTTCTGATAAATGCAACCAGTCACTTTTACATGACGCTATAAGTCATAGAATAGATGAAGTATGTGATGTGCTGAGTGGAAAACGCATTCCAAAGGGTGAGACATTTTCTCCCCATCCCACTGCGTATCGATATATAACGGTATCGGATATGGGTGAAAAATATGTATGTTCAGACACCTTACAGTACATAACAGAACACACCGAAAAGCAGATTTCTCGGTATAAAGTCAGGAACGGAGACATCATCATTTCTGTTGCTGGTACACTTGGAAAACTGAACATCATTACCCCCAACTTAGAGGGAGTAAACCTGACTGAAAACTGTGATCGTTTCACTAACTTTAGGGGGATCAATCCTGAATACCTTTACCATGTACTTTCGTCTGATCTAATTCAATCACAGATTGAAGCCTCAAAGACTAAAAACGGACAGCCTAAGCTGGCTCTCGAACGCATTAGACAATTCGCAATCCCCGTACCTCAACAAGCAAAGCAAGAGCAGTTTGTTTGTGTAATGAACAGCATTGATAAGTACATTGCTTCTCAACAAATGATCCTCGATAGATATTGCAAAATGAGGACGGGATTACTACAACAGCTTTTCATATAAAGAGCTGTTGCACATAACCTTTTTTCGCTTTTGTAAGAAGATCATATTCTTTTTGTGCTACTTGCAGACGAGCCTCTACCTTATCAAGAATATCCGCATATACTTGTTGCTTTGCATGATCCGGAAACATGACCGGAATGCCCATGAGCAAATCATCGGTCATAGATACTCGATCATGACGAACTCCTTGTGAGCCGTTATCGTAAATGTATCTGTGCCAAGCATCGCTCCTAAAGTACCATGCGAGGTAGGAAGGGTTAATATCCGCTTGAAGTACAAGACAAGTATAGAGAGGCGAAATAATACCCCGTTCGCTGAGAGTGTACCTATTGAAAGGTCCGTATGGCGCAGTGTTTGACTTTCTCGGATTGTAAACAAAATCGCCCTCTTCGATGACATAGTAATTTGAGGTATTTCCATCGACTGCTATATCTTTGTCGAAGAAATCACGCTGAGGTATGAGTCCATATTCTGCGGAGTTTGTTATGACATTCTTCACCAAACCGTTTGTGTTCCGGCGAGACACCTTTTTGAAAACATCTCCTAACCGAACACAAGACCAGTCGCTTCCATCCTGAGTAGCAGTCTGACGAAAAATACGCTGCATGACACCTCTTTTATACTTCTTGAGGGCATCCACCATTTGTTGTTGTTTTTCAATACGACGGTTAAGAGTATAAAAGAGCTGGGCAATTTTCTCTTGTTCAGAAATATTGCAGTATGGCAAACCGAGCCACTTGAACGCCTCATAGCTTATCTGTCTACCATCCCTGATACCCTCTACGGACTTTGAGAGAACATGATTGATGAACTCACCCGTATGAAAATATGCTTCGTAGAAGAGGCTTGAATGAGGTTTCTTGCAACGCAAGATCGTATATGCTGGACTAACAATTCCATCCTCGTTTGCCATTTCAAGTCCACCTTCAAAGGAACGGAGATGGATGATGTAATCTCCTTGTTCTACTTTCTTGTAATTTGAGAGGGACGCATCATCATAGTGAATATTACGTCCAGCTTGTTCTCGCGGAAGAGTTCCTTTTCCCTGAATGATTGTCAGTACGGTTTCAGTTGGATGATTCTTGTCTGTGATGTTTTTGAATAGCTCTTCTGCCCTGAACAATGCCCACGGCTCATCAAAGCCCGGAAACCGGAGTTTCGGACGCTTTTCGAGACCGTTACTTGAGGAATATACTTCCCTGATTATCCCTCCAACGGATAATGTTCGTGGAGGTGGTCAATATGACTAACAATACACAATTCAAGACGCTTGTGAACACTTGGCTAAACCAAAAGCAGCCGATGATCACGCCGTCAACCCATGCCAGCTTTATGCTGATTGCCGAAAATCATCTTATTCCCTACTTCGGCAAGCGTAAGATCGGCAGCATCACCGAAACGGACATCCAGAGCTACATTTCGTATCTCCATGATGCCGGTAGGTTGGACAACACAGGAGGTCTAACGGTAAAGACAATCCGGGATGTAATCCTCGTTCTCAGGCTATCAATGGAGTTTGCGTACAAAGAAAGGGCAATTCCACTGCTGAACTGGGACCTCATCGAGTACCCGAAGGAGCTGGGCATTAAAAAAATAGTCTCACTCTCAAAGGATCAAGAGCAAGCACTGATTCAGTGCATCTACATGAACTTGAACAGGAAGACTGCTGGCATTCTCATTGCGCTCTTTACCGGAGTGCGTATCGGAGAACTCTGCGGATTGCAGATGAAGGACATCTCTCTGACGGATAAGACCATAAGCATCAACAAAACTGTCCAGCGCATCTACGACAAAAAGAAAGGCGAATCCTATCTTCATATAGGACCGCCCAAGACGAAGACTTCCGCAAGGACGATTCCTGTTCCGTCTCTGCTCATGAACATCATCAAGAAGTTCTACACGGAAAATCCCAATCACTACTTCTTGACCGGCAAAACAAAGCCAACAGAGCCTCGTACATATCGGCAGTTCTTCACCCGTTTCCTAAAGCGGAATGGGCTGGAAAAGGTGAAGTTCCATGAGATTCGTCACACATTTGCTGTCCGGGCGATTGAGATACCGGAGTTCGATATTAAGTCGCTATCTGAAATCCTCGGACATAAAAATGTTTCGTTTACTCTGAATGTGTATGGCAGCGCAAACCTCCAGCAAAAAGTAAAGTGCATGAATCTCCTCAATGAACTTCTGTAATTCTTCCTGCTTGGACTAAAGGCAGAGGGAGTGAATCACCCCAAGTGCTTCACTCCCTCTTTTAATTATTCTTTTATCTGTGATCCGTTCAGATGGGCCCAGTGCTGACGCAGCTGATCTTCTGTTTCTCTGCGAGGGCCTTTCCAGAACATGAACACAATAAGCAATGCGGCAAACACCGCAGCCACGGGTTCCAGCCAGGGATACATAACCAAAAGCCGCTCTCCCCAACAAATAAGTGGAACACCAACAAGCACCATAAGCAACAAAACAATGATGAGAAGGCTGGGTTTACCAGATCCCTCGCGTTTGGTGATTTTGCTCCGCAGATGTTTCAGCGCGCGGGCGCGGATATCCCGAATATTTCTGGACGAGCACTGCTTGTCCCGTGCGACGGATTCGGTGGACTCGCCGTTGATGACGGTTCGGAACAGGACCTCCCTCTGCAGCTCGGTCAGCTCACGTAGTCCCTCATCAAGTTCTTTGCTCACATACATGAGCGGGTCCTCATCAGATCCCTCCGGCAGATATTTCGCCCGGTCGAACCAGCGGTGGTCATCATAGAGCGCGTTGCGTACTTCCTCTGGTAAGAACGCTTCCGGGTTGTAAGAGCTGGGCTGGTTCATCTCCGCATCTTCCAGAGTATCCGGCGCAACACGCTTGTGGAAGGTGGCCTCGCTGTAGTAGAGCATATGCTCCAGCTCCTTCCACTCTTCCGGATGCTCCTTTACCCATTGGTCTGCGGCAACGGCGACTTCCGGGTCCATGGAATGAATCCAGCGCCAATCCGCCTGAAGTTCTTTATACGATTGCGTATCCTTGAAGGACATGAACTCACCACACATTCTGCGTTCATAAAATATTTACAATCTGTGACCTTCCGTTTTTGCAGTTTTTCTCTAAGTAATAGTAGAAGGACAATTTCACCCGGGTGGAGTTGCCTTCGGTTCGGTCCGGCACGGTCTCCGCGCTGACGAACCCACATGGCCTTTGACAGAGCACCCCATGAGAGCATGTGCGCTCTCTGCCATGCGGCAACTGGCTCGGAAGGTCATTCCACACTGGACCGTACTGCCGGGAGTACGGTCTATTTTTATTCTAACACGGAGGAGGTGAAAAAGATAGCTCGCAGATGAGAGCAAAAGATTCAGAAACAGAGCAAAGGAGGAATGCACACCAGTACGACCGCAAAACAAAAACCGCCGTGACTGCGGCAACAGTCCGGCGGCTCGGCGCACACACAGGCACGCACAAATCAACTAACCAAAGTATAGCAAGCTGGCGGCGGAAAAGCAATGATATTTTTCTGTCCGCCCTCTGTGTGAGCGCTATCGAACTCTACAACAACACAGGAGGTATGAATTGAGTTACAACAAATGGTCAAAGCGCAGCGCAGAGAAAAACTATTTTATGGTACCCAACGAGATATTCAGCATCGGCATGGACTACCGGGAAATCTCCCTCTACGCCTATCTGCTCCGGTGCGAAAACCGCGACACCTACCAGTGCTATCCCAGCTATAAAAACATTGGCAAGTCGATTGGCATGAGTGAAAACACGGTGGCCAAATATGTGCGGAGACTGGAGGACAAAGGTCTCATCTACACGGAGCCGACAATCGTGCAGAGCAGGGACGGCAGACCGTTGAACGGAAACCTGCGCTATACCATCCGTCCAATACAGGGCGCTGTCGAAGCGTTCTATGAGCGGCAGTTCCGGCAGATGGAGGAGTACGCCGCCCGTCAGCGAGCAGAGAAACAACTCGCTAAGACCAGCGCCCAAGACCGCCAGATCGCCCTGTGTGCGCCCTTTCAGGAGGAAACGAGTTCCAGTCCCAGCCAGGGGCTTGAAGCCGGATTTGGCCCCCTTTTGAAGGAATTTGAGCGGACAAAAGAAAAAGCAGGATAAAAGCATGGCGTCGCAAGCGCCGCCACAGCCGCTACTTCTGCCCGCAGTGCGGGCAGTTTCGGGAGTTTGGAGCTGGCGTCTTTGGAAGACGGAAAAAGCGCCAATGATGTCAGCTTCCCCGAAAAGCTCCGTGTTACAGGGCTTTTCAAGGACGTCTTACAGCAAAAAGGAGGAATTGAATGAGTAAAGAAACAAGAGACCGCATTGCATTCCGGATGCAGCCGGCAACCAGAAAAAGAATTGAGCAGTGGTACACCGCCGACAACTGCAAGAGCAAAAATGAGTTCATCGAGAAAGCGGTGAACTTCTATGTAGACTATCTGGAAACGAAGGACAACAAAACGCTGCTGCCCATGGCGATTCAATCTGCCATGGACGGCAGGCTGGGCGTGCTGGAGAATCACATCGCAAGAAGGGAGTTCACCAGAGAGGTGGAACTTGATCTGCTCATCGGGATCATCGCAGATGCCTTCGAGGTCGATCGGGATGACCTGAAGCGCAGACGGGCGCAGAGCGTCCGGAATGTGAAAGCCACCAACGGTACTATCTCTCTGGAGAAGTATGCGCGCTCCCGCCAGGAGCAGGACTGGGATGATGACGAATGGCAAGACTGATCCTCAAGAGTCCATATATCAAAAGCACCGGCGGAGCTGCCGGATACCTGTGCTACATCGCAACGCGGGAGCGGGTGGAACTCATCCCGGATGACCGCCCGCCAACACGAAAGCAGGAGCAGCTCATCGCCAAACTGGTCAGGGACTTCCCAGACAGCAAGACGCTCTATGAGTACGAGGACTATCAAGCGAAGCCGACGAAGGTCAACGCCTCCGCGTTCATCACACTGGCTCTCGAATCCAACTGGGATGGGATCCACGAGTCGGAGCAGTACATGAAGTACATCGCCACCCGGCCGCGCGCTGAGCGCATCGGCGCTCACGGTCTGTTCAGTGACAGTGACTTTGTGTCTCTGGAGGAGGCCATGGCAGAGTTGGAGAGCTACACCGGAAATGTGTGGACGCACATCATCTCACTCAAGCGTGAAGATGCTGCCCGCCTGGGTTACGACAACGCCGCCGCATGGCGAAACCTTATCCGTGCCCACCGCAACGACATCGCGGCGGCAATGAAGATACTGCCCGGCGACTTCCGCTGGTACGCCGCCT
>DKYJ01000028.1:22573-29153 GCA_002493305.1 Clostridiales bacterium UBA7103 | reverse complement strand
TGCCGAATTTTAAGAAAAATTTTGTCCGGCTAAATATTGTAGCTCAAAGCGGACACACTACACAACATGTATAACAACAAACCAAACTGTCCGCCGCCCCATCCAAAACCGGAAACAGAATTTGCGGCGGAGCTGTCATTGAAAAGCGTAAAAGAAATATTCGCCAGCTGCGCGGATTTTGAAAGCCGCCGCATTGACTACGGTCTGGATGAAAATTTGCACATTCAGATCTGCTGGCTGGACGGGATCGTCAGCGGCGGCGACCTTGGAGAGGACATTCTTCGTCCGCTGACCCAATCGAGCCGCGCAGGAGAGCCCATCGCCGAGGAGCAATGCATGGAACGCATAATGAGCGGCGCGGTGTACAGCTACTCGGTGAAAAAGCGCAGCAAGCTGGACGACGTGATCTCTGACCTGACCCATGGCCACTGTGCCCTTATATTCGAGGGTATAAATCAGGCCCTCTGCTTTGAGGTCCGCTCAAGCCAGACCCGGAGCATAAACGAGCCTACTCTGGAGAAATCTCTCAAGGGTGCGAAGGACTCCTTTGTGGAGACGCTGCGCGTAAACACTGCTCTCGTTCGCCGACGCATCTGTTCTCCGAAGCTGAAGCTCATTCAAAGCTCAGTGGGCAGGAAGTCCAATACCACGGTGGCAATCATGTTTTTGGACGGTGTGGCTGCCCCGGACACAGTGGAAGAGCTTGCCCGGCGGCTTGACGCGCTGGATATTGACGCTCTGCTGTCCACCGGTGCGCTGGAGGATTATATTGTGGACGCGCCAAACTCCCCGTTTCCCCAGCTTATCCACACTGAGCGCCCCGACCGCTTTGCCATGCACCTTGCCGATGGCCGTGTGGGTCTGCTGGTGGACGGACTGCCGGTGGGTCTGCTGCTGCCGGTTACTTTTGCGGAATTCATGAAGGTGACCAGCGACAGCAACACAAATTTCCTCGTCTCCAGCTTTTTGACTGTACTGCGGTATTTTGCGCTGCTGATGGGGCTGTTTCTCCCGGCAGCCTATGTGGCCATTGCCATGTATCATCAGGAGATGATCCCCACAAAAATGCTGCTGTCCATCATTGAGGCGAAACAGAATGTGCCTTTTTCTACCGCCATGGAAATCATCGGCATGCTGATAGCCTTCATGCTGCTTCAGGAGGCCAGCCTCCGCCTGCCGAACCCTATTGGCGACACGGTGTCTATCATCGGTGCGCTCATCGTGGGTCAGTCCGCGGTGGAGGCGCAGATAGTCTCCCCCATCGCCATCATTGTTGTGGCCGCCGCAGGCATAGCCTGCTATACCCTGCCCAGCCAGGATATGGGCGCGGCTGTGCGTCTGGTGCAGATGAGCATGCTGATAGCCGCGATAGCTGCTGGGCTTTTCGGAATGGCGGTGCTGAGCTGCCTGTTTTTGCTTCTGCTGGCAGATATGGACAGCTTTGGCGTGAACTACACCGCTCCTGTGACGGGCAAGCAGCCCTGGGGTCTTGCACGCTTGCTGGTGCAGCTGCCAAAGCCTATGCGCAAATACCGGGACGCGCTGCTGCGCACACCTGACAGGAGGCGGCAGAAATGAAAAAGATTTTTGCCCTGCTATTGACGATTTCCATGATCCCCGCTCTGAGCGGCTGCGGCTCCATATATTCAAATTATCAGAAGGTGGAGAACCTTCTGGTGATCCAGGCAATGGGCATAGATAAGACCCCCGCCGGAGTGGATATAACCCTTGCCTCGGCCTCCAACAGTTCCCGCGGCGAGGGGCCGACTATACTAAACGGCGGCGGAGAATCCATCTCCCGAGCCTTGGAGCGGATAAAGGCCCGCTCTAACGAGCAGGCGCTGTTTTTTTCCCATATTCAGAGCGTTGTGCTGGGCGATGAGACAGCACGCGCCGGCATTGCGGACTACCTGTCTTATATCTGCCGCTCTCCCTATGTGCGTGTGAACCTACCTATATATATAATGAAGGAATGCAGCGCCAAGGAGGCCATGGAGGGCGTGGGCAGCGGCTCTGTCGGTATCTCGGAGCTGCTGCAGTCCATTGAGGACAATTTGGGCAGCGGCGGCGGAGAACGGGTCATATCTGCCGCGGAAATACTGCGGGACGACCGACGTTTTGGCAGCGCCCTCGTGTGCGCGCTGGAATTTGAGGAGGCTTCCGGCCGCAGCGGCGGCAGGGAGGAGGTCTCTTCCGGCGATGATGCCGACGCTGCGCCGCAAGGGCCCACCTCGGGAGAGCCGTCCGAAGCGGACAGCGAAAGCAAAGAGATGACAGCCGCCGTGGCGGGTTACGCCATCATAAAGGACAGCCGCCTCTGCGCCTTTATTGACAGAGAGAACGCAGTGGGCGTAGGCTTTATAAAAAACCAGGTGGACATCTCTCCCATTGTGGTACGTGACCAGCGGGGACAGCTGGTGACACTGGAGATTTCCGACGGCAGCTCTGAGATAGAGCCGCTCTGGGCCGATGACGGCAGCCTTCTGGGTATAGATGTATCCGCCCATGTGCGCGCCTCCATCACTGAGACCTCTGACGGTGAGAAGGTTGGTACGCCTCAGTATTCCGATTATATCACTTCTCGCCTCGAAGCGGAGATCTCCCGGCGCATAAGTGCGGTTTTGCAGCAGTCGAGGGAGCTTCAGGCAGATTTTTTGGGTCTTGCCGGGATAATCGAGATGTCAGCTCCCGAAAAATTCAGCTCCATGCCCCGGAGCTTTCTTGACTGTCTGCCGGAGCTTGAGCTTCAAATCACCGTCAGCGGCACTTTGAGCCACACAAACGATATAAAGGATGCGTAATTTTGAAAAGTGATTACCGATTTGACCTGAACCAGCTTCTCGCCCTGTGTACCATGTTGCTGCTGGCCCCGCTGCTACGGCTGGTGCCGTCGGGGGCAGCAGGCATCGCCGGGCGCGGAGCGTGGCTCACGGCCCTGGCGGCAGCGCCGCTGCTGCTTGCCTATGTATTTTTCATCTGCCGCTTTATGCAGGCTCGCAACGAAAACGAGGGAATGGGGGAGCTGTGTCTGCGCTGCCTTGGCGACAAGGCCGGCAAGGCAGCCCTGTTTATCTCTGCGGCGTGGTTTGTCCTGTATGCGGGTTTTATCCTGCGCTCTGGCGCTGATCGGCTCATAACCACCATATATCCTTACAGCACGACGCATATATTTATTGTAGTAATGGGTCTGCTGTGCCTTTTTGCCGCTATGGGCTCCTGCCGCTCTATTGTCAGGACGGCAAAGCTGGTTCAGCCGGTGGTTCTGGGCGTGCTGCTGCTGATCCTCATATTCTCCTTCTTTAGTCTGTACAAGGAAAACCTGCTGCCCATAACGAGCGCATACTTTTTGCCCATAATGAAAGGCTCTCTGACAGTCACGGATATCCTCAGCGTGGTGCTCTATCTATCCTGTTTTCTTCTGGGCTCGGTGCGCAAGGGCGGGGACAGCTTGAAGAGCCTTTCCATATGGACGGGGCTGATGCTGCTGATCGTGACCGCAGTGAGCGCGGCGGTGGTGGGCAATTTCGGTGCTGAACTCACAGCCCGGCTCACCCGCCCATTTTTTTCGCTGGTGCGCAATCTTATTTTTTTCGGCAGCCTTGAGCGCATTGAGGCTCTGGTGGTAACACTCTGGGTATTCCCGGATTTTCTGCTGGTGTCTGCTCTGCTATATGCCGCCCAGCATATCCTGCGCCTGTGCTTTGACCTCGACCCCAGCTACCGGGGCGAAAAGCGTCTGGATATAAGCGGCGGGCGCTGGGCAGTGCTTCCCTGCGGCGCGGCGGCAACAGTCTGCGCCATGCTCATCGCCCAGACTCCCACGGCTCTTGAGCTTTGGTCAAAGACCATCATTCCAATAATCAACCTGTGCTACGCCTTTATTTTTCTCCCCGTCACCTATATCGTGGGCAAGCTGCGCAGGAAACTGAACTGACCGGAAGTTAGAGGCATAGAGTGCCTCCGCTTTCCTTGCTTGTTTCATAATTAGCTTTCCTTCCTGCTCATATAAAACCCCGGCTGTCCGAGTTGACAGCCGGGGTTTTATTCTTTTACTTTATATAATCGCCGACGGCGGGCGGGTTAAAGCCCTCCTCAAAGCTGAGCTCTATACTATCGTAGCAGGTCTGCATACGCTGGCCGAATTCGGCGTTGGCCGCCACGGCTCTGGCGCTCATGGGCGTGCCGTCGCTGCTGTACTGCATCACGCGGTCAGCGTCGGCGGGAAGCCGGATAATGACATGGTAGCCGTAATCGGACTTGACCGGGTCTGAAACCTGATACTCCTCCAAGCTGTCGCAGGTGTCCTCAAATTCGGAGACCATCGTCCCGTGAGTGAATACATAGCCGTCGGGATAGCTTGCTTTGCCGGTATCCTCGCAGTATTCCTCCTTGAGCTCGGCAAAGCGGGTCAGCAGCTCGTCGTGATCCTCAATGGCCTGAAGCTCCTCTGCGATCTGCTTTGCCTGCGCCTCCTTTTCGGCAAGCGCCGCCTCGTCCAGAGCCTCTCCGGTGCTGGTATCGCTTGTCATAATAAGAATGTGGTTTGCGGAGATGTAGCCGTTATCCTCAAGGTATTTGAGCGCCGCCGCCTCATCAAACAGCTCGCTGTTTTCGCCGTAAAGCTCCTTATAGCAGCGCTGATAGAGGTAGTTGACGCTGTTAATGTCGTTGATCACCTCACGGGTGAGGTAGTTTTCTGCCAGATACCGCTCGAAATCCTCCTCTGTACCGCCCGCGTTGGCAATAAGCGTCTCCTCATCAGCCGCAATGCCCGAAAGGTCATCTTCGGTAAGCTCGATATTGTTCTCCTCGGCAAAGACCCTGATTGCCTGGAACTGGGTAATTACCTGCTCGGTGCTCTGCCATGCATACTGAGCATAGGTCACGTCGCTGTCCTCACCCATGGTATCGCTCCAGTTAAGGCTCGCCCCGTAATACATGGACATAACATTGAAATACTCCTGGATCTGGCTCGCCTGAGTGTAGAACACGTAAAAATATTCCGCCCAGGTCACCTCTCTGCCGCCCACAGTGAGAACTATCTCGTCCGGCTCATGCAGGGCATACATGGCTTCAAAATCCAGCTCACCCGCAGAGGCCGGAACGTCGCTGTCCACAGCATCGCCGGTCGGCTCTTCGCTGGGCAGAACCTCCTGGCTCTCCTCCGGCTCGGCAGGGCTGCTGTCAACATTGGCGCAGCCGACCGCGCCCACGAATATCATGCATAGGACTATTAATATCGCAACAAGTTTTTTCATATCCGTTTTCCTTTCCTCGCATATGCGCTTTGACTATTTTACCACCATATAATGCTTCGCACAAGGAGAAACATAATTTTTTACCCTTTGTTCACCGAATCCCAAAGAGCCACAAAGCGCCTCGCCTCGTCGATGACCCGGCTCTTGCTCCTGAGCTTAATGCTCAGGCAGGGGGCCGAGCCGGCCTCGACGCGCAGAGAGCCCTTATAGTCGGGCATGGCATAGAGCGCGGAGACTTTTTCCATGTCAAAATCCTTCACCGTGAACCGGAGCCGCCCCTGCTTCTGGGCAATATCCGTTATCCCGGCGCGCCCCGCCTCGCCGCGCAGCAGCGCAACATGGATAAGGGCGTTGACCCCCGGGGGCGGGTCGCCGAAGCGGTCGATAAGCTCGTCGGTCAGATCGTCCGCCTCCTCCTCGCTGCGTATCATGGCGATGCGCCGGTAGATGTCCATTCGCTGCTCGGAGGAGGAGATGTAACGGTCAGGGATATTCGCCGCCACGGCAAGGTCGGCGGAGCACTCCGCCCGCTGGGGTACTTCTATGCCCCGCGCCTCCAGAACCGCCTCACTCAGCAGCTTCATATACATGTCATAGCCCACATCGACCATGTGCCCGGACTGCTCCGCGCCTAAAAGGCTGCCCGCGCCGCGGATCTCAAGGTCGCGCATGGCTATCTTGAAGCCTGAGCCGAACTGGGCAAAATCCCGAATGGCGTTCAGCCGCTTTTCCGCGATCTCAGTGAGCACCTTATCCCGCCGGAAGGTAAGATAAGCGCTTGCACGGCGAGTGGAGCGGCCCACGCGCCCCCTTATCTGGTGCAGCTGGGCAAGGCCCAGCTTATCCGCGTCCTCTATGATAAGGGTGTTCACATTTGGAATGTCGATACCGGTCTCGATTATAGTCGTGCAGACAAGCACCTGGATCTGCCCGTTTGCCACGTTTTCCATCACATTTGCCAGCATATTCCTGTCCATCTGCCCATGGGCGACGCCGATGCTGACGCCCTCAAGCAGCTCTCCAAGCCGTCGGGCGGTGCGCTCGATATCGTCAATGCGGTTATGCAGATAATACACCTGCCCGCCGCGCTGAAGCTCCCGGCGTATGGCCTCGGCGACAATGCCCCAGTCATGCTCCATGACAAAGGTCTGCACCGGGAGCCTGTCCTCCGGCGGCTCCTCGATGGTGGACATATCCCTTATGCCGGACATGGCCATGTTGAGCGTGCGCGGGATAGGCGTCGCCGACAGGGTCAGCACATCCACGCCCTGCGCCAGCTCCTTTATATGCTCCTTGTGGGTCACGCCGAAGCGCTGCTCCTC
>DKYJ01000028.1:13964-22283 GCA_002493305.1 Clostridiales bacterium UBA7103 | reverse complement strand
GAAGCGCTGCTCCTCGTCCACCACAAGAAGCCCTAAATTCTTGAATTTTATATCCTTTGACAGCAGCCTGTGCGTGCCGATGACAAGATCGCACTTGCCGCTTGCGAGCTCCGCCACCACCCTGTCGGACTGTGCGCCGGTCTTGAAGCGGCTTAGGACCTCGATATTCACCGGGAAGCCGAAAAAGCGCTGAAGCGCCGTCTGGTAATGCTGCTGGGCGAGCACCGTCGTAGGCACAAGTATGGCGGCCTGCTTCCCGTCAAGGACGCACTTCATCACCGCCCGCAGCGCGACCTCCGTCTTGCCGAAGCCCACATCACCGCAGAGAAGCCTGTCCATCGGCACGGCGGACTCCATATCTCTCTTTATCTCCGCCACACAGCGGAGCTGATCGTCCGTCTCCGTATAGCCAAAGTTCTCCTCAAACTCCCGCTGCCACTCACTGTCCGGGGAGAAAGCGTAGCCGGGTATGCGCTGCCGCTGGGCATAGAGGGTGATGAGCTTTTTTGCCATATCCTTTGCCGCACTTTTTGCTCGTGAGCGGGTTTTTGCCCACTCGGTGCCCCCCATTTTGGAAAGCTTTACCGGCTTATCCTCCCCGCCGCCGGTGTACTTTGACACCATATCCAGCTGGGTGGCAGGGACATAGAGCGTGTCCGTCCCGGCATAGGCTATTTTGATATAATCCTTGTCAAAGCCGTCCACCTGCATGCGCACTATCCCGGCAAAGCGGCCTATGCCGTGGTTTTCATGGACTACATAGTCCCCGATGGACAGATCCGCGCAGGAGTCGATCCGTATGCTGTTGGCCGGGCGCTTTTTCAGGCCGTTTTTGCCGCTGCGGCTGCGGATAAGCTGGGCGTCCGTCAGCACCGCGAGCTTCAGCGCCGGATATTCCATGCCGGCGGAGAGCGCGCCGATGGCAATGAGGCAGCCTCCCTGCTCCGGCAGCTTTTTTATCTCCTTATAAATGAGCGCGTTTATCCCCTTGCCGGATAAAAACTCCTGCAAGACCTTCGCGCGGCGCTCGTCCCCCGCAAGCACCACCACCCGGTAGTCCTGCTTGAGATACAGGCGCACATCCTCCGCCGCTGTCTGGGCATTTCCGGCGTAGGAGGGCAGCTGCTTCGCCGGTATGCTCACGAGCGTTCGTGGGCTGAGCGGGTTTCTGCCAACGGTGAAGGCGTCCGCCATGTATACGGGAAAGTCCTCCAACCGCTTTGTGAGCCTGTCAAAGCTCAGGCAGAAGCTGTCCTCGGTGACGGCGAGCCGCCCCCGGCGCTGAAGCTCCTTTATGTCCGCGCCGAGCTGCTTTGCGTAGTCTCTCGCCCGCTCCGCGCAGTGGTTGGGCTGGTCTAAAAACACCAGCGCCCCGGGGTCGATATAATCTGCGCCCCAAGCGTCAGGGTAAATTACGGGCATATACCTGTCCGCGTCACTCATGCCGATGCCCGCCCGGAGCTTTTCCGCGTCTGCGCGGAGAGTCGCGGCGAGGGTCTGGGCGTTCTCGCTGGAGCGGCGGCGGGCGTAGCGCTCGGAAAATTGCTCTATTTTTAAGCAAAGCCCTTCCACGCCGCCATCGGCCATAGTGGGCAGAGTCTCCGCCGCGGGCAAAATCACGCAGCGCTCCAAACGCTCTGTGCGCCGCTGGGTCGAGGGGTCGAAGCTGCCCATGGAGTCCACATCGTCCCCCCAGAATTCGATGCGCACAGGCTCATGTCCGGCGGGGGAAAAGAAATCCAGTATCCCTCCGCGCCGGGCGAATTGCCCCGGCCCTTCCACCTGCTCGGTTCTTGAATAGCCGCAGCGGATAAGGCGCTTCTCAATGTCCTCTAAGTTATAGCTGCCCCCGTCCTCGATGGTAAACGCCGCCTCCAGCAGCGTTTTGGGCGGTATGCAGCGCTGGACAAGCCCCGGGACAGACGCCACCGTCACGGGGCTTTCGCCCCTGGCAAGAGCATAGAGCGCGGCGATGCGCTTTTGCTCCATCTGGCGGGAGGCGGCCTCCGTTGGAAAAAATGTATAGTCCCTCATGCCCAGCACTCCCACCTCGACCCGCAGCATGGAGCATAGGTCGCGGGCGAAATTCTCCGCAGAGGTATCGTCCGGTGAGATGACAAACAGGGGCATATCGGTTTTCATGCGCAGCGCCGCCGCCAAATTTGCCCTGTGCACCGCCGAAAGCCCGGAAACGAGCGCAGGAAGCCCTCCGCTCTCCACCAGAGAGGGGAGGGCGGCTGCTTCCCTGTTTTCAAGTATTTGATTTATGAGAATTTCCATAGAAAACGCTGAGTTACTTTTTTACCGGCTTAATGTCGATCATTTTGTTCATTGCCACTGCCGACAGGCAGCGGGAATAAACGTCTCTTATCATCCTGTGAGCCACGGCGCTTATATCCTCCGTGCCCTTGATAGGCTTGACCATCAGCTCCACCTCGGCCCCGCCGAGGCGGTAATCGCTCTCCACGCCCACATAGCCGAAGCGGGCGAAGAAGCGGCGCAGCTTTTTAAGGTATTCCCCGTCGCTGTCGTCAAAGACCGTCAGCTCCGCAAGTATGCCCTGTCTGTCGGCATAGCGCTTGTTGATAAGGCGCATGGCCTCCACGCCTATGCCCTTGTCTCTGTACCATGGCAGAATGCCGAAGTATTTAAGCAGCACATACCCGTAAAGACTGCGGCAGCACACCAGCGCGTAGCCCAGCTCAATGTTGCTCTCATCATCGAAAAAAATGAGCAGCTCCTGCGAGCCGTTTAGCAGGGCTTTGTGTATGACGACCTTGGGCAGCAGCTCTTTTTTGTCAAAATCCATCTCCATTACCGGATAAAAACGGGTCAGATCCCTGTGCCCGCCTTTTCTGACGCTTAGCATATTTTATCCCCCTTTTTTGTATAAAGGTAAATTTTTTATATAACCGAGCAAGCGATGAATAAATTGTCGAGAATGATTTGCGAGAGAATTTGTGTTCTGGCGATGGCACTTTTTCGCAGACATACTTTGTGTATTTCAAGAAAAAGTGACGAAGGCATAGCGCAAATTGTCCGTAAAACATCGAGGCAATTTATTCATCGCTTACTCATAAGTTCTGCGCGCGGCAAAGCTCTGCGTAAGCTCCGTTTTTCTCAAGCAGCTCCTCGGGGCTGCCAAGCTCCACAACTCGCTCGTCCTCGATGACGGCGATAAGATCCGCGTTTTTCACGGTGGAGAGCCGATGGGCAATTATCATCGTAGTCCTGCCCACGCTCAGAGCGTCCAGCGCCGCCTGTATGCGCTGCTCGGTGACGGTGTCCAGGGCGCTGGTCGCCTCATCGAGAATGAGAATGGGCGGGTTTTTCAAAAATACCCGCGCTATGGATATGCGCTGCTTCTGCCCGCCGGAGAGCATGACTCCCCGCTCCCCGATATATGTATCATAGCCGTCGGGCATTGCCATTATCTCGCTGTGTATCTCGGCTCTGACTGCCGCCTCTACGATCTCCTCGTCAGTGGCGTCGGGTCTGCCGTAGCGAATATTCTCCCTCACGGTGCCCGCAAACATGAACACATCCTGCTGGATCATGCCGATGTTCTTTCTCAAGCTCTCCTGCGTGACCGTGCGCACGTCGTGCCCGTCTACGCGGACGCTGCCCGCGCACACATCGTAAAACCTCGGTATAAGCTGGCAGAGCGTGGTCTTTCCGCCGCCGGAGGGGCCGACCACCGCAAAAGTCTCCCCGGGCTTGATGTGCAGGTCGATATCCTTCAGCACCGGCACGCCGTTGCCGTAGTCAAAGCTCACATGCTCAAAGTCAATGCTGCCCTTGACCTTGCCCAGCTCCTCCGCATCGGGCGCGTCTATTATACCTGCCTCGGTTCGCATAAGCTCGAGAAAACGCTCGAAGCCGGCGGAGCCCTGCATATACTGCTCGGCAAACATTGTGAGCTTTCTTATCGGTGAAACAAAGGTGCTGACATACAGGGAGAAGGTAATAAGCCCGATATAGTCCATCTTCCCCGCCATAATGAGCGCGCCGCCCACGGCGATGACCACCACCTGCATGATCCCGGTGGTGAACTCCATACCGCTCATGTAAAGCCCCATGCTCTTATAGTATTCCACCTTGGAGGAGCGGAACATGGCGTTTGCCTTGTCAAACTTATCGCTCTCCTGTTCCTCATTGGCGAAGGCTTTCGCCGTGCGTATGCCGGAAATGCTGCTCTCAATGGCGGAATATATGTCGGCGGTTTTACGCTTTACTTCAATATTGGCGTCTTTCATGCGCGCCCTCTGGGAAAGCGTGAACCACAGGCACAGCGGCAGAATAACCGTCAGCACCAGAGCCAGCTGCCACTGAAGGCAGAACATCACCACCAGCGCGCCCACGATCGTCAGCGTGCAGATGAGCAGATTTTCCGGCCCGTGATGAGCAAGCTCCGTCACTTCAAAAAGGTCGCTGGTTATGCGGCTCATCAAAACGCCGGTGCGGTTCTTGTCATAAAAGCTGCACGAGAGCGACTGCATATGCGTAAACACATCTCTGCGCATATCCGACTCCACCAGTACCCCCATTTTGTGCCCAACCACGGTTATCACATAGTAAAGCACACTCTTGAGCACATAGGCGGCGATCATTATCCCCATCACCGTGAAAAACGCAGTATAGAGCTTCTGCGGCAGAAGCTGATTCATTGAAAGCCGCGACACATAGGGGAACACCAGATCCACAACGGAGACTACCACCGCACACAGCATGTCTATCAAAAACAGTCTCTTGTGCCGGGCGATGTAGCCCATAAATATCTTTATGCCCTTGTCGTTATAATTCGTCTTATTCATCGCGCAAACTCATCCCTCCGACTGACGGCCAGCGCGTCGCATCTGTTGTTGTATTCGTTTTCCGCATGACCCTTTACCCAGTGGCAGCGGACGGTGTGCATATCGCAAAGCTCAAGCAGTCGCTCCCAAAGGTCGGGATTCAGGGCGGGCTTTTTGTCCGCCTTTTTCCAGCCCCGGCTCTGCCATGATCTTGCCCAGCCCCTTTCCAGCGCGTCCACCACATATTTCGAGTCGGAATACAGCTCCACCGTGCATGGCTCCTTGAGCTGCTCAAGGGCGGAGATGACCCCCGTCAGCTCCATGCGGTTGTTGGTGGTCCGCGCCGCACCCCCGGAAAGCTCCTTCTCCACTCCCTTGTAGCAGAGAATAGCTCCCCAGCCGCCGGGCCCGGGGTTGCCGCTGCACGCCCCGTCGGTGTATATGGTAACTGTTTTTGTCATTATGATCTCCATTCTGCCGTACACGTCCATTCTGCCGTACACGCGGCGGGCTCGTTTAAAGGCAGGGCAGCCTCAAATTCGGAGTGCAGTCAAGCCTGGCTCCCCATGAGGGGGAGCTGTCACGGCGCAAGCCGTGACTGAATGGGGGGCTGTCTTGCGGCAGAGTTGGTTATAACAAGGTTCTTCAGTCTTGCCCTGACGCTGGACATCCCTCTATCGGCTCGCAAGCTCGCCACTTCCCCCTCAGGGGGAAGCAAGGGGGGTGCAGCGCAAGATTGCCGCGTTTGCGCTCCGAACTGCACCTGTGAGAGTAGCCTTACATAAAGGAGCCTTTCTATAAAAGCAGCCTTTTTGCACACTGAAATAGTGTGCATTTTTCATATTATCTCTCGTATCTTGCCCGGAGCTTTCTGTACTCATCTTTGTCGATAGTCCCGTTTTTCAGGAAGTTTTCAAGCTGCTCAAGGCGCTTTTGCCGCTCGTATTCATCCATGGGAAGCAGCTCCCTCTGGTGGCTGATTGGTTTATCCTCCAGCGGCTCGCGCCGGAAGATAGAGGGTCTGTCCTCCCCTTCCCTGCGGGCACGGACGGGTCTGTCCGCCTCGCGCCTATCGCGCCGGGGCTCTCGGTTCTCCACTTGGCGCGCATAACGAGGGAAATCCTCCATGCGCTCGCGGCGCAGGGGGCGGCCCTCTGCCTTCCCGCTGTCTGTCGCCGCGTTGGAGGCCTTTTTTATCAGCGCGAAAATCAGCCCGAAAACTCCGCCAACCATCGCCAATATCACGATGACCACGATAAAGCCAAACGCGTCCGTACCGTCAAGGTCGCCCAGCGCGCTTATCACCGCGCCGATGATGATGGCAAAAATCGCCCAGCCTCCGCCGCTCCGTTTCTTCTTTTTGTCCCCGTTCAAGCGTTATTCCTCCGTCTGGTTCTCCTGCTTCTCCTCCATGGCTTCCTTCTCCGTCTTTTCAATGGCGATGACCCGGCTGCCCTCGCTGAGCCTCATAATGCGCACACCCTGAGTGGCG
The DNA here is from genome assembly GCA_002493305.1 of Clostridiales bacterium UBA7103. Classification (GTDB taxonomy): domain Bacteria; phylum Bacillota; class Clostridia; order Oscillospirales; family Oscillospiraceae; genus Limivicinus. The sequence continues at coordinate 15,998 of DKYJ01000028.1, read as the reverse complement.
CGGCTGAGCAGGGAAATGTGATCTGCCGCCAGGCGTATCATAGTGGCGTCGTCAGTGATGACAAGAATATCGTCCTCAGAGTTCACGACCATCGCCGCCGCGATTTTGCCGGTCTTGTCGGTGACGTTGTAGTTTTTCATGCCCACGCCGCCGCGGCCGTGGACGGTGTACTCCTCCACCGCGGTGCGCTTGCCGTAGCCCTTTTCTGTAATGGTGAGCAGGGCGCTGCCCGCGCCGGTGCTGTCCGCGCCGATGACATAGTCCCCGCTTCTGAGCCTTATGCCACGCACGCCCACAGCGATTCTGCCCATGGGCCTCGCGTCATTTTCGTTAAAGCACACGGCCATGCCGTCTCTCGTGGCGATGAGGATATTCTCGTCCCCCGTCGTGGGAATGACCGTTATCAGCTCGTCACCCTCGTCCAGATTCAGCGCGCGGATGCCGTTGGAGCGGATGTTCTTCAAAGCGGCGCTGCTCATGCGCTTTACCGTGCCGTTCTTCGTCACAAAGACGAGGAACTGATCCTCGACAAAGCCGTTGCCCCTTATCATAGCGCTGACCTTTTCGCCCTGTTCTATCTGGATAATGTTGATTATATTGCTGCCGCGGGCGTTTCTGCCGGCCTCCGGGATGTTATAGCCCTTTTTGATGAACACCTTGCCGGAGCTTGTGAAGAACAGGATATAGTCATGCGTGGATGCGGTGAACACGGTCTCCACATAGTCCTCGTCCTTTGTGGACATGGCGCGGATGCCCTTGCCGCCGCGCCCCTGCGCCCTGTATTCGCTCACGGGCAGGCGCTTTATATAGCCGCCGTGGGTCAGGGTAAAGACGCATTGCTCCTCTTCTATGAGATCTTCAATATCTATCTCGTCCGCCACATCCTGAATCTCTGTCTTGCGCTTATCGCCGTATTTGTCGCGTATGGCGGTAAGCTCGTCCTTCAAAACACCTTTTATAAGCTCGGGATCGGCGAGCAGGGTCTTGAAGTAGCTTATGCGCTCCTCAAGCTCCGTGTATTCGTTCTCCAGCTTCTCGCGGTTAAGACCCTGAAGGGAGATAAGGCGCATGTCGCAGATAGCCTGCGCCTGCACATCGGACAGCCCGAAGCGGTTCATTAGGTTCTGTTTTGCATCGTCATAGCTGCTGCGGATAATATGAATGACCTCGTCGATATTGTCCTGCGCTATCAGCAGGCCCTCCAGCAGATGCGCCCGCTCCTCGGCCTTTTTAAGGTCAAATTTCGTGCGCCGGACGATGATCTCCTCCTGGAAGGTCAGATACTCGTCCAGAATATGCCGCAGGGAGAGGATCTTCGGCTGGGACTGGTTGTTCACCAGCGCCAGCATATTGATGGAGAAGGTGCTCTGCATGGCGGTCTGCGCGAAGAGTCGGTTGAGCACCACTTGGGGGTTTGCGTCTCTTTTCAGCTCAATGACCACTCGCATACCATTGCGGTCTGTCTCATCGCGCAGGTCGGAAATGCCCTCAAGCCGCTTGTCCTTCACCTGCTCGGCGATGTTCTTTATAAGCTGGCGCTTGTTGACCTGATATGGCAGCTCCGAGACTATAATGCGGGTGCGGTTCTGGCTGAACTCCTCAAATTCCGCTCTTGCCCGGACGACTACCCGGCCGCGGCCGGTGGCGTAGGCCTGCCGGATTCCGCTTCTGCCCATGATAATGCCCTTTGTCGGGAAATCAGGGCCGCTGATGTGCTGCATAAGGTCAGAAAGCGTCGCCTCCGGGTTATCCAGCACGCAGATGCAGGCGTTGATGACCTCGGTGAGGTTGTGCGGCGGTATATTCGTCGCCATGCCGACGGCAATACCGCTTGAGCCGTTGACCAGCAGGTTCGGGAAGCGGGAGGGCAGCACAACCGGCTCTTTCCTGTACTCGTCAAAGTTCGGAACCCAGTCGACTGTGTCCTTGCCGATATCGCGCAGCATCTCATCGGATATTTTAGACAGCCGCGCCTCGGTGTAACGATAGGCGGCAGGGGGGTCGCCATCGACCGAGCCGAAGTTGCCGTGGCCG
>DKYJ01000028.1:0-13669 GCA_002493305.1 Clostridiales bacterium UBA7103 | reverse complement strand
AGCATATAGCGCATGGAAAAATCCTGCGCCAGACGCACCAGCGCGTCATAAACGGAGCCGTCGCCGTGCGGGTGGTAGCGGCCCAGCACATCGCCAACGCAGGTGGCGGACTTTTTAAAGGGCTTGTCGCTGGTAAGCCCGTCCTCATACATCGCGTAAAGTATTCTCCTGTGGACGGGCTTAAGTCCGTCGCGGACATCGGGCAAGGCTCTGCCCACGATAACGCTCATCGCGTAATCGATATAGCTGTTCTGCATCTCGCTGACCAGCTCTGATTCTGTTATATGCTGATTGGGGAAGAGTATATCCTCCGGCTTATAATCTCTTTTATGTGCCATGCTCTCCCACCTCCTTAAATGTCAAGATTGACGACATATTTGGCGTTTTCTTCTATCCACTCGCGGCGCGGCTCCACATCCTCGCCCATAAGCACGGTGAAAACATGATCTGCCTGTATGGCGTCGTTGAGCGTGATGCGGCGCAGGGTTCGCGTCTCGGGATTCATGGTCGTCTCCCACAGCTCGTGGGGGTCCATCTCGCCCAGACCCTTGAAGCGGCTGATATCCACCTTTGCGTTGGGGTTATCAGCGCGAAGCTCCGCGCTTATTTTGTCGCGCTCCGGCTCGGAATAGGCGACGCGCTGGGTCTTCCCGCGCACTAACTTGAACAGCGGCGGCACGGCGGAATATACATAGCCCTTTTCGATGAGCGGGCGCATATATCTGAAGAAGAAGGTCAGCAGCAGCGTACGTATATGCGAGCCGTCCACATCGGCATCGGCCATGATGATGATTTTGTGATAGCGGAGCTTTTCGATGTTGAACTCGTCCCCGATGCCCGCGCCCATGGCCACGATGAGGGGATAGAGCTTGTCGTTGCCGTAGATCTTATCGGCTCTGGCCTTTTCCACATTGAGCATCTTGCCCCACATGGCAAGGATAGCCTGAAAGCGGCTGTCTCTGCCCTGAATGGCAGAGCCGGCGGCGCTGTCGCCCTCCACGATGTAAAGCTCGCAGAGGGAGGGGTCACGCTCGTTGCAGTCCTGAAGCTTATCGGGCATCTGCCCGCTCTCAAGCCCGGTCTTGCGCCGGACGGATTCCTTGGCCTTGCGCGCAGCTTCTCTTGCGCGGTTTGCCATCATCGCCTTTTCGAGAATAGCTTTGGCCGCCTGCGGGTTTTCCTCCAGATACTCCGCAAGCTGCTCGGAAACTATGCTGTCCACCAGCGTTCTGATATAGGCGTTGCCCAGCTTCTGCTTGGTCTGCCCCTCGAACTGCGCCTCCGGGAGCTTCACGGAGATAACCGCGGATATACCCTCTCTCACATCCTCGCCGGAGACCTTGTCGTCGCCCTTGATGATGTTGTTCTTCGCGCCGTAGGCATTTATAACTCTCGTGAGCGCGGTCTTGAATCCCGTCTCGTGCATACCGCCCTCGGGGGTGTGTATATCGTTTGCAAAAGATACGATATTCTCGTTATAGCCGTCGTTATACTGGAGAGCGATCTCTGCGATGGCGTCGTCCTTTGTGCCGGAGAGATAGATGACCTCGTTGTGTATAAGGGTCTTGTGCCTGTTAAGGTAGGACACATATTCCCTGATGCCTCCCTCGTAGCACATGGTCTCCTGCATTTCCCTGCCGGGGCGCTTATCCTCAATGCTTATGCGAAGACCCCCGTTGAGGAAGGCCTGCTCGCGCATACGGGTGTGGAGGATCTCATAGTCATAAACCGTATCGTCAAACATCTCCGGGTCGGGCTTGAAGCGCACGACCGTGCCGCAGCGGTCTGTTTCTCCGATGACTCTTATACTCTGGATAATATCGCCGCGGCTGAACTTCATCTGGTAAATTTTTCCATCCTTATGGACGCAAACCTCCAGCCACTCTGAGAGAGCGTTAACAACGGAGGCGCCCACACCGTGCAGACCACCAGAGACCTTGTATCCTCCTCCGCCGAACTTACCGCCGGCGTGCAGCACGGTAAATACCACCTCAAGGGCGGATTTGCCGGTCTGCTCCTGAATGTCCACAGGTATGCCGCGGCCATTATCCGAGACGCATATGATGTCCCCCTCCTCGATGGTGACCTCGATATGCGTGCAGTAGCCAGCCAGAGCCTCGTCTATGGAGTTATCCACGATCTCATACACCAGATGGTGCAGGCCGGAGGACGAGGTCGAGCCTATATACATACCCGGGCGCTTGCGCACAGCCTCAAGCCCTTCAAGGACTTGAATTTGCGAAGCGTCGTATTCCTGCGTTACTTTTTCGGTTATATCTGCCATAATAATCTCCATTCTGCTATAAATGCCTATAAAATGCCGGTTTCAAAGCGTTTGAGCAGCGTAGACGCCGCCATTTGGCTCAAATAAACTGTTTTTCTCCCTTTATAGCCGCACACAACAAATGATTTTGGGATATCCTCCGCGGCATTTACGACCTGTCCGGCCTTTTCAGCCATAGTCAGGTATTTTCTCGTCAGATGGGACTGGGAACAGATATCCAGATCAAATATTCCTATTATGTCTCCACAGTTTACAACTGTGCCTTTTCCAAGGTGCAGATACATCAGCGTATCCTGCCTTTTTCCACATATATGAGCTTGCCCCCGGTTCTTGCGGAGATATTTTCATCCTCGCAGCAGGTTATCAGGGTCTGCCCGCCGCCTATGCGGTTGAGCACAAACTCCTGCCGTTTCACGTCGAGCTCGCTCAAAACATCGTCCAGCAGCAAAATGGGGTATTCCCCCGTTTCCGCGAGAAAAATCTCCCGCTCGGCAAGCTTCAGCGAAAGCGCCGCCGTCCTTGTCTGACCCTGAGAGGCAAAGCTTCTCGCACTCTTGCCGTTTATGAATATCTCAAGATCATCCTTGTGCGCCCCTGTGAGGCATTGTCCGCTGTCAAGTTCCGCCTGCCGGTGCTTCTCCTGATGGTCGCATATGCGGTAATATATTTCTTTTGCCGGGGCAAATGGATCGTCAACCGTGCTTACCGTGCGGTAGCATATCTCAAGCTCCTCATTCTCTCCGGAAAACTCCCTGTGTATCTTTGGCGCGGCCTCATTGAGCCTTGCGGAAAACGCCGCCCTGTACCGTATAAGCTGAGCCGAGGCCCTGCACATACCGTCCGAAAACTCATCCAGCGTGTCCAGCAGCGAGGGTTTTTCGCGCCAGTCCTTCAATATGCGAGTCTTGTGCTCGTAGTAGCGGTTGAATTCAGACAAAATCTCCGCGTATCTGGGACGTATCTGGCTTATTGCGTTATCCAGAAGCCTCCGGCGCACGGCCGCGCCCTCTTTTATGAGGTTCAAATCGTCCGGGCAGAAAAGCACCGTGTTCATAAGCCCCGACAGCTCTCCCGCGGTTTTCTTCACACCGTTTACAAGAATACGCTTGCTCTGGCCGGGCATAAGGCGGAGATTTACCGTCTGCTGCCTGCCGTGACTGTAAACATCGGCCAGAATATCCGCCGAGGAATAATCAAAGCCCACAAGCTCCCTGTCAAATCTCGTGCGGAAGCTCCGGCCGCATGAGAGCATGTAAACGCTTTCCAGCAGGTTCGTCTTGCCCTGGGCGTTCTGTCCGCAGATGACATTTGTTCCGCTGTCAAATTCCGCCGTCTCAAAGCCGTAATTTCTAAAGCCGTTGAGCGCGATTTTTTCAACTCTCATGCTTTATCGATCAAGAGCTCATTCCCGGCAAAGTCCACCCTGTCCCCGGGGTGTATCTTTTTTCCCCGCTGGGTGCATATTTCACCGTTGACTTTAACCATATTCTCGTTGATGACATACTTTGCCTCGCCCCCGGTGCCTACAAGCGCCGCAAACTTTAAAAGTGCGTCCAGCTTTATATATTCAGTCTCTATTACTATTTTTTCCATATTTTTCAAAACTCAGTCCCCGGAGCGCAGACGCACTGGCAATATCATATAAGTGAACTTCCCACTCTCGTCCGCCGCCTGAATGACGCAGGGTGAGGAGGGCGTATTGAGGCAGACAAGCAGCTTGTCTGTGCCGGAGGCCTTCAAGGCATCCGTCATATATCTGTCGTTAAAGCCGATTTCCAGCCCCTCGCCGCTGCCCTCGCAGAGGCATATGTCCTCCGCCTTGCCGATAGGTGTCAGACACAGACAGTCAATAGTCCCATCACCGAAGGTCATGCGCACAGGACTGCTGTTTTTCTCGCTTATTATCAGGGAGACACGATCAATTGTCTCCATAAGCTGGTTCTTTTCCACTTGGATCTTTATCTTGAAATTTTCAGGAATGGCTTTTTTATAATTCAGAAATTCACCCTCGAGCCGCCGGGTCACGACCACGGTTCCGCCGATAGAAAAAGATATATGCTTTTCACCAACGGATATCATCACCTTTTCATCACCGTCGCCGCATATGCGCTCGATATCAGAAAGCGCCGAGCCGGGCACCACAAAGCTGCAATCCTCGATTTCCGCGTCCTCCAGAGTCTCTGTGCGCTTTGCAAGGCGGTATCCGTCAACGGAGACAAGATTCAGCTTATCTCCCTCAATTTCAAAGAGGGAGCCGGTGTATATAGGGCGCATGTCGTTTGTAGAAACGGCAAAAATAGTCTGATTTATTAGGCTTTTTAAAAGCTTCTGGTCGAGGGAAATGTGATTCATTCCTTCAACATTTGGTATTTCAGGGTAATCCTCTGCACTGATGCCCTTGAAATTAAATTCGCTCTTGCCGCACTTGACCTTAACGCCGTCATTGCTGTCAGTCTCAATGGTCACTATCCCGTCCTGCATACGGCGAATCATCTCTCCGAAAAGACGTGCGCCGACAACAACAGAGCCTGGTTCCTCGACTTCGGCTGCCACGTGTGTGTATATAGCTTTTTTAAGGTCATATCCTGTTATCTTTATATCCGCTCCTGCCTCAATGAGCAGCCCCTCGAGCGCGGGTATGGGGCTTTTTGAAGCGGTCGCTCTGGCAGCAGTAGCGCAGGCAGTCTGAAGAATATACTTTTCACAAGAGACTTTCATTTTTTCTATCTCCTCTGTATAAATAAATAATATTTTTTAGTATTAATAGTATTAGACGATTTTTTTGTGGAAAACCACCTCAAAAGCGCGCAGATCAAGCATTTTTCGTGTTGAAAATTTTTAGAATTTCTAAACCTTATTCAACACACGTATCTCCCATTTATACTTTCAACATTCCATATCCCAACATTCAACATAGATTTGTGGAAAAATCAAAGAGAATTTATGTTTGATGTGATATCCCTTATGGTAGATGCCATTGAAGGGTCGTTTGGAAGCATGTCCTCGATTTTGTTTATAGAACTCAGGACAGTTGCGTGATTGCGGCCCTCATATTCCTTGCCGATGTCCTTAAGGGAAAGATTTGTCAGCGTTCTCATGAGGTACATTGAAATCTGCCTTGCCATTGCGGTATTTTTGGAGCGGTTCTGGCCGCGCAGGTCTTCCTCGCGCAATGAGAAATAACGGGCAGTTTCACGGATTATGATCTCCGGCGTAGGAATAAATGTACCCATGATGGTTATATCCCTTATAGCCCGCTTTACGGAGTCAATATTTATTGCCTCGTCAAGAATCTCCCTGTAAGCTGTCAGGCGCTTTATGACGCCCTCTATCTGTCTTATATTGGTGGTGAGATTGTTGGCAATGTACTCCACCGCGTCTTCAGATAATATAAGCCCAAACTGTCCAGCTTTGTTTCTCGTTATGGCCACGCGCGTTTCATAATCCGGCGGTTCAATGTCCGCCATAAGGCCGCCCTCAAAGCGGGTGCGCAGGCGGTCATCCAGCAGCTTCATCTCTATCGGCGGTCTATCGGAGGTGATCACTATTTGATGCCCGGCCTCAAAGATGTTGTTAAAAGTGTGGAAAAACTCATTTTGAGACTGCTCTTTCCCAGCCAGAAATTGAATATCGTCAACTAAAAACAAATCAAGATTTCTGTATTTGTTGCGAAACTCCTCTGCCGTGCCGTCCTTAATAGACTTTATCATCTGGTTAATGAATTCATCACCCTTGAGATAGGCAATTTTAGCCTGAGGTTCTTTGGCGTGAATAGCCTGACCGATGGACAGCAGCAGATGTGTCTTGCCTAGGCCGGAGTTGCCATATATAAACAGGGGGTTATAAACCTTCCCCGGTTTATCCGCCACGGCAATCGCGGCGGCATGGGCAAACTTATTGGAGCTGCCGACTATAAATTTATCAAAGGTGTAGCCCTCAATTTCCGGCAGAAAGCTGTCCTCTTCGTCAGCCCGTTTGGCTTCAAAATCACTCAGCTCGTCCCCGGCCAGCACCAGCAGATCAAAATCACAGGAAAACAGATCTGACAGAGCTTTTTTTATCGTGTCCCCAAAGCGGGAGACGATAATGCTGCGCTTGAAATCCGTGGGTGTGTGTATGACAAGGTGGCTATCCTCAATCTCCACAGGCACACAATCGGAAAACCAGGCGTTTATAGCGGTTGGAGTAAGCTGCTGAGAAAGTATACGCAGTATTTCATTCCAGATATCGTTGAGAGAGTTCATCTGCTTCACCTCACAATAAGCGCTACTTTAACCTCTACATTATACCAAAAGCAAGTCTCCATTGCAAGCAAAAAAACAAGAATAAAAATATATATAAAGTAGGAACTTAAAATCTGCACAACCTTGGCTCTCCCTGAGGAGAGCCGGCGGCGAAGCCGCCTGCTTATGCCTAAGGGGAGATTTTGACACAGCGCGCCCCAACAAAAAAGTACAGGCGGAAATTTTTCCTCCTGTACTTTTTATGATCAGTCCTTATTTTGCTTTTTAAGCTCTTCCAAAATTTCGGCCAGCAGCTGCTCGGTGCTGGGGGCGGGGTCTGCCTCCGGCTCTGCCGCGGCTTCCTCCTCCTTTTTTTCAAACATCTCGTGAGCCTTATTAACGGCCTTGATGATAAGAAAGACCACCAGCGCAATAAGAATAAAATCAATAAGCGTGCCCACAAAGCTGCCAAATCCTATGGTTATAGCCTCGCGCACTACTTCCCCGTCAACTATCTCCGCCGGACGCACGACTAAATTCAATACGCTCATATCGCGCGTACCGCAGAGCCAGCTGATGAGGGGCATAAGCAGATCGTTGACCAGAGATGTGGTTATTTTACCGAAAGCGCCGCCGACGATGACGCCGACCGCCATATCCAGCACATTGCCGCGCATAATAAAGGTTTTGAACTCACTGAAAAATTTCTTCATGGTTTAATCTCCGTTATTACTTTTTAGGTGTAAGCAGGGTTTTACCGCCCATGTAGGGCGCGAGAACTGAAGGAATGGTAACGCTGCCATCGGCCTGAAGGTGATTTTCAAGGAAGGCGATGAGCATACGGGGCGGAGCGACAACGGTGTTGTTCAGGGTATGGGGCAGATAGCTGCGCCCGTCCTCACCCTTGACGCGCATTTTAAGCCGCCGTGCCTGAGCGTCGCCCAGGTTAGAGCAGGAGCAGACCTCAAAATACTTCTTCTGTCGGGGAGACCATGCCTCAATATCGCAGGACTTGACCTTTAAATCAGCCAGATCTCCGGAGCAGCACTCAAGCTGGCGCACGGGTATCTCAAGACTTCTGAACAGCTCCACGGAGTAGCGCCACATTTTCTCATACCAGTTCATGGAATCCTCCGGCTTGCAGACGACTATCATCTCCTGCTTTTCAAACTGGTGGATGCGGTAAACGCCGCGCTCCTCAATGCCGTGGGCGCCCTTCTCTTTGCGAAAGCAGGGAGAATAGCTGGTCAGTGTCTGGGGCAGCTCACTTTCGGGAATGATCTGGTCAATAAACTTGCCTATCATGGAGTGCTCGGAGGTGCCGATAAGATACAGATCCTCGCCCTCAATTTTGTACATCATGGCGTCCATATCTGTCTGGCTCATGACGCCCTCGACCACATTGCCGTGTATCATGAAGGGCGGTATAAAATAGGTAAAGCCCTTGTCGATCATAAAATCACGGGCATATGCCAGCACTGCCGAGTGCAGCCTTGCGATATCGCCCTTGAGATAGTAAAAACCATTGCCGGAGACGCGGCCTGCCGCGTCCATATCCACGCCGTCAAGGCTCTCCATTATCTGGGTGTGATAGGGAATATCAAAATCCGGGACTGCCGGCTCACCGAAGCGCTGGACTTCAACGTTGCAGCTGTCGTCCGGGCCGATGGGCACGGAGGGGTCGATAATATTTGGAATCTGGAGCATAAGCTCATGGATACGGGCGGCGTACTGATCCTCAAGCGCTTCAAGCTCTTGGAGCCTGTCCGCGTTAGCCTTTACCTGAGCCTTTATCTTCTCCGCCTCTTCAAGCTTGGAGGGATCCTTCTTTGCCTGCCCCATAAGCATACCAATCTGCTTGGAGAGCGCGTTGCGGCTGGCGCGCAGGTCGCTTGCCTCGGTTATAGCGGCGCGGTTTTTCGCGTCCAATTCGATGACCTCATCCACCATTGGAAGCTTTCCGTCCTGAAATTTCTTTTTGATGTTTTCCTTAACGATATCGGGGTTTTCCCTTACAAACTTAATGTCAAGCATTTTTAATCTCCTCTTTTCTTATATAACCTAAGCTGCCGAGAGCGGCGATAAGCGCCTCTCTGTCGTCCGCACCGTAAAATTCAAGCTCGATTTTTCCTGTTTTCTTTCCGTCGTGGAGAACCACACGCCTGCCCAGAGCGGAGGAAAGCGCGTGCCCCACCTCGGCGGCGTAATCCACACCGTCACCGGAAAGCGCCGGAGCGGCTTTGCTTTGCTTCTGAGCGGCGGAGGCAAGCTGCTCCGTCTTTCTCACGGACATGTTTTTCTTTATCACCTGCCGCGCGAGCTCAAGCTGGTAAGCTGGGTCCTCTATAGGAACAAGGGCGCGGGCATGACCGGCCGAAAGCTCGCCCTTTTCCACCAGCTCCATCACCCTCGGGGACAAGCTCAGAAGCCGGAGACTGTTGCTTATCGCCGGGCGGGAGCGTCCAACGCTGTTTGCCGCCTCCTCATGGGTCAGACCAAAGTCCTCAATAAGGCTCTGGTAGCCCTTGGCCTCCTCAATGGGATTTAAGTCCTCCCTTTGCAGGTTTTCAACCAGCGCCAGCTCGGAGGCGCGCCGGTCGTCCGCTTCAATAACGCGCACGGGGATCTCCGTCAGGCCCGCAAGGCGTGAAGCCCGCCAGCGCCTCTCCCCTGCAATTATCTGGTAATAGCCGCTGGGGAGCTTTCGCACAGTCACCGGCTGAATAACACCGTAGCGGGATATGGAGTCGGCAAGCTCATTGAGCGACTGCTCGTCAAAATACATTCTGGGCTGTTCCCGGCGCGGCTCTACCTTGCTTATGGGCAGAGTAAGAAGCTCGCCCTCACCCTCGTCGTCAAGGAGCTTGTTGCTGCCAAAGAGCGCCTCAAGACCCGTTCCGAGACCTTTTTTCATTTTTTCCGCCATCTTAGCCGTTCCTCTCTAAAAATTCACGGGCCAGCGCCATATAAGCCTGACTACCCCGGTTTGTTTTGTCATAGGCCACGCCCGGCAGCCCGTGGCTGGGCGCTTCGGAAAGGCGCACACTGCGCGGCACCACCGTGTCAAAGACCTTGTCCCCCAAAAAGCTGCGCAGTTCTCCCGCCACCTGTGTGGTGAGCCTTGCGCGGGAGTCATACATGGTGAGGATTATCCCCTCCACGGACAGCCGGGGATTGAGCCTGCGGTTGCAGAGCTTTATGCTCGTCAGCAGATCCGCAATGCCTTCCAGTGCGTAATATTCGCACTGCATCGGTATAAGCACCCGATCCGCCGCAACAAGCGCGTTCACTGTCAGCAATTCCAGCGAGGGCGGACAGTCAATAAACACATAGTCATACTCACTGAACAGGGTTTGCAGGGCATTTTTGAGTACAAATTCCCGGTTTTCCACCTGAATAAGCTCCACCGTAGCGGCGGCAAGCTCCTTTGAAGCCGGAATAACGTCCCCATATTTTGTATGTACGATGCAGTCCGCCGCCTGAACGCCGTTTACAAGCAGATCGTAGCTGTTGGGACGGCACTCTTTTGAAACGCCCATGCCGGAGCTGGCATTGCCCTGAGGGTCACAATCCACAAGCAAAACCCGCTGACCCATAAGGCTGAGCGCGGCGGAGAGGTTGACGCAGGAGGTGGTCTTGCCCACGCCGCCTTTTTGATTTGCAAAAGCAATATATTTTGCCATTCTACATCTCCTCAACTGATAGAGCCGGCTTAAAATCGCGCTCCAGACCCTCGTTTTTATCAACTTTTTCTTTTGCGTCACATATTATAACAGAAAATTTTTCAAATTCAATGTTTCACATGAAACTAATTGCGGCTTTTTGTGTTTTTTGAATTTTTTCAATGTTTCACATGAAACACATCAGACGAAAGCAATTTCTTTCCGTTGCGTCAAAAGAAACTCGCTTCACTCCGTTTCCACCAAGCGTGGCGAAAACTGCGTCGCGCTCCTTCCCTTTTTCTTTTTCGCCGCAGACCCGCTGACGCTGGGCTCTGCGGCGGGCGGGGAGCAAAGGCGGGAATTTATATACTTTCGCTGCACATAACACCGTTTCACGTGAAACATCTTAACCCACCAGCATATCAATATCCGTCACGGTCAAACCGTCATGCAGAGCAAGATCAATGCCGTAGCCGATGAGCTTCGCTGCCGCGCGCACGGAACAGTCAATGTCCCGGGGAGTTACGAACAGCGCCTGCGCGCCATCTCCTGCGAGACTGCCCGCGTCAATGACTGTGGGCATACCCACCGCTATCACCGGCACACCCAGATATTCACGGTTGAGCGCCTCGCGGTTGTTCCCAACGCCTGAGCCGGGGGCGATGCCGCTGCTGCTTATCTGCACCGTGCGGCAAAGGCGTGAAATGTCTGAGCAGGCCAGCGCGTCGATGGCAATTACACAGTCGGGCTTCAATTCGCTGCACAGGTATTTTATCTGCGCGCCGCTCTCAATGCCTGTTGTGCCCAAAACCCCTGTCCTGCACAGGGCCGTGGCGCGGAAGGCCCCAAACTGCTCCGGCAGGCTCTCCTTGAGGTGCCGCGTCACCAGCACGTTTTCCGCTGCGAGACAGCCAAGCGCGTCGGGCGTGATATTAGGATTGCCCAGAGATGCGATGAGCGTCAGCTCCGGCGGCTTATTCTCAAAGCAGCGGGCGATAAGCTCACCCACGGCAGCCGCCGCCTCAGGAAACTCCGGCGCTCCGCGGCCAATGACTGCACCCAACTCCAGTGTGTAGTATTTGCCGACGGGCTTAGCCAGCGCCTTTGCCCCGTTGTTGTCCAGAATTTCAACCGCCGTTACCGGTATGCCCCGCAGCTGCTCCTCTTTAGCGGTCACGCCGGACAGTTTGCTTGTCTTATCGGCATTCTCCTGCCAGAGACTTCTCGCTTCGCTGGCAAGGTCTGTGCGCGTTCCCTTGAACATAAAAAAGCCCCCTTTTCTGCTTCTGAATACACTATATTTTGCCCCAAAAACGGTGCTTTTCTCCTACTATTAGAAAATATAAGTTTTTTGAAAAAAACCCTTGATTTTAGCGGCTTTCTTTGTTATAATTTCAAAACGCGAGTTATGTAGACTCGAGATTCAGATTTATAGGAGGAGGTGGCGATACAAGCATGGCAAACATCAAATCTTCTGCCAAGAGAGATGAGAAGTCCAAGGAGCTCAGAGCCAAGAACCGCGCTGAGAAGACCGAACTTAAGACTATGATGAAGAAGTTTGACGCCGCAGTTGCCGACGGCAACCGCGAAACAGCCGTCAGTGCCTATAAAGTTGCTGTTAAGACTGTTGACCGTGCGGCTGGCAAGGGGCTGCTGCACAAGAAGAACGCGGCTCACAAGAAGTCCGCGATGACTCTCAAGCTCAACGAGATGGCCTGAGCAAGCAACAGTGGAGCGAAAAGCTTTACAGCAAAGGGACGCAGATAACTGCGTCCCTTTGCTGTTATTCGATGCCTCGCCCGTTTTGTCTATTGCGAATCTGGTTCGTCTGCGGTAAAATGGCAGATATCATATAACAAAGGAAAATCGCAGCATGAAAAAGAAGCTGATGCTTATAATAAATCCCGCCGCCGGGCGCAGCGGGTATAAATTCAACCTGCCCGAAGCGCTCCAAACGCTCGATAACGGCGGCTTTACCACGACCCTCTTCTTCACCCAGGGGCCGAAGGATGCCATCCGGTATGCCGCCGAGAACGGGGCGAACTTCGATACGGCCGCCTGCATCGGGGGCGACGGCACTCTGAGCGAGGTCATGTCCGGCCTTATGCAGATCCCCGACCCCTCAAAGCGCCCGAAGGTCGGCTATATCCCCATGGGAACGGCAAACGATGTGGCCACCACTCTCGCCCTGCCGAAGAATGACTGCCTTGCCGCCGCAAAGCGCATCCTCAGCGGCACGCCCCACCCCTTTGATGTGGGCGGCTTCAATAACGAGAGCTATTTTGCCTATATTGCGGCCTTCGGCGCCTTTACCGAAGTCAGCTATGCCACGCCCCAGAACCAGAAAAAAGCGCTGGGCCACCTGGCCTATGTGCTTCAGGGTATGGCTCAGCTTCCGAAGATAGAGGCGTATAACACCAGAGTCGAGTACGATGACGGTGTTATTGAGGAAAAGCTTGTCTATGGCAGTATGTCAAATTCCACCTCCGTTGCCGGTATAGTCCGTCTGCGGGAGGAGATGGTCTGTCTGGGCGACGGCATGAGCGAGCTCGTACTTGTAAAAGACCCGGGAGACATGATAAACTTCGGCAACATGGCCGCCAGCGTTCTCAGCCAGCGCTTTGATAACGACCGGATAATCATTCTCCATACCCGCCATGCGAAATTCAGCTTTGAAAAGCCCATAGCTTGGACGCGGGACGGGGAAGCCGGCGGAGAGTATCAGCAGGTGGAACTTTGCAATTACAAAGCCCCGGTGGAATTTATATTCTGAGCATTGAAAATCTCCGCCCGCGGTGTATAATATACGCGGGCAAACTATAAGCAGAGGCGCGGCAGCGCCGTGAGAGGAAAGATTTACGATGAAGCGACAGAAAATTGCCGGCATTTACGCCGATCCCGCCGTCTTTGACGGTAAGCAGATCACCGTCTGCGGCTGGGTGAGAACCCTCAGAGATATGAAAAACTTCGGTTTTGTGGAGCTCAATGACGGGAGCTGCTTTAAGCCCCTTCAGGTGGTTCTGGACAGAGCCGCTCTGGATAATTACGACGAGATAGTCCGCCAGAATGTGGGCGCCGCCCTCATCGTTGAGGGTACCCTGACCCTGACCCCGGAGGCCAAGCAGCCCTTTGAGCTCAAAGCCTCCAAAATCAGCGTCGAGGGCAAGTCCACGCCGGATTATCCCCTGCAAAAAAAGCGGCACAGCGTGGAATTTCTGCGCACCATTCAGCACCTGCGCCCGCGCACGAACCTGTTTTCCGCGGTGTTCCGTGTCAGGAGCGTTGCCGCCGCCGCCGTGCATGAGTTTTTCCAGAGCCGGGGCTTTGTCTATGTCCACACCCCCATCATCACCGGCTCCGACTGCGAGGGCGCGGGCGAGATGTTCCGCGTCACCACCCTCGATTTGAACGATCCTCCCCGCCGGGAGGACGGCACCGTGGACGACAGCAAGGACTTTTTCGGCAAGCGCGCCGGGCTCACCGTCTCCGGCCAGCTCAAC
>DKYJ01000052.1:9476-63226 GCA_002493305.1 Clostridiales bacterium UBA7103 | reverse complement strand
AACCTAAAATTACTACAAATCAAGATTTTAAAAATAATTATCAAAAAATTATTAATAATATTAATTAAGTTACATGAAATACCCTAGCTCAGCTTTGCATTACGTCACATTTTAGCTTGTTAGAACTGTGTTTTTCGTGCAAAAAGCACAACGGTTAATATTATCAATATGTTTATTAATTAATATTAATTGTTGTGACAAAATAGACGCTAATAATTGAGTCTTTTAGCCTATTTTCGTAAGTTGACGTTTTACCAACCTACAAATAAAATGAACTCACACAAGGACAGTAAGGGGGAGATGCCTATGCTGAAGTTAGTTACTTTTGATCTTGATGGGACCATAATTGACGATGAATGGGCACACGCCAGAGCAAAAACAGAAATTGCCAGGAGTTTCGGAGCAGTCGGCGATCTTGACCTCGAATACTACGTGGGAAGGTCGAACCGACTGTTCTGGGCCCATGTGATAGAAAAGTTCGGACTTCCCGAGCAGGACATTGAAAATCTGGTGTCCCAGCAGTTTGCGCTTGTTGCTAAATATGTACAGGAGGCAAAGCAGCCGGAAGCACCAAGGCTTACGGAGCTCCTTAATTATCTGAAGCAAAACGGATATACTACAGCAGTCACCTCTGGCTCGGATGTAAGCTTCGTTGATGCTATATTGGAGTATTTGGGTGTGCTGGATTTGTTTGATGTTAAGGTTACCAAAAACGATGTTCACGCAGTAAAGCCCGATCCCGACATCTATCTTGTTGCACAGCGATTTGCTGGCATAGAAGGATGCCATGCGCTAGGCATAGAGGACAGCACATCCGGTTGCCTCGCACTAAACCGCGCAGGAATGTTGAGCGTAGGTTTTACCGACAACGGAAAGAACCCGCAAGATCTCAGTCAGGCTGACTACATAGTTGACACAATGCTCGATCTCATTCCAATAATCGAACGAATACAGATGGAGAATAAATAGTGCATTTATGGGTATACCCGTTCGACAGGACTATACGCCATTAGCAATACAAAAAATATAAATAAAAGGAGAAAAAAATGAAAAAACTGTTAGCATTACTTTTGGCCTTCGCAATGGTCTTTACCCTCTGCGCATGTGGCGCAAAGGAAGAACCCAAGGCTGATGCCCCCGCAGAAGAGGCTCCTGCTGTAGAAGAAGTAAAAGAGCCTATCGTTATCAAGCTGACCACCACCAACGGCTCCAACAACCACGAAGTAAAGCAGATGATTGAACACTGTGAAATCATCAAAGAGCGCACAGGCGGCATGGTTGACATTCAGGTTTACCCCGATGGTCAGATGCTGGTCTATGCAGAAGGTATTGAGGCTGTTATGAGCAGCTCCAATGTTATTTACTACACCGCATGCAACCTCTTCTCTGACTATGTCCCCGAATTCACCACTGTTTACCTTCCCTACCTGTATGAAAACCTCGAGATAGCTGATGCTTTCTTTAAGTCTGATCTGTGGGCTGAAATCGTCGACAAAGCAAATGATGCTGGTCTCCATGTCATCTGCAACAACGGTTTCAACGGCTACCGCAGCATCTGCGCAAACAAGCCCGTTTACACCGCTGCTGATGTTGAAGGTCTGTCTATCCGTATTCCTGACAGTACTCTTTACATTGAAACCTTTAAGGCACTTAAGGCAAATTACATGGCCGGTCCTTGGTCTGAGGTTTACAGCAACATGCAGGCTGGTATAATTGACGGCTTTGAAGGCACCAACAAGTCCCCCGTTAGTGCAAGCGCTTGGGAGATGCCCCACCAGATGTATTTCTCTCTGACTCAGCACATTCTGGACAACGCAGGCTTCTTCGTAGGCTATGACTTCTGGATGAGCATCCCCGAAGAATACCGCGCTATTATTGAAGAAGAATTCTATACTGCTCTTGCTGAGGGCAATGAGCTGACCAATGCTGACCTTGACGGTTATCTGGAAGAGGCTAAGGCAAATGGCATTGAAGTTATCGAAATCACCGACTTCTCCACCTTCCAGGAAGCAGTTAAGCCTGTAATCGAAGCCAGCCCCATGGGTTCCGAAGTCCTTGCAGAAATTGCAGAGATCAAGGCAGCTCTCGGTTACTAAGAAATTCTTAGCATAATCTAAATATCATCGGTACATTGAAAAGGATAGACCGCCCCTTTTGGGCGCGGTCTATCTTGTCTAAAAAAAGCAAAGGTGGCTCCCTATGAAGTTCTTAGAATTTCTTTATGGAAAGGTCTATAAGAAAATAGACAAAGTAATTGATATTATCATAGTAATATGCTCTGCCATAATGGTACTTGCCCTGCTTGCCAATGTTGTCAGTCGCTTACTTACCGGCAGAGACTATCCTGCGCTCAACGAAATAGCCCTGATGGGCTTCCTGTGGATTACTTATGTGGGCGGAGGCCAGTTTTACAGGATCGATGCGCATATTCGCATTGACTTTATTCTCTCCCATTTGCCCGCAAAAGCCCGCGAAGTGATGGAAGTGCTTATTTCTGCCGTCAGTGTAGCAGTTATCGGTTATGTCGCATTCCTCTCATGGAAACTGATGGGCAGATCTTTCATACGAACTTTGAATGTTACTCATGTGCCTTATGCTTATATGCACTTAGCCTTGGGCATTGGTTTTTCTATTATGACACTGTACAATTTCACTGACCTGATTGTACAGATAATTAATCTCTTCAGAAAAGGCGAGCCGTTGCCAAGCTGCAAGTATGTACCCGTCTGGAAAGTGAGGGAAGAAGAATGACTCCATATATCCCAGTTCTATTTGTTCTTGTATTGATGTTCCTCGGTGTTCCGGTCGCAGTTTCAATGTTGGCAGCAAGCATATTGTACTTCGGCTTCCTCACTGATGGATATCAGCTAACCAACATGATACAGACCCTTGTCACACAAATAATGGGTCTGACTAAAATGGCCGGTGCATACTTCGTTATTGCCGGCATTATGATGAACTACGGCAGAATAACAGAAAGGCTTATGAATTTCTGTGATGCGCTGGTAGGTCACAGAGAAGGCGCACTGGGTCAGATTAATGTTGTTCTCTCCACGCTCAACGGCGGAGTCTGTTCCTCTGCCTCTGCTGATGCAGCTCTCCAGTGCAAGATTCTTGTTCCCGAGATGACAAAGCACGGCTATCCCCTGGCCTTCTCCACTGCAATCACTGCTGCCTCATCACTTATTGCACCCATCATTCCTCCTGGCGGCAGCCTTATAAACTATGCGATTTTGGCAGAAGTTAGTATCGGTCAGATGTTCTTTGCCGGTTACATCCCCGGAGCTATGCTCTGCATTGCACAGATGATAGTTGTTGCCTTCTATGCAAAAAAGTATCACTGGAAGAGCACCCGCGACAGACGGGCTACTTTAAAGGAAGTTTTCGTGGCACTCAAAGAGGCAATATGGTCGCTTATTATGCCTCTTACAATGATTATTGGTATCCGCTCTGGTTGGTTTACCCCCACCGAAGGCGGCTTGGTCATGATAGTTCTGTCCACCTTTGTAGCCATATTTGTATATAAGAACGTCAAAATAAGGGAGATTCCTGCCATGCTCAAGGAGGCAGCCTATTCTTTCGGCGGCATTATGCTGCTGATTGTTACCTCCCTGCTCTTCGGTAACTACCTCAACTGGGAGCGCATCCCCCAAAATCTCACAGCCATGCTGATGGAGTTCACCACAAGCCCTGTGGTATTTATGATAATTGTAAACCTTTTGCTGCTCTTCCTTGGCATGTTTGTTGAGGGTACTCCGTTGCTTCTCATCATGACTCCTCTGCTTGCTCCTATGGCAAAGCTCTATGGTGTAAACATGGTAGCATTTGGTATCATAATCATCATCAATATCGCGATGGGTTCTCTTACTCCTCCCTTCGGCGGCATGATGTACATCACCTGCGGAATTACAGGATGCAGTATACCGGCATTCCTCAAATATAGCTGGGCATTCCTGCTCGTGATGGCTGTTGTTCTGGTGATTTTGATTGCATTCCCCCAGATTATCACCTTCCTTCCCAGCATGGTTTACGGACTTGGAGGATGACATGACTATACATAATCTTAATAGTAAATTTGTTGTCTGCGGTCACCGCGGTTTTGCAGCAGAGTACCCTGAGAACACAATGTCCAGTTTCCGCGCCGCAGCAGAACTCGGTGTAGACATGATAGAGATGGATGTGGTCTGCTCAAAGGAAGGCATCCCTGTCATCTGCCATGACTATGAGTTGGAGCGTACTTCTGACGGCGTGGGTCTGCTTGCAGACTACACTCTTGAAGAACTTCGCGGCTACAATATGGCGGCAAAGTTTGCAAAGCGTCCCATGGTAGAACGTATAGTCACCTTTGAGGAGATGTGTGCGTTGCTGGACGAATTCCCTGAGCTGATGTTTAACATCGACATGAAGACAGATGACGGCACCATAGCAAATAGAGTTGCCGACATAGTGGAGAGCAAAGGCTACAAAGGCAGAGTCATTTTCAACGGACTCAACGGCTACGGTCTTGCTCAGATGCATGACAGAGGCTTTATGGTTGAGGCATCTCCCGACGGATTCTACGGTATGCAGAATTTCGGCTGCCTGCTGGGCGACGGGGTGAAAAAGGCTGAGGCTCTTTGCTACAATGCCTGCCAGGATGTAAATCCCGAAAATGTCGAGAAGCTCAAAAATAACTATGGCGTTGAGGTTTGGGCATGGTGTTCCAGTTGGGACGGCTACAGCCGTTGCTCTGATGGCAGCATGAAAAAGACCGACTGCTGTGAATGTCTTCAGAACATGCTAGATAACGGTGTTACAATGGCGCTCTGCAACCATCCCGACAGGGTAATTGAATATCTCAAAGAAAAAGGGCTGAGATAACAGCCGCAAAAAAACTGGCGCTCGGAGCATTAGTCTCCGTGCGCCTGAAGTATATAGAGGTAAGAAATGGATGAACTGTTATTGATAGGAACAGTATCGCTGCTTGCTCCCTTGAAGGTCGTTTTACAGGGGATGTTTGCAAAGAAAAATGTTACAACTCTGAGCGATGCCATAAAATTCAACGGCCTTATATTTTTTGTTGCAGCGCTATTCTTATCCGGTAATTTGTTTGGCTGCAGCACGGCTACTGTTGCTTACGGTGTGGTTTTTGCTCTGCTGCAGATTGCTTTTCAGACGATGTACATGGAGGCAATGTCGAGAGGAAATGTTCCTCTTACCATGATGATAGCAAACCTTGGAGCAATCATACCAATTTTGGTTTCTATTTTGGTCTACGGGGAAGAAATGACTGGACTCAGAGTATTGGGTCTCGCTTTCATGATAATTACGCTCTTTGTCAGCGGAAATATACGAAATGCCAACAAAGGCGAAAAGACCTGGTTTCTGCTGGCATTCGCAGCAATGTTGGCTAATGGTTTTGTGAATGTGGTGTTTAAAGTTTTCGGTTCAACACCTTATGCCGGTGAGAACGCATCCTTTGTAGCCTGGTCTTTTAGTTGCTCCGCATTGATTTCGGTGCTCCTCCTTACATTGCTCAGAAAATATAACTGCAAAGAGAGCTATAAAATTAACCGTGCTGCCATTACCACGGCAGCCGCCGCAGGTCTGGTATTGACTGCTTTCCAATTGTTGTACACATACGCTTTTACTGTAATTGAAGGAGTAATTTTATTTGCATCTTACAACGCATTATCATTGATTTTTTCCATACTTCTTGACAAAATCATACTGCGTGAGAGCTTCAGCCTGCGCCAGATTGCCTCTATTCTGCTGGGATTTTGTACCCTCGTTTGCTTTAACATATGATGAGTGTATGCTGAGACATACAACCTCGTTTTTAATAACTTTAACCCTTATCTATCTAAGCTGAGGATGATTTTTGAATCGTGGAGAATGAGACCATGAAAATGTATGACAGACCTGAGTGTCTTGAGAAATACCTAAATATTGAGCTCGAATGCTCTTGCGGAAAAACTCATTATGCTCCTGTGAAGGCAGTAAATATTGCTCCGGGGGCGCTAAATACCTTACCTGAACTGCTCAATCGCTTTGGATATAAGAGACCCTTTATCGTTTGTGATGAAATTACATATCGAATAGCTGGCGAACACTGTATGAAGCTGCTGGATGACAGCGGAGTTTCTGCAACCGCCCGGATAATTCGGCACAGTGGCTATGACGAGGCAACGTTGGGTGAGCTTGTAATCAATATGCCCGCAGATTGTGATTTGATTATTGCTGTCGGTACCGGCTCCATCAGCGACATGGTACGCTATATGAGCTTCAAACTGCGCCTGCCGAGCTTCACGGTTGCCACGGCTGCGCCTATGGATGGATTTGCAGCCAGTATAGGCGTTATGAATGTCAACAATCTCAAGACTACCATGCAGGCAAAGAATACCGAAGCCATAATCGGCGACACTGACATACTTGAAAATGCACCATACCGTATGTCCGCGGCCGGTTTTGGTGACCTGATAGGTAAGATCACCTGCATTAATGACTGGGAGCTTGCCCGCATCATAAACGGAGAGCACTACTGCCCGCATATTGTTGAATTGATAAAGGACTGTGTGAACGGAGTAATTGCCGTCAGCCCTCAGCTTAAAACTCGGGATGCACAGGCTCTTGGCAAAGTAATGAACGGGCTTGTGTTGTCAGGCACAGCGATAAGTCTTTATGGTAATTCTCGCCCTGCCTCTGGTTCGGAGCACCACATGTCTCACTACTGGGAAACCATAGGTGATCAGCGTGGCACACCCTTTGCTATGCACGGTGAACAAGTGGCAGTTGCCACGGTACTTGTGCTCATGCTTGTAGAAGAGCTTCTTAAAGTAGATGTGGATTTTGATAATGCCCGTTTACTTGCCAAATGCTATGATACCACCAAATGGGAGAAAGAAATTCGCAAAGCTTATGGTAATGCAGCACAGGAAGTCATAGACCTTGAGCTAAAATCAAACAAGAATGACCCAGATGGGCGTATGAAACGTATCTGTAGTATGCAACAGCATTGGGGCGATATTGTCCAGCAACTCAGTATGCTACCTTCGGCAGAAACTCTTCAGAAAGTACTACGCGAAGCTGGATGCCCCTGCACCCCGGCAGAGATAAATGTAGATAAAGATCTTTTGAGGAATACTTTCCTGTACTGTAAGGAAGTCCGTGATCGTTATACAGTATTGCAAACTGTGTATGATCTGGGTTTGATGGATGAGTTGGCAGAAAAAGTAATGGAGAGAGTTTTGCCAAAATAGAAGATAGGACGGGTAAAAATATGAGTAACGTCAGTATCTGTGTAGAGTATAACCATTCCGCCTGCATACAGAATGTTGTCAATATAATAAAGAAAAATAAAATCAGGCTTCATAGGTTGGAAGTCATCAGGATAATTGAGCAAAACGGTAGCCAATGTTATCGTGCTGTGCTGCACATTCAGATTATCAAAAGATCCCGGTGGGCAGATATCGCTGGACAGATAGCCGCCCTTGAGGATGTAAAGGTAATTGAATAGCTGTAAAATCAGCGCAGGAGGAAATATCCACTGAGGTTAGAAAGAACTATAAAAGATACTGCTCATAACCGTTACACTTCTTAGCTCTCCCCTGCTCAATAACGTTTGTGGAAAGGAAGGATAAAGTGAACCACAAAAATCTTGGTAAATATGATGTAATCGTAGTCGGCGGCGGTACCGCAGGCGTGCCCGCAGCCATCGCTGCAGCCCGAGGTGGCAGCAAAACTCTTCTTGTCGAGCGCACCGGCGGTCTTGGAGGCCTGATGGCCACCGGCATGCCCGCCCTCGGCATACTGGACAGACAGCTCAACAAGGTTGTCGGCGGTATTCCCGATGAGATAGTCAGAGAACTGACAGCGGAAGGCCTCGCCTTTGGCGATCTGCGTTGCCCCCTCCACAACTCTATCACTACCGTCAGCCCCTGGTGGTGGCGCATTGCTTCTTCCAAGAAGTGTGTTGAAGCCGGTGTAGAAATTCTCTATAGCGCTTCTCTTCTTGAAGTTAAGGTTGTCAACGGTGCTGTAGTAGGTGCGAGCTTCCTTTCCGGTAGCTGGATTTACGATGTTGACTGCACTGTTCTGGTTGATGCTACCGGTGATGCTCACGCTGCATATCTGGCAGGTGCGAAATTCGAACTTGGTCAGCCCGAAGAACTCAATGAGGTTATCTCTGAGCAGACTAAGAAGGAAGCATATGACCCCGGTCGTTCCAAGGCAGGCAAGGTACAGCCCGTCAGCCTTACTTTCTGTCTCGGCGGTGTAAACACCGAAGAGTTCATGAAGTACATTGAAGAAAACCCCGATACATATAAATCTCCCGCAACCTATGGCATGCACTACGATAAGGAATATCTCTTCCACTCTCCCGCCATCTATGTAACTTGCTTCGGTGAATTCATTGAGAAGGCAAAGGCAGCAGGCGAGTTTGATATTCCCCGTGACCGTGTTATCTTCGCAACTCAGCCCAACAAGGGTGAGTATCTGATTAACGCCAGCCGTGTAGTTGACGTTGATCCCACCGATCCTCTGCAGATGAGCAAGGCAACTGACGAACTCTACCGTCAGGTCGCTATGCTGACTCGCTTCTTCCGCAAGTATTGCCCCGGCTTCTCCGAATGCTTCATTGCTAATATCGGTGCATTTGCAGGTGTACGCGAGAGCCGCAGAATCAAGGGTCTGCGCACCGTTACCCGTGAAGACATCGTTGGTTTGAATATTCCCGATGACTCTATTGCACTGGGCGGCTACAACTGCGATATTCATCTCTCCGGTGTTGGTCTCTACTTCCAGCCTGTTGAGCATGCAATTGGCGTTCCCTACGGTGCAATGATTCCCGAAAATATCGATGGTATGATTGTTACTGGTCGTTCCATCTCTGTTGACTCCTATGCTCTTGCAGTTCTCCGTGTTATGGGTTGCTGCTTGGCTCTGGGCGAAGCAGCAGGTACCGCTGCAGCAATGGCAGTAAAAGAACAGATCCGTGTTGCAGATTTGGATGTTCCCAAGCTGCAGGAAACCTTGGTTACCAACGGAGCAATTGTAAAGCTCTGATGAGTCCGGTATGGCATGGGGCTGAGTTTCCAATATATGACTGAGAGAATTATAGAGGGAATATATTTGGCATAAGATGCAAAATTTATTCCCTCTATAACATATTAGAGAAACGCAAAATAGCTCTACATGCGTTTGGAGAGGAAAATTATGAAGAAATATTTACTTCCTGAGGGAATGAGTTTTTTCAAGGCAAATCTTCACTGCCACAGCACTGTATCCGATGGGAAATTGACGCCTGAACAGCTGAAAGAAATATATAAATCAGATGGATATCCTGTACTGGCATATACTGACCATGAATTTTTGATCGACCACACCGATTTGTCAGACCCTGATTTTTTGACTATTACATCATGTGAAATTGAATTGGCGGATTCGGATGATATACCAGATCCGTATCGAAAAAACTATCACATGAATTTGTATGCACGCGATCCGCACAATGTGACACACGTATTCTTTAATCCCAAATACTTCTTGTTTGGTGATAAAAGCAGGATTCCGCACTTGACTTATGCAGGCAGTTCTGAGGCTTTGCGTGAACGCACACCTGAATGTGCAAATGCAGTAATCAAAGCCGCCATAGAGCAAGGAGAAGATGGAGACATGGACTATGCAGCGATAGGCAAGAACATCAGGAGATTCCGGCAGATGCGCGGTATGCGTCAGGAAGACCTTGCCGAGGAATGCGGATGCAGCAACAGCCACATCGGCCAGATTGAGAATGCCAGAGGGATTCCCAGTCTGAATATGATCGTGCGTATTGCCAATGCGCTTTCCGTTACCGTAGACCAGCTGCTGTGGGAAAATTATGCCCAGCCGCAAATGGTCTACTTAAAGGAGATTGCGGAGCGTATTGACAAGTACCCGGTCAAGCAGCGGATTCGGGCCTGTGAAAGCCTGATGAGCTATTTGGATTCTCTTGAAAAATTCACACAGTAAAAGCGTTGCGTATTCCCGTAAAATGCGCAAAAGCCGAGTGCCGACAGCTGATTGGCCGATTCGCTATGATTCTTAAACGACTATGCTACAAGAAAATTGTAGTATGGTCGTTTTTTGTTTCAGAAAAAAAGGGGGGGTAATATGACAGACTAAACGCCATTTATTAAGTTTCAGGTAAGAGAAAATCAAAACATCAAGGCATGCCATCATGGTGTGCCTTGACTTCTGCCTTGGTGGTGTGCCTCAAAGGAGGCAATTATGAACCATCAGCAGGAGCTGGAACGATATGAACTGAGAGCCAGATTCACAGTCTGGCTGGAAACCACAATTTACAGAGCAAGACTAAAATACTTGAAGCGTCAAAAGCCCCGGATTGAAACAGTGTCCCTTGACGAACTACCGGAGGAAATGCTGCCTGTCTCAGGTGGAGAGGCGTATGAACGGGTCTCCCCGTCCGCCTTTGATTTTGAGGAAGACCGGCTGGCAGAAGCCTTTGCCAATCTTCCAATCAAGCGTCAGCAAATATTAACGATGTTGTTCGTGGAGGAGCGAAAACCAGAGGAGATTGCCCGAATCCTGAACTGTTCCCCGCGGCATGTGTACGATCAACGGTATCAAGCGCTGATGAAACTCCGTAAGGCACTCACGAAGGGCGGTGATGAATAATGGATTGGGATGTATTCAGACTGATTTTGCTGGAGGCGGTGTCCGGCGGCCATGAGGCGTTGGAAAAAATACTGAAATTATACGCTCCCCTGATCAACAAATACAGTATGGTAGATGGGAAACTGGATGAAGATCTGAGGCAGTATATCCTGATACATATTGCCCTTAGCATTTCAAAGTTTTCTATTTAGTAGCATGAGTACAACGGCCTCGGAAAAATCCGGGGCCGTTTTCAAAATATTTTTTCGATTCTTTCGAGATTGGCGAAAAAGGAAGGCTCTTTATAAATGAAGGCATCCCCAGCCTCATGTACCTTGACAATTTCATAGCCTTCACTTCTACGATCCCGGGCCGGGGAGCGGCTATCCGGCTGCGTGGCGAGCAGCTTCATGAGCACTGATATGCGGGCGGCATCCGCATAACGCGACGATCCGCCCGGGGATTATGAGACTTCCGTAATTCGCGGCCCGGCCATAATGAAGGCGGGGAGAAAAATATCTATGGACCTGCCAGCCACAGGCGGAGTGTGAGGGCTCTAAATTTTGAAGACCATTTGCGAATAGGTAAATGGAAAAATGGCAATCATTACTATAAAGAAAAGAAGGGGGAGCATCGAATGACCCTAAAGGCAATAGAATCTATGAAGCAAGTGGATATCCGCCATGTTGATAAAAGAGATCTCGTTGATTTGAATTCTGTGCATATTGATGATACTGCTCCCGTCGCGGAACGAATTGGTGATTTTGTGAAGCAAATCCGAAACCCGTATTGTTTCCGGATCGGCGATGTCGCAGTTAAAGTAAACTACCAAAAGGACGGACCATCGTTTCAGCAAAATATTGAAGATCTTTTGCGGACAATGTAATTTCTGGCAATTTTTGGTAATTTCGGGAAGCGGGTGGATTTCCATGTGGGTTTGTGCTACAATACAACCGGATTGAATCTAATACTCACCCGGAGATTACGATGTCGGCAAGCTGACAATCTATCGAAGGAGTGAGAACATGGAAAAGAACGAGTGTACAGTTTACAATGCTGCAATCTATGTGCGTCTTTCCAAGGAGGATGCCTTATCCAGTCAAGGAAAGAAAGCGGAGAGCAACAGTATTTCTAATCAGAGACAGTTAATCCTGGATTTTGTCCGGGATAAAGCAGATATCAATATTGTTTCCATTCGAGAAGACGATGGATATACAGGGACAGATTATGAACGCCCGGATTTTCAGCGCATGATGGATGACATCAAAGCTGGAATTGTCAATTGCGTTATTGTAAAAGATCTGTCCCGCTTCGGCAGGGAGTATATTAATGCCGGAAAGTATATCGACCGTCTTTTTCCTTATTATGGCGTGAGGCTGATCGCTATCAATGATGGGATTGACACTATCACCAAAAGCAGTTCTGATGATTTCAGCATCATGATAAAGAACCTAATGAATGACAATTACTGCCGAGATATCTCCATCAAGATCCGCAGCCAGCTTCAGGTGAAAAGGAAAAATGGGGAATTTATCGGAGCATTTGCGCCATATGGATATCAAAAATCCGATAAAGATAAAAACTTACTTCTGGTTGATGCCTATCCGGCAGGGATCGTTCAGGATATTTTTCGCTGGAAGCTGGAAGGAATGAATCAGGATGCGATTGCAAAGAAACTGACAGACCAGGGCGTTCTATCTCCTATGGAGTATAAACGGAGCAAGGGACTTTCCTATAAGACCATGTTCAAGACAAATCCGCAGGCGAAATGGTCAGCGGTTGCTGTTCGCAGGATTTTGACAAATCCTGTGTATATAGGGACGCTGATTCAGGGAGTCCGGACAAGGCCGAATTATAAAATAAAGACAGTTGTTATAAAAGAAGAGGATGCGTGGGTAATTGTTGAGAATGCCCACGAGGCGATTATCGAGCCCAAAATATTCCTTCTTGTACAACGGCTGTTGGAGCTGGATACGCGGACATCGCCCCACGAGGAGAAGGTATTCCCTCTGGCCGGATTGATTTACTGCGGAGATTGCGGTGGGACAATGGTTCGTAAAACCACAACATCCGGCGGAAAGAAATTTGCATATTATGTCTGTGGCACACATAAGAAGTCACACTCCTGCAGCAACCACCAAATCCCCGAAAAACAGCTGGAAGAGACGGTTTTGGCTCTTTTACAGGAGCATATTCAAATGATTGTAGAACTGGATGCGTGTTTGCAAGCCATACGAAATACTCCTATGAAGCGCATAAGTACGAAGAAACTGGAGGATAGGCTTGTTGCAATAGATGCGGATCTTAATCGCTACCGTCGATTGAAAACTTCTGCTTATGAAGATCTGAAAGATGGAATTTTGTCCAAAGATGACTATTTGGACATCCGTGATCAGTATGATGCGCGCATTGCCGATGCTTCCCTTGCACAGGAACAGGTAAAAAAGGAACTGTCCTTATATTTTGAAACAGGATATTCTTCACAGCAATGGATCAGCGATTTTAAGGAGCATAGGAATATCCGGGCTTTGACCAGAGGCGTGGTCGCCCAGTGCATCGAAAAAATACAGATTTACGAAGGTAAGCGAATAGAAATCACATTCACGCATGCTCAGGACTATTTGACGCTTTTGGAACAGGTAGATGAATACAATACAGAGAAGAAGGGAGTGAGCTGAAAATGGCGAGGAAGAGTAGAAAAAACACCGGCGTGGCAGATGCAACCGTAAAACAAGCCGCTACGAAAACCTTTTCGGCTGCACTCTATGCTCGAATTTCTGTGGAGACAGAGCGTAAGCGCGCAGCCGATACGATTGGCAATCAGCTACAACTGCTGAAGGATTTTGTAGCAGAGAAGCCGGACATCGAGATTTATGACATATATAGCGATGACGATATCAGCGGCACAGATTTTCTGCGTCCGGAGTTCTCCCGAATGATGAACGACATTCGGGATGGTAAGGTGAATTGTGTCATCGTAAAGGACTTTTCCCGTCTGGGGCGTAACTTTTTGGAGTCAGGCGAATACATTGAAATGGTATTCCCGTTCTTTGGAGTTCGCTTTATTGCGATAACGGACAGGTTTGACACATTGACCCAGCAAGCGGATATTTCCGTTCAGCTGAAAAACCTTGCAAATGAAATGTATGCAAAGGATATTTCCAGAAAGATCTGCTCCTCGATGCGTTCCATTCAGGAACAGGGCAAGTTTGCCGGAAGCAAAGCACCATATGGCTATCGGCTGTCACCGGAGGACAAGCATTGCCTGATTGTGGATGAAGAAGCAGCACCTGTGGTAAAAGAAATGTTTGAACTGCTCTCTGCCGGAAATACGCTGCATTATATTGCGACCACACTCAATGCCAGGGGTGTGGCTTCGCCTGGTCGTTTGATGTATGACCGAGGAATTGCGAAAACAGATAAGTTTAAGAATTCCAGATGGTATATGCAGACGGTAAAGCGAATTCTACAAGATCCGATCTATCTTGGTTGGATGGTAGGTGGCAAATTCCGCTCTGATTTTCATGCTGGTGGCATAAAGGGCAGCCATCCTGTACCGCAGGATGAATGGATTATCACCAAGGGCACGCATGAAGCGATTGTAACAGAGACCCTTTTCAACAAAGCGCAGGCATATTTTGAAGAAACTAAGAAAGCCCATGGGCAAGTTGCAAAGTATAACTGTAAAAGCAAAAAGGCAAGCATCTTCAAAGGACACCTGCGCTGCGGAGAATGTGGACAGGCAATGTTTCTAAGATACAAGAAAAATCATCATGGCGAGAGGAAGGGCTGGTATTGTTGTGCGCTGCATGAAAACTACAATTCTTCCTATTGTACAAAAAAAGCTGTAAAGCAGGAGGATGTTGAATCTATTGCTCTGAAGCTGATTCAAACGCAGATACAGCTTTTTACGGATGCCAGAGCTTTGATTTCAGCTCTGAACAAGAAGGAAAGCAGCAAAACGAAATACCGGATTTATCAGGAGCAAATCCATGCTGTTCAGAAGCAGATTGCTCATTATATGGAGTTGAAAGCGTCCCTTTATGAAGACTACGCAAACAGCATAATTACGCAGGAAGACTATCTGCTTATGGGACAAGAATTCGCAAAAAAAGCAGACGACCTCCGTATTTTCCTTGCAGAGCTTGAAAAGGAAGCTCAGAAGTATAGCCCCACATATGCTATGGCAGGCGGTTTTGCAAAACTGGTGGAGGAATTTAGGAACATAGATGCGCTGGATGAACGAATCGTTGACGCCTTTATTGATGAAATGGTTTTGTATCACGACGGCCATGTCGAAGTAAAATTTAACTTCCGTGATGAATTGGACGAGGTGATTCATCTGGCAGCAATACGAAAAAAAGAGGAGGTGCGATATGCAGTCTAAGCGAAAACTTGCCATGTATATACGCTTGTCCATGGAAGACGCAGACCTCAGAACTTCCGACAGCAAAACTGAGAGTAACAGTATTGCTAATCAGCGAAAACTTTTGATGGATTACTATCGTGCAACCCCAAAGCTTCAGGAATATGACATTGTTGAATTCTGCGATGACGGCTACAGCGGAACCAATTTCAACCGGCCTCGCTTCATGGACATGATGGCTCTGGTTCGACAGCGGGAAATTCACTGTATCATGGTTAAGGACTTGTCCCGGTTCGGGCGTGAGTATCTGGAGGTCGGTGC
This sequence comes from Clostridiales bacterium UBA7103, assembly GCA_002493305.1. Taxonomy (GTDB): domain Bacteria; phylum Bacillota; class Clostridia; order Oscillospirales; family Oscillospiraceae; genus Limivicinus. The sequence goes on along the minus strand of DKYJ01000052.1, from coordinate 47,904 downwards.
CTATCTTGAGTTGATTCTGCCACTTTTCGGAACAAGATTTATATCTGTAAATGACAACTTTGACAGCAGTGACTATATAGGGACGACTGGAGGCTTAGAGCTTGCCCTGCGAAATCTGATTAACGGGCTTTACAGCAAGGATCTTTCCGTAAAGGTACGCAGTGCAATTAAGACAAGAAACCGCCGTGGACAGTACTGGGGCGGTGGCTCCTTTTACGGCTATCAACTGGATCCTCGGGATAAGCATAAGCTGATTGTTGATGAAGAAGTACGCCCCGTGGTACAGCAGATTTTTGAACTCTGCATAGAAGGACTCAGCACTTCCGAAATTGCACAGAGGTTGAATGAAGAAGACATCTCCCCTCCTGTCGTCCGAAAAAAACAACTTGGGCAAGCCTATAACGGACGGGTTGTTGAGAAAGAATCCATTTGGCTGGCTTCCACAGTCCGTAAGATTCTGAGCGATGAGCGGTATACCGGAAAGATGATTTCTGGGACGCGGGAGAGCGTTGGGATCAGTACTAACAAAACAAAGCCACTGCCTAAAGAGCAGTGGATTGTAGTAGAGGGAACGCACGAAGCGATCATCAAGCAGGAAGCCTTTTGTGCAGCCAGAGATTCTTTGCAGTCAAGGATGAAAACGAGGAATTCCAATACGGCTGGAAATCGTGCGGATAATCTGTTCGTATGCGGATACTGCGGACGAAAGCTGCAAAAAGCAAACGGGAAAATTACGCATCTGTTTTGCCTGAAAGCAAGAAATGTTTCGGATTCTGATTGTGCATCGCTTTATGTGCCCATGGAGTTATTGCAGGAGAATACTTTGCGCACTATCCGAATGCTTGCCCGATTATTGATTGACAAGCACATTCAGGAACAGGCATCCAGCGACAGTCAGATCGCAGAATTAGAAAAAGAAATCGTAGCCTTTCAGAAGAAACTGCAAGGCTTAACTGGCGGCAAGCTGGATTTGTATGAGGATTACCGATGTGGCAAACTTACGAGGGAACAATATATTTGCAGACAGAAAGAAAGGCAGGAGGAAGCCAATTATCTGCAGAAAATGCTCCAAGATCACACAGAGGAGTTGGAAACTCTGAAAGCCCAAATTGAGAGAATGGAAAAGGTAATGGGTACTGCAAGAGATGTTTTGGCATTATCGGAATATAGGCCGGAGGTAATACGAAAACTGGTAAATAGAGTTCATGTATATGCTGATGGCAGGCTGGAGCTTGATTTGACATGCAAAGATGCTTTTGCAGTAGAATTGCTGAATCAGGTAAACGGGAAAGCAAGCTGAACAAGAAAATAACGGCGAACTCCGCCATAAAAATACATCAGAAAATTTTTTGTTGGTCTTTACTTGACACAAGCAGAGGGCTTTATCACCGGCACGGCGGCAAAAATGTTCATCATCGCCGGGCCTGTAATAGTCTACGGCGTAAGCGCCAGCGTGGTTTACGGGCTTATTTTGTGCCTTATAGGGGGTTGAGTGCTATGGCAAAAAAGAAAAAGACCGAGCGGCAGCCCGCCCCGGTGCTCACCGGCCACGATGAACGGGCCGAAAAGCGCAGTTCAGACAAACGCACCTTTGACCGGGAGTCCGACGCGCCAGACGGCGTCTCCGGGAACTGGAGCTGACAAGCCTCAAACGGCGGCCTCAAAATTTGAGGCCGCCGTTTATTACTTCTCCTTATTCTTCCCGTACATTCTTGCTATGGCGGACTGAGCGCATTTCACGAATCGGCGCACTTTTTTGTCGTTCTGCTTGCGCTCGCCGTAGATTATACCCAGAGAGCGCCATGCGGGAGGATCCAGCGGCACAGTGCGGACGTTCTCTGTCATGTCGCGCATTATAAGGTCGGACAAAATGCTGACGCCAAGCCCATGCTCCACCATGGATACTATGCCGCCGTCATCAAGATTGGTATACCTGATGGCCGGGCGCACCCGCCCAACGGCAAGGGCGAACAGCGGCAGAATGTCCAGATCAAAGCCCGCCGAGGGCATCAAAAACTCCTGACCGTCAAATTTCTGCATGGGGAATCTGTCCATTTCCTCCCACGAGCCGGGCAGGACGGCCAAAAGCGCGTCGTCCATCAGGGGAACCCAGTTCACGCCCTGACACAGCGACTCCTGATAGCTGGCAAGGGCACAGTCAAACTCATCGCCCCTGACCCCGTCATATATTTCCGTAATGGGGCAGACGTTTATATTGACGTCCGTGTCCGGACAGTTGCATCGAAACTCCGCCAGGATGGTGGGCAGCCACTGGCGCGTGATACTCGAATACGTCCCCAGACGCAGGGTGGAAAAATCCCTCATGCGCAGCTTATCAGCGCTGCTCTCCAACGCAGTGGAAGCGTCCACCAACGCGCGCATATGGGGCAGCAGCTCCTGCCCCGCCGGAGACAGGTGCACACCGCTTTTGCTGCGCACCAGCAGATTCAGGCCCAGCTCGGCCTCCAGAGTGTTCATCATGTGCGTAAGCCCCGACTGCGTATAGCCCAGCTCCGCCGCCGCGGAGGTGAGGCTTCCTTTTTCTATCGCCGTCAGCAGGGCACTGACTTTCTTCACGTCCATATTGTTAAATATTTCTCTTTCTCATGATTCAATGGTATCCATTACAAAAACTTATTACATTCATAATAATGTAGAGTTTGGTAAAATGCAAGTGAAATGTTATAATAAAGCCACTTTATTCCAAAAGTATTTACGGCGCAGTGGTTTTTTTGCCGGATTTTGAAGCTGTCCGGTCTGAATGACCCGCCGTGGATACGCTTAGTGCTTTGCGGGGCGTAGTATTTGGGGCTGCGATTGCCGCATTTTTTGGTTATAAGGAAATCAAAATGAAAAGAAGGAGAAATTTATGGAGAACAATCGCAGTTCATGGGGAAGTAATTTAGGCTTCCTGCTTGCCGCAATCGGTTCTGCTGTTGGCCTCGGCAACATCTGGGGCTTCCCCTACAAGATGGGTAAGAGCGGCGGCTTTACATTCCTGATAGTTTACCTGCTGCTGGCAGTTTTTGTCGGTATGATAATCATGGTCAGTGAGCTGGCTCTCGGTCGTAAGACCGGCACCAACCCCATCGCAGCATACAAAAAGGCTTCTAAGAAATTCGCATGGATAGGCTGGCTTGCCGTTTTGGCTCCCTTCCTTATCATGAGCTTCTATTCTGTCCTCGGCGGCTACTGCATCCAGTACATGTCCCTCAACCTTGCCGAGCTGAGCTTTGGCCTCAGCAGCATCTTCGGCGGCGCTATCACCGGCGGTGCAACCTTTAGCTCAATGCTCACCAACCCCTTCGGCTGCATTATATTCACCCTCCTGTTCATGATAATCTGCATGCTTATCGTTCAGGGCGGCGTTGAGAGCGGCATCGAGAAGTTCAACAAGGTCGGTATGCCCGCCCTGTTTGTGATGCTGATCATCGTTATCATCCGCGCTCTGACCCTGCCCCACGCTGTTGAGGGTCTCAAGTTCATGTTCGTTCCCGGCTACGCTGTGGCGGGCGGCTTTATTGCGGAAGCACCCGACTTTATCAGCGTCCTCGGCACCGCCGGCGGTCAGATGTTCTTCTCGCTGTCCCTTGCAATGGGCGCTATGATCACCTACGGCTCTTATCTTGACAAGAAAGAGAATCTGGTCAAGAACTCCGCTGTTATCGTTGTGGCTGATACCATCGTCGCCCTGATGGCCGGTCTCGCCGTTATCCCCGCAGCCGTTGCCAATGGTCTTGCCAATGGCCTTGCTCCCAATGAGCTGGTCCTCAACGGCCCGAAGCTCCTGTTCGTCACCCTGCAGGATGTTTTCTCCAACATGGGCGCCGCCGGCCCCCTGTTCGGCGTTATCTTCTACCTGCTGGTTCTGCTTGCCGCCATCTCCTCCGCCATCTCCCTGATGGAGGTCGTCTCTGCCTACTTCATTGACAAGGCAGTCGCCAAGGGCAAGCCCGCCAACCGCAAGAAGACCGTTCTCTGGGTTTCCGTTGCCATCATGATTGAGGCCATTCTGGTCGCTGTCTGCGGTCTTGGCTCCAACGGCATCGCCCCGTCCGACATTCTCGGTCTCACCGGCGGCGACTACTACATGATGTTCATCGACTGCTGGCTTGACTTCTTTGACTTCATCGCTGAAGGTCTTGCAATGCCCATTGGCGCTATGCTCATGGCGCTGTGCATTGGTGGTGAGCTTAAGCCCAACTACATACTGGATGAAGTTCACAACGGTGAACACTCCGCGTTCTTCGATAAGTTCTATCGCTTCTGCATTTACTTCATCGTTCCCGTTGTCATGGCTTTCGTTCTGGCCGGTATGCTCATCGACAACCTGAGCTGCGCCGCCAACACCGCCTACATCAAGCCCGTTTGCTACGGTGTATCCGCCGCGCTCTGCGTTGTCTTCTATCTCGTTGGATACCTTGGCAACAAAAAGGCTGCCTGAACCGTCACCTAACATTCACTCCAAATAAAAGCAAATCCCCGAAAGCCGCGGTGAAAACCGCGGCTTTCACTTTTTCGGAGGCAAGAAGCAGATTACATTCCACTGCGTCAAAAGAAACTCACTTTGCTTCGTCTCCACCAAGCGTGGCGAAACCGAAGCGTCGTTCCTTCCTTTTTCCTTTTCCACCGCAGACCCGCTGCGCCGGGCTCTGCGGTGAGCTGGAGGCACGCGCGGAAAGTTCCATATCCGTCAGCTCCTTCCTCCTTTCAAAATCACGACCGCTTACGCCGGGTCGTGATTTTGTTTTGGTCTCCTGCGGGCGGGAGGGGTTGCGCCATTCCAGAGTCTCTTCTGTGTAAGGCTGCGCCCTCATAAAAAGCGGGCAAGGTTCAGCCAATGCTTAGCTTTTGCTCATGTCGTCATACAGGCAATTTAATCCATTTGTCTGAAAAAACACCGTTTTTGCCCGAAAACGGGCAAAAATTTTTGTCAAAAAAATTACTTTTCTTTATTTTGTTTTCTCGTGGGCGTATAATAAAATTGTCAAAGAATTACTGTGGCTTTTTGCCCGACGAATGAAGATTTATCAAATTTTTGACTTGGGAAAAATATTTTGGATTTATTTTAATCAGCACTTGTATATAGATATTTTTTGTAGTAGAATGTTTTTGTCAATTATTTAACCAAGAGGCTATGAGGAATGGAAAGAGCGCTTATTCAGATACACGGGATAGTCCAAGGGGTGGGCTTTCGCCCGTTTATCCACAAGCTCGTGACCAGCTATTCCCTCAACGGCTATATTAAAAACACCTCCTCCGGTGTGGAGCTTGAGCTGGAGGGGCAGCGGTCGGAGCTGGAGCGTTTTGTGGCCGATGTACCAAAGAAAGCGCCGAAGCTCGCGGTCATTGAGAATGTCGAGTGCCGGTACACAGATGAGCTTGTGGGCTATGACGGTTTTGAGATCCGCCAGAGCAAGACCGAGCAGTTTCGCAACACCCTTATTTCCCCGGACATATGTATCTGCGACGACTGCCTGCGGGAGCTGCGGGATAAAAATGACCGGCGATATAAGTACCCATTTATCAACTGCACCAACTGCGGCCCACGCTTTACCATTATAAAAGATGTGCCCTATGACCGGTGCAAGACCTCCATGGCGGAGTTTCCCATGTGCCCGGACTGTGACGCGGAGTATCACGACATTGAGAACCGGCGCTACCATGCCCAGCCGGACTGCTGCCCGGACTGCGGGCCGCATGTGTTCTTTCTGGACGCCGAGGGCAGGGAGCTGCCCGGGGACGCGATAGAGCTCGCACGCGGCTATGTGAAAAGCGGAAAGATCATCGCCGTGAAGGGGCTTGGCGGGATACACCTCGCCTGCACCATTGACAGCGAGGCTGTCGCCCTTGAGCTGCGGCGCAGAAAGCAGCGGGACGAGAAGCCCTTTGCCATAATGTGCCGCGATGTGGAGGCCGTGCGCAGCCTGTGCGAGATAAACAGCGCCGAGGAAGAGCTACTCACCGGCTTTCGCCGCCCGATAGTGCTGCTCAAAAAGCGGCAACCGGGGCTTGAATATCTGAGCGAGAACGGGCGCATAGGCGTGATGCTGCCCTATACCCCGCTGCACTATCTGCTATTTGGGGACGATATTGAGGCGCTCATAATGACCAGCGCCAATCTCTCCGACACGCCGATCATGTATAAAAACGATGAGGCCGTCACGAAGCTGCACGGCATTGCGGACGGCTTTTTGCTCCATAACCGCGACATTCAGACCCGCTGCGACGATTCGCTCTACTGGGTGCTGGACGGGCAGGAGTACCCCGCCCGCCGATCAAGAGGCTATGTGCCCTTCCCCATTCGGGCAGATGAGGCGCTTGACTGCGCCCTCGCCTGCGGAGCTGAGCAGAAGGCAAGCTTTTGCCTTTCAAAGGGGAGCTATGTGTTCCAGAGCCAGCACATAGGCGATTTGAAAAACATCGAAACTCTGGATAACTACCGCGAACAGATTCTGCATTTTGAACGTCTTTTCGACATTGCGCCGGGATTTGTCGCCTGCGATATGCACCCGGACTATCTGTCCACAGAGTACGCCCGCGGCCTTGCCGCGGCGAAGCAGCTGCCGCTGTACCAAATTCAGCACCATCACGCGCACATGGTCTCCTGCATGGCGGACAACGATCTGCGCCGGCGGGTCATCGGCCTTATCTGGGACGGTGTGGGCTACGGGACGGACGGAACTGTATGGGGCGCGGAGTGCCTCATCGGCGATAGAGCGGGCTATGAGCGCTTTGGCAGCATCCTGCCCATTCCCCTCATAGGCGGGGACAGGGCAGTGAAGGAAATAGGCCGGCTTGCCTTTGCCATGCTGAGCGCGAGCGGCTGCGACACCGGGAGGATAGGAAACGCCCCGATGTACGGAAAGCTCCTCAAGGCGGGGCTCAACTGCCCCTTATCCTCGGGCATGGGCCGGCTGTTTGACGGCGCTGCCGCGATACTTGGGATAAAGACCCAATGCAGCTACGAGGGGCAGGGCGCGGTGCTTTTGGAGGCCGCCGCCGCCGAGTGCGATGAGCGCTACCCCCTCGCCTTCGAGGGCGCGCCGCTGCGCTTTGACTGGCGGGACATGGTACGAGGCATGGTCGAGGATATGCGTCAGGGGCTTGACGCCGGCGTGACCGCCGCAAAATTCATGAACACGCTCATTGCCATGGCGGTTGAAATGTGTAAATTCGCGCGGAAGCAAAGCGAGATAAGCGATGTGGTCTTATCCGGAGGCAGCTTCCAGAATATGTATATAATGCAGCGCCTGCCCGCCGAGCTCGAAGCCGAGGGCTTCAAGGTCTGGCGGCACAGGCGTGTGTCCTGCAACGATGAGGGAATAGCTCTGGGTCAGCTTATGGCGGCGCAGGAGCTATATAATAGGAGAGGCTGAAATGTGTCTTGCAATTCCTCTCAAATTAATAGAAGTAAGCGGCAAGAGCGCCGTTGGCGAGGCGCTGGGTATGCGCAGAGAGCTGCGGGTGGATTTCATTCCCGACCCCAAGCCCGGCGACTATGTGATAGTTCACGCGGGCTTTGCCATAGAGCGGCTGCCTGAGGAGCAGGCTCTGGAGGACATTGCGGCTTGGTCGGAGGTGGACGATGCTCTCAAAAGCTGAGCGCTGCGAAAAGCTGCTGCGCGCCATCCGCTCACTGCCGCCGGTTAGCGCAAGGCTCATGGAGGTCTGCGGCACGCACACCATGGCCATTGCAAAGGCGGGTATAAAATCTCTGCTGCCAAAGGGCGTGGAGCTTGTCAGCGGCCCGGGCTGCCCGGTCTGTGTCACCCCGGCGGAGCTTATTGACAGCGTGCTGGAGCTTTCAATGCGGGATAATACCGTCATCGCCAGCTATGGGGACATGATCCGCGTCCCCGGCAGCGCTCCGGGGGACAGTTTGCAGCGCCGCCGGGCGCTGGGCGCAAAAGTGGAGATAGTTTATTCGTCAATGGACGCGCTGGATCTCGCCCGGGCGATGCCGGATAAGGAGATCGTCTTTTTAGGCGTAGGCTTTGAGACAACCGCGCCGGGGACGGCTGCGGCGGTTCTGGCCGCGGCGGAGGAGGGACTTAAAAACTTCTCCGTCTGGTCGATGCTCAAGACTGTCGAGCCCGCTGTCCGGGCGCTTATCGCCTCGGAGGGCTTTAATATAAGCGGCTTTCTCTGCCCCGGCCATGTGGCCAGCATAATAGGTGCGGAGGGCTTCCGCTTCCTGCCGGAGGAATTCTCGCTCCCGGCGGTGGTGGCGGGCTTTGAGGAGGAGGATATTCTCCTCGGGGTGTATCTGCTGCTAAAGCAGCTTGCCGACAATGCCCCCAAGCTCCAAAACGCCTATCCCAGAGCAGTATCCGACAGCGGCAACGCGCTTGCAAAGGATATGCTTGAGCGCTGCTTTGTAAAGAGGGACGATATATGGCGCGGCCTTGGGCTCATCCCCATGAGCGGGCTTGGACTTAAGGACGAACTTTCGGCATATGATGCGGAGAAGAAGTTCAATATAAGCATTGCGCCGGAAAAGCCAAGCCCCTGCCGCTGCGGGCAGGTCATCACCGGCAGGCTCAGTCCTCAGGGCTGTCCTCTGTTTGGCAAAGCCTGTACTCCGGAAGACCCGATAGGCCCGTGCATGGTGTCCTCGGAGGGCTCCTGCGCGGCGGCGTATAAATATCAGGCGGTAGTGTGATAGATCACACTCAGCTTATCGAAAAAGTCCTAAAAGGGCTTTTTCGATAAGCTGAGTGTCACCAAGGTTGTTTTAGTTTTAGCAGTTCAGCTACTACAAAAAGCTCGATAAGACGGGCGTTTGAGCTGCGGCTCATTTTAATTCGAGGCGGGTCTTACCCCCTCGAGCACCCCCGCTGCTTTCTCATTTTTACTTTGTTGCATATTTTTTGACAGTCTGAGTGTGATAAATCACACTAATTATTAAGCGGCGTGCCGAACGATCTCCATTCAGCCGCATATGGAGGTTTCGTTCCCATTTGTGCTGCCGATATGCGGCAGAATGGAGATAAAATGGAAGAAATTATTACTCTTGACTATGGCAGCGGCGGGAAGAAGACCGCCCGGCTCATAGACGATATGATAGTCCCGGCGCTGGATAACCCCGCTCTGCGGGAGCTGGGCGACGGGGCGATACTCCCCGGCGGAGAGCGGCTGGTCTTCTCAACCGACAGCTTCGTGGTAGACCCCATATTCTTCCCCGGCGGTGACATCGGAAAGCTGGCCGTCTGCGGCACGGTGAACGATATCTCCATGTGCGGCGGCGAGGCAAGCTTTCTAAGCTGCGCGTTTATAATAGAAGAGGGTCTTCCCCTTGAGACGCTGCGCCGGGTGATAGCTTCCATGGCGGAAACGGCCAAGGCCGCCGGGGTCAGCATCGTCACCGGGGACACGAAGGTAGTCGAGCGCGGCAGAGGTGACAAGATATATATAAACACCGCCGGGATAGGCGTTTTGAAGCACCCCGGCCTGAGCCGCGGTGCAATCCGGGAGGGTGATGCGGTCATCGTCTCCGGCACGGTGGGCGACCATGGTACAGCCGTTATGCTCGCGCGAAGCGGCATGGCGGAGGCGGATATTATCTCCGACTGTGCGCCGCTCAACCGTCTTGCCGGCAAGCTACTGAGCTGCTGCCCCGGTGTGCGTGTTCTGCGCGACCCCACCCGCGGCGGACTCGCGGGGACGCTCAACGAGTTTGTGGAGGGCAGTGCTCTTGGCATAGAGCTGGATGAGTCCGCTGTGCCGGTAAACGGTGCGGTCAGCGCCGCCTGCGCCATGCTGGGGCTTGACCCGCTCTATTGTGCAAACGAGGGAAAATTAGCGGCGGTGGTGCCGCGGGAGGAGAAAGACGCGGCGCTCGCGGCGCTCCGCTCCCTGCCGGAGGGGGCAAACGCCCAATGTATAGGCACGGTCACGGCAAAGCACCCGGGTCAGGTCGTGGCGCGCTCGCTCTTAGGGGGCGGCAGGATGATCCAAAAGCTGACGGGAGCGCAGCTTCCGAGAATATGCTGATACAAGTTTTTTAGAATATAAGAGGTGAAGTCAATGCAGGAGTACAGGAAAATCGAAATCGACAAGGAACAGATAGTCCCCGTTGCCGAGCGGATGCGCAAGGCCGGGCAGTATCTCGTGATGATCCACGCCTTCATAAACAAAGAGGGGCAGATGGATATATCATGGGACTATGCCGTCGGCAGCGCGGTGGAATCCTACCATGTTGTAGGCGAGACCTCCGTCCCCTCTATCGGGGATATCTATGACACGGCGGCAATTTGGCCGGAGCGCGAGCTCAATGAGCTGTTCGGCATCAGCTTTGAGGGACTTGACACCTCCCAAAGGCTCTTTCTGCCGGAGGACATGCTGGAGGAGCAGGGCCGTGGGCAAATCATGGTCACACCCCTGTCGGAGCTTGTTGAAAAGAACATTAAGGAGGGCATAAAATGAGCTATATCGTGCCTGTCGGCCCCTACCATCCCGCCCTTGAGGAGCCTATACACGCAAGGCTCTACACCGAGGGCGAGGTCATAAAGGACGCGGAGGTCTTTGTTGGCTACAACCACCGCGGTATCGAGAAGCTTGCCACTGAGCGCAACGCCATACAGACTCTGGTTCTGGTGGAGCGCGTCTGCGGCATCTGCTCCCACTCCCATGCTTTTACCTACGCCATGGCCGTGGAAGCGATAAACGGCCTTGAGGTTCCCAAGCGCGGGCAGTATATCCGCGTCATCACCGCCGAGCTTGAGCGGCTGCACTCCCATTTTCTGTGGCTGGGCATAGCGCTGCACATCATCGGCCATGACAGCATGTTCATGCACATCTGGGATAAGCGCGAGATAGTCATGGATCTGCTTGAAAAGCTCTCCGGCAACCGCGTCAACTACGCCATGGTCACCATCGGCGGCTCACGGCGCGATATTGACGATGAGCTGCGTCGGGAGATCCTCCAGGCCTGCGCCGCGCTCAAAGAGCCTATGGACAGGATCTGCGAGATAGTCATGACCGACAAGACCATTGCCATGCGCACCAAGGGCGTGGGCGTGCTGACGAGGGAGGACGCGCTCCGCCTCGGCGCTATCGGCCCCCATGCCAGAGCTTCCGGCGTGGATGTGGATGTGCGCCGCGACGCGCCCTACTCCTCATATGACGATTTTGATTTCAAGGTGCATGTGGTTGACAGCGGCGATGTCTACGCCAGAGTTCTCGTGCGCGCGCTGGAGTGCTATGAGAGCATAAAGATCATTCGTCAGGCGCTGGAGAACCTGCCGGACGACGCAATAAATCTGGGCAACAAGCTGCCCAAGATAAAGGAAGGGCAGACTGTGGCAAGGCACGAGGCACCCAGAGGGCAGCTGAGCTACATGGTAGTGGGCGACGGCAGCCTCAATAATCACCGGGTATCTATCCATGTGCCGAGCTTCAAGAACACGCCTACTGTGCCCTTCATGCTCAGAAACAACACAGTGGCCGACGCGGGGCTTATCGTTGCAAGCATCGACCCGTGCTTCAGCTGTCTTGATAGATAAATGCACGAGCTTGCAATAACTGAAGGAATTATCAGCATAGTAAACGACGAGGCGAGGAAAAACGGCTTTACCCGCGTGCTGGAGATAAGCCTGCGGGTGGGCGAATTTTCGGGGATAGTCCCCCAATGCCTGAGGGAGTTTTTCCCCATCGCTGCCGCCGGAAGCCCGGCGGAGGGCGCGGTGCTCGATATTCAAAGCCTGCCCGCCGCATTTCTCTGCCTTGACTGCGGCTATGAGGGCGCGGCGGACAGAGAAAACGCCTGCTGCCCCCGCTGCCGCTCCACGGCGCTTAAAATGACGGCCGGCCGGGAGTTCTATGTTGAAAATCTCAAGGTAGAATAAACAATTTTTCGGTTTCCATGCTAAAAATAAGGTAAGCTATGAATAAATTGGCGAGAGCGATTTGTTCAGAGTTTACCAAACTAAGGAAGGAGAGGTTCATCCTTGCGTAAGACCACATTACCCGCAGTCATCGTCACCTTTGTTCTCTGCTACGCGTTTTGGATACTGCTGACATGGTCCTTTGCCGGTCAGGAGCTTATAATGGGTGCGGTGGTATCTCTGGCGGTCGCGCTGTTCTCGGCAAGGTTTTTCATTCACGAAAAGCCGGCGCGTCTGCTCAACCCCAGAAGGCTCGGCTCACTGATCGTCTATGTCTTCGTTTTTCTCGGGGAGCTTATCAAAGCAAATGTTGACATGGCACGGCGCTGCTTCGGCGGCTGCCGCAAGGTCAATCCCGGGGTCATCAAGGTTCCCGTTGATCTGGACGGGGACTATGCCGAGGCCATGCTCGCAAACTCTATCACTCTAACCCCCGGCACCATCACCCTTGATATTGCCCAGCAGGGCGAACAGACATACTATTACATACACTGGATAGATGTCACCGAGACCGACGGCGAAAAGGCCGGCGAGATCATCAAGGGCAGAATGGAAAAATGGATAAGGAGGATATGGGAATGACGGATCTGTTGATTTTTTCCATCCTTTTTGCCGTTCTGGCTCTCATGAACATGTACAGGCTCATAAAAGGCCCCACGGCAGCGGACAGAATGACCGCCGGAGACAGCATGGACGTGCTCATCTCTCTGGCCATGATGCTCTACTCGCTTTACAGCGGCAGAGGCGTATATCTTGACATTGCCATTATCAGCGCGATGCTCGGCATCATCAACACGATGCTTGTCGGTCGTTATCTTGACAGAGGGAGGTGGCTCGGCGATGCTGAGGACGATTATTGATATTCTTATCGCCGTGGGCGCGATTTTTGCCATTGCTGGTACTATCGGCGTTTTGAAAATGCCGGATACCTTCTGCCGTATGCAGGCCAGCACCTGCATCACCACCCTTGGCGTGATTGGGGTGGGGCTTGGCGCTATCCTCTATGCCGCCTGCGTCATGCACAGTGCCTCAGCCGCCGTTAAGGTCGGCATCATCGTGCTGCTCATCATAACCATCAACCCCGTCGGTGCGCACGCCATTGCCAAAGGCGCCTACCGCGCGGGGATACGCCCTGCAAAGAAAATGCAGGTGGACGATTTCAGGAGGGACTTCCATGAGTAATCTTGTTATCGTGCTGAATGTGCTCGTCGTGCTGGGTATGGTCGTATCGGCCGTGCTGGCTGTGAGCTTTGACAAGCTTCTGTCCTCCGTTATCGCGCTTGGGGTCACGGGCATTTTTGCCGCGGCGGAATTTCTGCTGCTGCATGCTCCAGATGTGGCCATCTCCGAGGCCGCTGTGGGCGCGGCGCTCACCCCGCTTATCTTCATCGTCACTCTCAAGAAAATCAGAGGAGGTAAGCAGAACAAATGAAAAAATTTCTTACCTGGCTTTGCCTCGGCGTCGTGCTGTTCGTGTGCGTCGCTGCGGGCGTGGAAATGGGAAAGCTGCCCCCCACCTATGACGGCGCGAATGCAACAGTGTCCGTATATGAACTGCAGCAGGATCCCGACAGCTATGACGACTCCGTCGCGGACGGGGCCGCGGCTGCCATAGTGCAGCAGAATCTGGCAAATACACACGCGGTGAACGATGTCACCTCCATTGTGTTTGACTTCCGTGGTTACGACACTATGGGCGAGGCTTTCATTCTCATCACCGCCGTGGCCGGCGTCACCGTCCTGCTGCGCAAGACCGACAAAGAAAAGGAGGAGGATCGCCGCAATGGAAAATACTGATCTTTCTGCCCGGATCCAGGCCAAGCTTGGCTCTTCCGCAGACAGCATTGTGGACGCCGACGCCGCTGTCATGGGTGTTGAGCGCAATCCAAACGGCATCACCATCAAGCGCGTTATCCAGCGCTGCGGCTGCGATAAAGTCCTCCCGCTGTGCCTTGTGTATATTTTCTACATAATTCTCCATGGGCACCTCTCCCCCGGCGGCGGCTTTCAGGGCGGCATACTCACCGTTGCGGCGGTGCTGCTGATCTACCTGGGCCACGGCTATCAGGAGACGAAGCGGGCCCTGTCTCCGAATCTTATGCGTCCCCTTGAGGGTCTGGCGCTTATCATCTATGTGGTGCTGGCGCTTTCCGGCGTTGTGCTGGGCGCTCAGTTCTGCCAAAACCTCTTTTACCTCAACGGCGATATCGGCGCTCTTATAAGCTCCGGTACCATAGCCTGGATGGACGAGGCTGTGGCCTTCAATGTTATCACGGGCTCTATCGTTCTGTCCATCGGTGTGCTGAGCATCCTGTTCCCGCAGGATGTTGACAGCAGAAAGTGAGGGCGGATATGACAAGCTTCAACTATATCGCCTCGTTCTTCCTGATCGCGCTTGGGCTTTACGCCATTGTGCTCAAGCACAATCTTATCAAGACTGTTGTGGGCATGTGCGTGATGGATTACGGCGTGAACCTGCTGATAATCTCTATCGGCTTTAATCCCGGCGGCACCGCCCCCATATTCACTCAGGGCGAGCTTACCGCCGCGAGCTACTTTGTTGACCCTATCCCTCAGGCGCTCACTCTGACCAGTATAGTTATCGGCGCCTGCGTCACAGCGCTGACCCTTGCGCTTGTAATAAAGCTTGAGGAGCAGTACGGCACTCTGGATACCAGAGAGATAAGGAGGCTTAGAGGATGACTGCTTCAATGTATCTTCACTTCCCTGTCTTTTCGATAATGGTTCTGTTCTTCGGCGCCTTCTGCATTGCCCTCTTCGGCCGGAGGAAGGGCGTCCGCAACACCATCGCGGTGCTCGCCTCAGCCATCAGCCTTGGCCTGCTGCTCTATCTTATCAAGCCCGTCATGCTCAACGGTGAGATAATCTCCTACTGGCTGGGCAACCGCGCCGTTGCCGGGGGCTATGCCATCGGCATTGCGCTGGAGGTCGACGCGCTGAGCCTGTTCTTCGCCCTGCTGGTCACGGTGGCGCTCTTCGTCTCGACCATATACAGCCTGCGCTACATGGAGCATGACGACAATATCGAGCAGTATTATATTCTGCTGCTCATGCTCTGCGGCGGCGTTTTGGGTCTTGTGCTCACGGGCGATATGTTCAACATGTTCATCATGGTTGAGATCATGACCATTGGTGCCGTGGCGCTCACGGCTTTCAGAAGCAAGGTGTTCGGCGCGGTAGAGGCTGCTTTTAAGTATATGGTCGTGGGCGGCATCGGTTCCACCTGTATACTGACCGGTGTTATCCTGCTCTATGCTCAGGCCCATACCCTGAACCTTGCCCAGCTTGCCTCCATTATCCCCGGCAACATGGGCTTTTCCACCAAGGTCGCTTTCGCGCTGCTGCTGGTGGGCTTCTCGACAAAAGCCTTTATAGTGCCCTTCCACCCCATCGCGGCGGACGCTCACGGCGCAGCCCCCGCGTCGATCTCTCTGATAATCTCCGGCGTTCTCACCAAATCCGGTATCTACGCCATTATCCGCATATGCTACTTCCTGTTCCAGTGCATGGACAAGGGCACAATGCAGTTTTTGCTGGTGGCTCTCGGCTCAGTCAGTATGTTCGTCTGCGTGACCATGGCCCTCGTCCAGCATGACTTCAAGCGTTTGCTGGCCTTCCACAGTATCTCCCAGATAGGCTACGTGCTCACGGCTGTGGGTCTGTGCACTGCTCTGGGCTTCTCCGCCGGGCTGTATCACGCTATGAACCACACCCTGTTCAAGGGACTGCTGTTCCTTGCCGCCGGCGCCGTGCTGCACCAGACAGGTATCACAGATCTCAACAGGCTGGGCGGCCTTTCAAAGCGTATGCCGCATACCACAGCGCTGTTTCTTATCGGTGCCTTCTCCATAAGCGGCATACCTCCCTTCAACGGTTTTGCCTCCAAGTGGATGATCTATCAGGCCACCTACATGAAGGCCGTGGAAACCGGCAACATCGGCTTTTTACTGGTGACGATAATCGCCCTGGTAACAAGCGTGCTGACGCTTGCCTCCTTTGTGAAGGTGAGCCAGTCCGTATTCTTCGGTCAGCTCCCCACGGAGCTTGAGAACGTGAAGGAAGTGCCCTTCGGCATGCGCCTTGCAATGGGCATTCTGGCTCTGCTTTGCGTGGTCACGGGTCTTTTCCCCAATCTTGTCACCAGCTATATCACCGAGCCTGCGGCAAAGGCCGTGTTCTCCGTCGGCGCGTATATCGACTCCGCTATGGGCAGCGGCTACGCCCAGAGCGTCATGGCAAATCCCCCGGCAGCTCCAGCCATCAGCTTTGTGGAGGTCGGCCTCTGGGATCCCATCTCTTGGCTGCTCCTGCTCTGCATCTCTCTGCTGGCGCTCACCGTTGTGGCCGTCTCCGGCAAGTATGACAAGGTCAATGCCCTTGCCCGCGGCAGTGAACCCGACGCAAAGCACGATCTGTTCTTCGGCGGCGAGAAAAGCGTATACTCCCAGGTCGGCGGCGAGGATCTGTTCTGGGGCTTCAAGCACAACTGGCGGCATTACTTTGGCTTTATGCACGATCTGCACAGCGGCGTTGTGAACGATTACGCGCTGTGGGCGGTCGTTGCTCTGGCTCTGGCAATGCTCTACATGCTGATAGTATTTTAAGGAGGTGGGCAGATGAGTACAATTTTAGAAGCACTGAAATATTTGGGCTACATACTTATTTTCCCCGGCTTCCTGTTCTGCGGCGTCTCCGGCCTGCTGCTGTGCGGCATTGACCGCAAGCTGGTCGCAAAAATGCAAAAGCGCGTGGGCCCGCCCATTCTCCAGCCCTTTTATGACTTCTTCAAGCTCTGCGGCAAGGAGACTATTATCCCCGCCGTCGCCAACAAGACTGTCTTTCTGGGCGCGCCGCTTCTGGGGCTGGCCGCGCTGGTAGTTATCCAGCTGCTCATTCCTGTCTTCAATTTCTCCGCCTTTAAAAGCATGGCGGACGTTATCGTTATCCTCTACCTGCTGCTCATTCCCGCCGTGAGCACCATTCTCGGCGGCGCCGCCTCAGGCTCTCCCTATGCCGGCGTCGGCCTCTCGCGCGAGATGGTGACTATCATCTCCTGCGAGCTGCCGTTGGTGCTGGTGCTGCTGGCGGTGGCAAAAACCGTGGGCAGTGCCATGGGCACAGGGCTGTGCTTCTCTCTGAGCGATATAGTGGCCTATCAGGCGGCAAACGGGGCGCTCATAACAAAGCTGAGCATGATCCCCGCAGCAGTCGCCCTGCTGATGGTCATCCCCGGTGAGACGGGCAACCACCCCTTTGACGCCGCCGAGGCGGAGACGGAGATCTGCGAGGGTCTGCTGGCCGAGTACAGCGGCGCGCCGCTGGGCGTGTTCAAGCTCAGCCACGCGGTGAAGATGCTCACCCTTACCAGCCTCTTCACCGCGCTGTTTCTCGGTTCCGTCGGCTCCGGCATCGAAAGCCTTCTGGCTCTGACGGGGCTTGCCCCCGCCGCCGTGGGCGCGCTGAGCCTGCTGCTGAGCGTGCTGGTGCTGTTCGCCATATGCGTGGCGATAACCGCCGTGAGCATCTCTCTGCTCCACGCCGTCACAGCGAGGCTCAAAATCGAGCAGGTATTTAAATTCTACTGGACCGTGGTCTCCGGGCTCGCGCTGGTGAGCCTTGTGATGGCTTGGTACGGGCTGTAAGGAGGCGTTGAAATGTTTAAAAAGCTAATTGCTGAAAGCACCGGAAAGTCCCCGTGGCTGTTCCATATTAACGCCGGCTCCTGCAACGGCTGCGATATTGAGCTTGTCTCCGTGCTGACCCCCCGCTACGACGCGGAGCGTCTGGGCTTCAAGCTGGCGGGCAGCCCCCGCCACGCGGATATCGTGGTCGTCACCGGGCCTGTCACCGTCCAGTCCCTTCCCCGCGTCCTGCGCACCATCGAGCAGGTTCCCGAACCGCGCTGCATAGTCACAATGGGCTCCTGCCCGCAGTCGGGCAATGTGTTCCGCGGCAGCTACTCTATCGCGGGGCCCCTGAGCAAGTATGTCCATGTTGATGTTGACGTGGCCGGCTGCGCGCCGAAGCCCGAGGCTGTTATCGACGGGCTTGCTCTCGCCACGCAGATACTCAAAGAGAAAAGGGGGCAGAAATAATGGATTTCCCGTATGTAAAAGAAGCGCTCTCCAAGCTCTTCAGCAAATCCAGCTGCGATATGTACCCCGTAGTGCCCAAGGAGGCCGCCCCCCGTTATCGCGGGCGCATCGTCTATCACTCCGACAAGTGCATCAACTGCGGCATGTGCGAGAGGGTCTGCTCCGGCAACGCCATCACCCGCAAGATCGAGAAAACAGACGAGGGCGATAAGATCACCATGACCTTCAACCTCGGCTCCTGCACCTTCTGCGCCACCTGCGCGGACTTCTGCTCCACCCATGCCATTGAGTTTACGGGCGACTACCACATGGTTGCAACGAAAGAAGAGGATCTGCTCGTAAGCGGGACTTTCATCAAGAAGCCGCCCGTGCGCAAGGCCGCTCCCGCCGCTGCTCCTGCGGCTGCGCCCGCCGCTCAGTGTTCCGCCCCCGTGGAGGACGGCAAGCCCCACTCTGACCCTGAAAAATGCGTTTATTGCACACTCTGCGCCAAAAAGTGCCCTGTGGGCGCTATCGAGGTGGACAGAGCCAACAAAACATGGGTTCTGGACGCCGAAAAATGCGTCGGCTGCGGCACCTGTGCCGACGCCTGCCCCAAAAAGTGCATAACGCTTTGACAGACTTAAACGAAAAAGCACAGGCGTTTGCCTGTGCTTTTTTATAGTCCGCTGAGTTCCTCTTGCAGGCGGTCTAAAAACTCCGCCGCTTCCTCGCCGTCCATCTGGGTATGATGAAATTGGAACGATATTGGCAGGCTTGTCCTGAAAAGCCCCTTTCTGTATCTGCCCCAAATCAAAAACGGGTTATTGTATACCCCTGCGTAGATGTTCATCGCCCCATCTATCTCATGCCGCGCGAGAGCAGATGTGCCGATGACCATATACCGATTATCAAGCTCATATGCCTGTCCGCTCTGCCGCACCTGCTCCGTCAGGCGCAGATAGCTCCTCTCAAATTCCGCCAGATCCTCGCAAAACGGCACATCGCAGGTGTTTATCCCGCCGTCTCTGAGCGCAATGACGGTGTTTATCCCCAGGCGCTCAAACTCCATGAGTTTATCGCCCACCGGCAGCAGATAAAAATTCTCTGTCCGTACGGCCGCCCTGCCAATGCACCAGCACAGCAACATATTGAACTTGCAGCCATGGCGCTTTGAAAACCGCCGGGCTTTGGTCACATCAAGGGTCTTTATAAGCGTTATCATGGGCATGGGTGCTTTCATCCACAGCTCAAAAGCCGCCGCCCGTTTTGTCTTTTGCGGGTCAACCTCTCTCATGCTCTGCCTCCTGTGCTAAAAATGGAAGCTTATAATAACACAGGCCGCGTCGGGGTGCAAGGCTTTTTGCTGGAGTTTGCAAACGGTCTCCTGCATCGCCTCTTTCTCTGATTGACTACGCCGAGCCGCTATGATATAATATCTGTCGATTTTATATAAAAGTAAATGATGAACAAATCGGCAAGAGCGATTTGCGAGAGAATTTGCGTTCGGATGAAGGCAGTCTTTTGAAGACAATACTTTGTGTATGGCAAGAAAGACTGACAAAATCAGAGCGCACCTAAATCAAAATTGAAGCCCAGCGTCAGCGGGTTTAATTTTGAAAGGAAGACGGAAGCAATGGATATGCAGTTTTCCGTTCTCAGCGGGAAACGGAATGGAGTTGCTTTCGTCTGACGCAGCGCCGCAGACGACTTATTCAGCATTTACTCAAAAAAGGAGTTGTTGATCCTAAATGGATGATGGCAGTCGATTGCCATGGTTGATTGCAATCGCTTTGCTGTTCTGCGCCGCGTTTTTCGCCGTGGCGGAGACGGCGTTTGCCTCCAGTTCCCGTGCGAAGCTGAAAGCTGCGGCGGACAGGGGCGAATCGGGCGCCGAGAGCGCCCTGTACGTGCTGGATAACTTTGACCGTGCTATCACGACCCTGCTTATCTGCACGAATATCGTACATATTTCCGCCGCGTCTATCGTCACCGTGGCGGTGACAAAGCGCTGGGGGCTCAGCGCCGTGTCCCTGAGCACGATAATCACGACCATCGTGGTTTTCTTTGCCGGGGAGATGCTGCCAAAGAGTATCGCGAAGAAATACAGCGAGCGCTTTGCAAAGCGCTGCGCCGCGCCGATACGCTTCTTTATGAAGCTCTTCGCGCCGCTGTCCTCACTGCTGACCTTTTTGGGGCAGAGCGCCGCGAAGCTCACAAGGGGCGACGCGCAGATCTCTGTCACTGAAGATGAGCTTTACGACATCATCGAGGACATGACCGAGGAGGGCGCTCTCGACGAGGAGCAGGGCGATCTGATCTCCTCCGCGCTCCAGTTCGGAGATGTGACTGTGGAGAGCGTGCTGACGCCGCGCGTGGACGTGGCGGCGATAGATATTGACGACTCCCCTGAGGAGATCCTTGACTTCATCAAGACCCAGAACCACAGCCGCCTGCCCGTGTATGAGGGCAGCATTGACAACATCATAGGTGTTTTGCAGATACGGCGCTATATAAAAGCCTATCTGCGGCAGAAAAACGCGCTGGATATCCGCTCGCTGCTGGACGAGGTTTTCTTTATTCACCAGAGCGCTAACATTGACGAGCTGCTGCCCATCATGTCAAAGCGCAGGCTCAACATGGCCGTTGTCACCGATAACTACGGCGGCACGCTGGGTATCGTCACAGTCGAGGATATTCTGGAGCAGCTTGTGGGCGAGATCTGGGACGAGGACGATGTGGTCGAGGAGACCATAACCGACACCGAGGACGGCTGCATCGCCGACGCGGATATATCCGTAAGCGACGTTTTGGAGCATTTGGGTTATGAAGACCCCGAGAGCAACGAGGAGCTTGTGAACACTCTCATGGGCGAGTGGGCCTATGAGCAGTTCACCGCCATCCCCTCCGTGGGCGACAGCTTTCGCTACCACCGGCTTGAGCTGGTGGTGGAGGAAATGGAGCACAACCGCATCCTCAAGCTGCGTGTGCGTCTGCTCCCCGAGAGTGAGGAAGGGGGCGAGCAGGCATGAGCTTATATCTTGTTTTGGTGGGCATAGTGCTGTGCATATGCCTGTCGGCTTTCTTTTCTTCCTCTGAGATGGCCTATTCCTCCTGCAACGCGCTGCGGCTGGAAAGAGCGCGGGACGGCGGCTCGAAGCGGGCGGGCGCTGCGCTGAGGATAACCGAGCGCTATGACGACGCGCTGGGCGCTATACTCATCGGCAACAACCTTGTGAATATCGCGGCCTCTTCTCTGGGCTCTGTCGCGGTGCTCCTCATTACCGGAGGCGACGAATATACTTGGGCGGCCACGGTGATAATCACGCTGCTTGTCATTATCTTTGGGGAGACAATTCCCAAAATAACGACCAAGAAAAACGCCAACCGCACTGCGGAGAGCTTTGCCTATCCCGTGCGCGCGCTGATGATAGTCCTCAAGCCTATTGTCTGGCTGGTCGTCAAGGCTATCGACCTTTTGACCCGCGGCATGAAGCCGGAGGACGACCCCGACAGCGACGAGGCCGTGGAGGAGCTGCAATCCATCATTGAGACGGCCGAGGATGAGGCCGTGCTGGACGAGGATCAGTCCGAGCTTGTGCAGGCCGCCATTGACTTTTCCGAGATCCCCGCCTACGAGGCCATGACCGCCCGCGTGGACGTGGCCGCCATCGACATTGACGACGATTGGGAGGATATCCTCACCCTTATTGAGAACGCCCCCTATTCGCGCCTGCCCGTGTATGAGGACAGCATTGACAATATCATCGGCGTTTTGTATCTTAACCGCTTCCTCAAGGCGCTGACCGACGGGGAGCCGGTGAATATCCGCTCGCTGCTGATGCCCCCCTGCTATGTCTACAAAACCATGAAGCTGCCCGCCGTTTTGAATCAGCTCCGCCGTGAGCGGCAGCATCTCGCCATAGTGTCCGACGAATACGGCGGGACGCTGGGCCTGCTGACCATGGAGGATGTGCTGGAGCAGATAGTTGGTGAGATCTGGGACGAGACGGACACCGTTGAGCATGAGATAGTCCGCCGCGCCGACGGAGAATACGAGCTGGACGGAGATATGCCCATAACCGACTTTTTGGAGCTGATGGGCATTGACGAGGACAGCTTTGACGCCGACAGCGACACTCTTGGCGGCTGGACGGTGGAGAGCTTCGGCGCCTTCCCCAAGGTCGGGGACAGCTTCCGCTATGAAGGCTTCGAGATAAGCGTGCTGGCAATGGACGCAAGGCGCGTCGAAAGCGTGCTGGTAAAGACTTTGCCCGAAAAAGAATAAAATTTTAACCCTGCGGCTCTCGCCGCAGGGTCATTTTTCATCATCTTGACATATTTCGCATTTCATGCTACTATATTTTATGTGGGAGAATCATTTTTAAAGGGAGGAACCAATATGTTATACGATGAATCTTTTTCAACCTTTTTGCTGGTGTATTTTATTATTCTGGCGGTCGTTCTTATCTGGGGGATCGTCTCCTATGTTCTGCGTTCCCTCAGTCTTTTTGAGATAGGCAAGCGGCGCGGCGTCCGGTTTTACGGGCTGGCGTGGGTGCCTGTTGCGAGAGCGTGGGTCTCCGGTTCAATCGCGGATATTCACGACAGGAAGCTGGGTCGGAACTATAAATGGCGGCATTTTCTGCTCTGGTCCTGTGTGGCCATCTTCGTCTGCTTCATCGTTCTCATTGGCATATATGCGGATTTCTTGTTCAAGCTGATTTCCATCATGGATTATATGACCGAGGTGCAGCTGGATAACATGGCGGCGAAATATTTCACGCGCCTGGTTCCCTTTGTGCTTGTCGCGTCTCTTTTGTCAAGCGTGGCCACCGTGCTTTTATACATATGTATGTATAAGTTTTTCGAGTCCTGCCGTCCTAAGTCTACTATGCTTTTCCTGGTGCTCAGCGTTCTTGTTCCGATAGCGTACCCCTTCTTTGTCTTTGCCTGCCGGAACTGGGACGATGGCGTAAAATGCGGCGCCATGCCGCAGCAGCCGGGCATACCGGAGGAGGTACAGCCTCCCGAGGAATGTCCTCCTTCCGACGAGCAGTAATTCCCATTTTAACAGCCCCTGCGGAGATCCGCAGGGGCTGCTGTATCTATCTTTCCCGTTTTTTTCGCGCCTTTGGGGCGGTTAGGTCAAAGCTGTCGGTTATGAGGCGCATTATCTCCTCGCGCTTCATGCTGCCGTCAAGAATGACGCTTATCCAGTGCTCCTTGTTCATGTGATAGGCCGGGACTACCGCGTTGTAGCAGCCGCGCCAGAAATCGCCCCAGGAGGGCTCAGCCTTGAGATTGAGCCAGATATACCCCTCCCGCTCAAAAATCATGGCGAAAATCTTCTTATTTGCGCCGTGGCGTATAGCCGTCCAATTGCCGTCGTCAAAGGGATAATCCTCATACACGCCGGGAAATTCCATGCAGGCGTCTATGGCCTGCTGCCGGGTCAATATTTCGCCGCTCATTTTTCGTGCTTACCCCTGTACCCACCGCCGGACGCAGGCAGACTCAGGCTCCAGTCAAGCGCGAAAGCGCAGAAGGCCTTGTCGTCATGCTCCTCAAGGAAGCGGAAGATAATCCGGATGATAATATATGCCACAAATGCGGAGAGGGCGCCGATAATTATGGCAAAGAGCACATCAGAGGGATAGTGCGCCACAAGGTAATTGCGGGAAATGCCCATGAAAACCACCACCAGCGCCGCCGGAAGAATGAATTTTCTGCCCCTTGTAAAGCACAGGGAGACCATTGCCGCCGTGGCTGCCGTCACATGGCCGGAAGGGAAGGAGAAGCCGTCCTCCGCCGGGGAGCCCACGGCCACCCACCACTGCTTGTACACTTCCATCGCCTCAAAGGGTCGGGGCCGGGCCACCGCGTCCTTTAAGATGATATTGGTTATCAGCGCGCCGCAGCACACCGCGCCGAACATGCACACTCCCGCCGGGCGGGTCTTTGCAAAGCACATGAGCACCAGCGCCAGAAGCAAAAACAGCAACCCCTTTTCACCCAGCAGGGTGATGAGCTTCATTATAGGAGTCAGCACCGTGCCCGCACCGGCGGCCACGGAATGCAGCGCCCCTAAAATAGCCTCGTCATAGCCCGCAAAAAAACTGTTGAGCCATTGAGCCATAAATACGCCTTCTTTCACTATGGTATTTATACCCTGTATTTTACCAATAATCGCGCCCGCTTGCAACCAAAAAAGCAAATTCGCCCGCATTATATTGACAGTGCGCTGAATTATGTATAAAATAGTATCCACTTTTGAAAGGGGATTTAGCCATGAAATCAAAAGTTTATTTTACAAAAGATATTAGCCCTGAGAGCGTCGTGCGTCTTTATGACATGGTGGGCAAGCACCTTCCCGGCAAAGTGGCCATAAAGTTCCACTCCGGCGAGGTGGGGAACCAGAATTTCCTGCGTCCGGAGTTCTGGAAGCCTGTCGTTGACCATGTGGGCGGCACGGCGGTGGAGTGCAACACCGCATACACCGGCGAGCGCAACAGCACCAAAAAGCACTGGAAAACCATCGAGCTGCACGGTTGGACACGCTATTTCACTGTTGATTTGATGGACGAGGAGGGTCCGGATATGGTTCTGCCCATACCGGAGGGCAAAATCATAAAGGTCGATCTTGTGGGCAAGCACCTTGCAAACTACGACTCCACGCTGGTGCTCTCCCACTTCAAGGGTCACCCCATGGGCGGCTATGGCGGCGCGCTCAAGCAGCTGGCTATCGGCTTTGCCTCCTCCGACGGGAAACAGCTTATCCACGGCATCGGCGACATCGGCAGCAACACGGAGCAGCTGCGCTTCCTCGACGCCATGGCGGACGCTGCGTCGGCGGTGAAGAGCTACTTCGGCGACAACGCTGTGTTTATCAACGTGATGAAGAACCTGTCCGTTGACTGCGATTGCTGCGGCATTGCCGAAGACCCCTGCATGAAGGACATTGGTATTCTGGCTTCTCTCGACCCCGTGGCCATAGATCAGGCCTGCATCGACCTTGTATACGCCTCCGATGACCCCGGGCGCGACCACTTTGTTGAGCGTGTCGAGACGCGCAACGGTGTGCACACCATCGAGGCCGCCGCGGAGCTCGGCGTCGGCAGCCGCGACTACGAGCTTGTTGAGGTCTGAACAGAAAAATGCTTCCGTCAGTGTGGCGGAAGCATTTTTTTATTTACTTTATTTGCCGTGCTTTTTCATCACGTATTTATCGAGCGCGGCTATGAGCGCCGGAAGAATGAACAGAATCAGCAGCACGGCGGAGAGCGCTCCGAGGGAGATGGTCGCACAAATCGGCCCGATTGCCGGGGCGGATACGGTCACGCCCAAAAGCCCCGTAACAAGGATAACGATAAGACCGGAGGTCATGATAGTGTGTATGGAGCCGTCATAGGCGCGGATAAGCGAATCCTGCACGGAGTGGGCAAGCCGGTTCTCGCGGTAATAGTTCACAAACAAAATACCGTAGTCTATGGTTGCTCCCATAAGTATACACTGGACTATCAGATAAGCCATATAGTTCATGGAGTAGCCCCGGATATAGCTGAAGGCGGCGGTCATGAACACGGCGCACTGCACGAGCAGCACAAGCACCGTGGGAACAAGCAGGTTTTTGAAGCTTATGAGCACTATCAGGAATATTGACGCCGCCGTGAGCACTGTCAGCAGCAGCACTTCGCCCCGGAAATCCTGCTGCATCTCATGGTACATGGCGGAGGTTCCGATGAGGTAATAGCTGCCCAGCAGCTTCTCTTCACACACTGCGTCCAGCCTATCAGTAAAGGCGGCGGTCTCCTCTGACTCCTTGGGGAGCTCTGTTGAAAAGGCAATGATCGAGTATTCCCCGCCTCTGAGCTGGCTGCGGGCGTCATCGAGCGTCTGCGCGGCGTCTGCAAGCTGCCTGCGGGCTTCCTCATCTACCAGCTCGGAGAAGCTGTCGTCTCCGATAATGCGGGCATTGACAAAGTCCACAAACTCGTCGACTGACATAGTCCACGCCTCGTCGAGGTTATGCTCCCCCTGATAGGCGGCATAGAGCAGCTCAAGCTGGGTCTTGTCAAGCTCAAAGCCGGCTGAGGATATGAGGCTGTATATGCTGTCAAGGGACATCTCCTTTTCAAGATCGACCCCCGCGCTCGCGGCAAGGGCGGGCAGAGCCTGCATATCCTGTACGTACTCTGCAAGGTCGGGCTGCCCTGCGGCGTAGTCTATAAAGCTGCCGAGGCCGGGTCTGTGCGCGGCATAGTCGGCATAGCGCAGGGCATATACCGTCCGCAGCAGCTCCGGCTCCACTGACATCTCCCCGCCCATATCGGCGAGAGCCTCCTCAAGCTCCCGGCAGTTATACTGCTTGCCGATGGTCGTGGGGTAGCTTGCGATTTGCTTTATACCGGGTGTATCGGAAAATTCGTCGCATATATCCTCAATGCGTCTGTCGTCAAAATTGTGATACAGCACGATAACGGGGTTATCCTCGCTGAACGTCTCGTTTATGACGCTCTCATTTGAAAGATCAAAGGAAAATGCGGTCTTGCTCTGCAAAAACGCAGCCGTCCCCATGAGCAGCACACAGACGACAAACATGGGCACTCTGGCCCGATAGCTGAAAACCGCCAGCTTTTTTGTAGGTACGTTGAGCACCTTTTTTTGAGTTTTGCGGATCGCCCCATCGCACATGAGGATGAGGGCGGGCAGCATCAAAAACACGCACAGCAGGCTGAATACAACGCCCTTTGCCAGCACTATTCCAAGATCAGGGCCAATTTTGAAGCTCATGAACACCAGCATCAAAAGCCCCACAAAAGTCGTCACTGCGCTGCTGGTCACGGAGGAAAAGGCGTTTTTAAGCGCGGAGGCCATTGCCCGGGCATGGTCGCTCTCGGTCTCGGACTCCTGCCGGTAACGGTTCATAATGATTATGGAATAATCCATGGAAAGAACCATCTGCAATATGGCGGATATGGCAAAGGTGGTGTTGGACACCGTGCCCTTAAAGATATTCGTCCCAGAGTTTAGGATGACCGCCGCGCCGATGGTTGCCATGAAGAGCAGCGGCTCGACCCATGAGGGGGTCATGATAAACAAAATCACCAGGAGGCTGCCGAGGGCAAGCGCTATCACCCATGTGGGGATCTTATAAAAAGTGCTGCCGGTTTCGATGACGGGGTCATTGTCCGGGTACAGCTCCCGGACGGCGCTCCGGATGGAGCGCTCCTCCGCTGAATCATATTCATACTCCGTGGTGATTTTATAAAGCGCCTTGTCGCCCTTGTTGTAGGCCTCATCCCCCGCCTCGTACTCGACATCCGAAACATAGTCGAGCGCGGAAAATGCCACCTTCGCATCAAGCCGCGCGCTCTCGTCAAGCCCGCTGAGCATCACGCGGATATACTGCTCCTCCTTCACACCGGGGAGCTGCTCTGCCATTATATCCATGCCTATTTTCATCTTTGAGGAATCGGCCAGATATTCGGTCATATCAGAATTTATTTTGACCCCCGGTATCAGAAAAGCACTAACGGCGGTCAAGAGAAGCGTCAGCAGTAAAATGGGCAGTTTGTGCTTCACAATAAAATCGGCAAGCTTATTCATCATCGTTCTCCTCCGGGTTGACAGGGGCGTATTTATATGTGTATAATACCAACAGTCTGTTGTAAATTCAACGAACAGTATTTTGAAAAACGCTGTGTTCCCGACATTTCTTTGGAATGTGTGGGATTGCGGTGTTAATTTTTCGTTAAGGGGTGCGGAATATGGCAGACAGCAGAAGGGTCAAAATCACAAAGAAGCTGATGAAAGACGCGCTGTTGGAGCTGATGGAGGAAAAGCCGCTGGAGAAGATCTCCGTCACTGATGTCTGCCGGGCAGCCGATGTGAACCGCTCTTCCTTCTATGCCCATTATCAGGATATAATGCAGCTTGCCGAGGAGATCGTGCAGGATGTGCTCATGCTGCTGCCCACGGAGTCAAAAGACCTCTACGACTATTCAACCGGCTACACGCAGCGGGTTCTCGCGGATTTTTTTGACTATATCCGTGAAAATGAGCGAATGTTCCGTATTTTGATCGTCCGCTACGATAACCAGAGCTTTAACGACAGGCTCATCGCCACGGTCATGGATAAATACAGCGTGCCTCTCATGGGCGACACTGAGCTTGAGCGACGGTATAGCTATACCTATATCACAAACGGCGTCATGGGTATGCTCCGCTCCTGGATAGTGGACAGCTTTCCAATATCCAGCGCAGAGCTGGCAAAATTGGTTCTTAACATGACAAAATGCCTGCTCAAATAAACGATCTGCCGCCGCGGAATGATTTTTGTTGACTATATGGCGCTGAAAATGTAAAATATATAGAAAGGCATTATTCAGCGTTTGCAAAGGAGTGAGGCAGTGAGTGGCCGTGAAAAAACCGATGTAAGCCGTCTGCCCCAATCCTGTATGATCGTGGGTGCTGCACCGGAGGAGGCGCTGCACCGTGCCGGAGAGATCGCAGCGGCTGCCGTGTGCCGGGGGGCTGACCCGCCCTGCGGCCAGTGCCGGGATTGCCGCAAGGCGTTTGCTGGAGTACACCCGGATATTATCCATGTCTCCCGCCTGACGGACAACTCCGGCAAGCAAAAGCGCGAGCTGTCGGTGGAGCAGATTCGCTCCATGGCGGCGGACGCGGTGGTGCTGCCCAATGAGGCACAGCGCAAGGTGTATATAATCCACGAGGCAGACATGATGAATCTCTCCGCCCAGAACGCCGCCTTGAAGCTGCTCGAGGAGCCGCCCGCCGGGGCGATGCTGCTGCTGTGCGTGACAAATCCCGATAAGCTGCTGCCCACAGTGCGCTCACGCTGCGCGGAGCTGTCCGTTAACGGCAAGTCCCCCGCCGCCGAGGAAGCGGCGATGAAGCTGGCAAAAGAATATCTCAAGCTGGTTTCCAAGGGGGACGCCGCGGCACTTTGCCGCTGGTGCGGGCAGAACGACGGCATGGACAGCGCTGCCGCCGAGGCGATGCTTGACTGCGCGCAGAGCCTTTTGGCCGATATGCTTTGCCTTCGGCGGGAGAGCGTCCTGCCCGACCGGAGTCAGCTTTTGCGCCTTGTTGAGCTGTGTCAGCGCTGCTGTACCTGGCTCAGGGGCAGCGTGGGCGTGAAACATATATTTGGTTTGTTGGCGGTGGACAGCCTGTCGCAGCCGGAAACAGAGGAAAAATAATTGATTGAAGTTGTAAGCATAAAATTCAAAAACCGGGGCAAGTGCTATTTCTTTGCCCCCAATTCCCTGCAAATAAATACCGGGGATAAGGTCATCGTGGAGACCTCTAAGGGTCTTGAAATAGCGGACTGCTGCCGCGGCAACCACATGGTGGAGAAAACCGCCGTGGTTCAGCCGCTGCGTCCCGTGGCGCGCATCGCCACGAAGGACGATCTGCGCGTGGCGGAATACAACAAGCGCCGCGAAAAGGACGCTTTTGATATCTGCCAGAAAAAGATAGAAGAGCACGGGCTTGACATGAAGCTTGTGGATGTGGAGTGTAATTTTGAAGGGAACAAAACCACTTTCTTCTTCACCTCTGACGGGCGTGTTGACTTCCGAGAGCTGGTGAAGGATCTGGCCGGCATTTTCCGCAACCGCATTGAGCTGCGTCAGATCGGCGTGCGCGACGAGGCAAAGATGATAGGCGGCATCGGCATCTGCGGCAGGCCCTATTGCTGCAGCCAGTTTTTGGAGGATTTCCAGCCGGTGTCTACCAAAATGGCCAAGGTTCAGTCCCTCTCCTTAAACCCCACCAAGATCTCCGGCAGCTGCGGCAGGCTCATGTGCTGCCTGCGCTACGAGCAGGACGCCTATGAGGACCTGATAAAAAAAGTGCCCAAGCAGGGCGCTTTTGTGGAGACCAAGGACGGATATGGTACCGCTATGCAGGTCAATCTCCTGCGTCAGACGGTGAAGGTGAAGCTGGACGGGGACGATGACAGTCTTCACAGCTATAAGTCCAATGAGCTTTGCGCCGTACCCGGCGGCAGACCCAAGGACGGAGAAACTCCCGCCCACGTGCTCAACTATGTTCCTGAGCCGGAGGAGAAGGAAGAGAAGGAAGACGAGTGGGTCATGCCCACGCTGCTGGCCGATTACGGCACAGAGCAGCCTGCCGGGCAGCCCAAGCCTGAGCGCCGGGGCAAACCCAGAAACGCCAGAGGTAAAAGTGCTCAGAAGCCCAAGGCCGAGCGCCGGGAGCAGCAGGAGCCGAAGGGTGAGCAGAAGCAAAAGCCTCACTCCCGTAAGAGCCGCGGAAGCGGCAAGCCCAAGGCGGAAAATACCGCCAATCCCACTCAGAACGCTGATAAAAAAGCCACCGTCAAGCCTGTGAAGATAAGCGAGGGGCAGAAGCCTCAGAGCGAGCAGCACCGCAATAGCCGGCGGCGGAATTATTACCGCGGCAAACCCAAAACCGGCGGCCCGGCAAAGAGCGAATAAAACTATACCCTCCGTGCGTTTGCATGGAGGGTTTTTGATAACAGATAGGAGAAAAGCATATGTCCGACCACATCGTCAAAATCATCCCTCGCGATCCGCTTTATCTGCCACCGGAGCAGACGCTTGATGTGGCCAAGGCGTATCTTGAAGCGCACATTAACAGCGATGGCATCAACATAAGCGTCAATGGCAGCCCGGTTTTTGTCGATTGTGGCTCAAACCTCAGTGAAATTTTCTGCCCGAAATGCGGCAAAAAGCTCGATTATAGCTGGTGGCAGAGCGCCATGAGCAAGGCATTTGAAGGCGAGTTTATGTTTTTGGGCACGGTTGCTCCATGCTGTGGTGCGGCGGTTTCGCTCAATGAGCTTTGCTACCATTTCCCCTGTGGCTTTGCCCGCACCCGGATAGAGATATACAATCCGGGGCAAGCTGTCGAGGATGATATATTAGCTCCAGTTCAAAAAATTCTCGGCACGGAACTTCGCGTTATCCATGCGCATTTGTGAATAATTTTATACAACAAAACCGCGCAGTCAGCCGACCGCGCGGTTTCAGCTTATTTACTTGCTTGTTACTTCGACAATGCCGTTTTCCTTGACTTCTATCTCCATGCCGTCCTGAACATAGTCCAGAAACTCATCGCCCAGCAGGTCAATGACCGGCATATGCACATCATCAGTCCAGTAAGCGGCGAGGATAGCGCCGGCGGCGGCAAGGGAGTCGATATGCTTTGAAAAGAGCATACACGCCGGCTGCTTGCCGGTGGCGCAGACGGTATAGAGCGCCATGCCGCCCGTGGTCGAGCCGATAGTCTCCGGCAGGCACAGAGCCTTGCCGAGCAGGGATTTCTGGTAGAGGTCAGGGTTATTCTGGTCGCTGCATTTTACTTTTTTATCCCCCATCAGCATAGGTATCTGGTAGCTGGCGAGGGTGTTGAAGCCGCCGTGGGAGACCAGCGCCTCGGCTTTGGCAGTACCGGGAGTGACAACGCGCCCCTGAAATGTCCTTGTCATTTTACATCTACCTCCAATCCGGTTATTTTTTCAAGAATCTCCGCCTCGGGATAGAAGCGGGCGCTTGAATATGTGCGCAGCTTGTTTGACGAGGTAATGACCGGCATGGACTTGCAGAGGGGGTTGTTCATGTACATCAGCGGGCAGATGGAGCTGGTTCTCACCCCGGTGCGCTCGAGCCGCCGGGCGTACTCCGTCCGCTGGAAGTCCTTCAGCACGGCGGGCGCGGCGGTAAACACCGTGGGAATGACCACCTTTTTGTTGCCCGCCATTTTGAGCGCGTCCTCCACGCGCTGCGTCCACTCGATAAGCTGGCTGAGCGTCATATGGGGGCAGCCCATGAAGCAGAGCTTCGGTTTCGCGTCAAGATTTTTCCAGATACAGGGATAGCTGTTCTTCACCCGCTCTATCTCCGCATCGTCCACCACATAGACCGGCGCACCGTCGCGGATAAGACTCTCACCGAAGTCCACCGCCTCAGGCGTCAGGTTTTCAATGTGGTAAAGCCCGACAGAGCCGTTGGAGGCTGTTGCCGCGCCGAAGTCCTTGAGATAGGTGCAGACCTTGTCATTAAGCTCCGTGCCAAGATATCTATCCAGTCCCTTCACATAGGGCACTTTTTCCAGCACCTTCATTCCCACGGCCGAGCCGAAAAGCTGGGCGTCCGGCAGGGCGCTGGTGCGCAGCTCCACTATCCAGTCAGCCTTGCGCCCGTCGTCGGTGAGCAGGCCGAATTCCGGGACAAGCCCCGCGATAGAGCCCATCAGCTCTATCATGCCGGAGTTGCGGTTGCAGCGCGCGCCGAGGACGGAGTTCGCGTAGACCACAGCGGAGGACTCAGCCCAGGAGAGGATCTCGCCGCGCTTGGGGGTGTTGCCCACCTGCGGAAGATAGCAGGTGCAGGTGTAGGCGTCGTCGTTGATGATGCCGAAGCGGCGCAGCTGCTCCTCGTACCTGTCCTGCTGGCTGTACATCACATCGAAAAAGATGTTTTGCAGGAAGTTTGAGGGCACGGTTTTCTTGTCCACCGGGCGAGGGTCTGCGGAAAATTTCTGCCCACTGACAGCTCCCTCTGCGAGAATTTTGTCATACAGCTCATAGATGGGCTTCATGATGCCCAGGCCAAAGCTGATGACCGTGTGCCCCTTGTCGCTGGTGATGGGCACAAAGCGCTCGGCGTCAAAGGCATCGCCGTATGCCACCAGCGTTTTCATGATCTTTGCCATGACCTCGCCCCAGCTGCCGTCAAGGACAGCCTGTTGTTCTTTCGTCAGAAGCAAATCGATTCCTCCTTACATTTTAGTAAAAGCTATTACCACGAATCTCACTATTACCATAGTAAAACTATTGTCATATAATTGTCAAGCTCTTTTTGGAATTTTTTGGTATTTCATCCGAGCCTTACAATCGGAAAAGCCTCGCAGAGTTCGCCGCCCGTGGGCGACGAATAAAGTTTAAATAAGTTTTTCACGGTGGCGTGTACATCGGGAAAACACTTTGCGCGAAGAGAGTGCATTTTTACACCTATGGTGCAAAAATGCACGATTCGGAGCGAAACCTCTTTTATCCAAAAAGTCCCAAAGGGACTTTTTGGATAAGCTAAAACACCGCCCGCGGTGTTTTGCTGCCGCGGGCGTTTCTGCTTATTTGTGCTGATACTGGCCGGGCACTTCGACCACCACATCAGACAGCGGGAAGGTGGAGCAGGGGTGGATATAGCCGAACTCCTTGTCGGCCTCGCGGCGGCCGTCGGTCTTTTCGGGGATGAACACCTCGCCCGACAGCAGGCGCGAGCGGCACCAGCCGCACTCACCGCTGCGGCAGCGGGACGGCGTATACAGCCCCGCCCGGTCAAAGGCGGTGAGCAGCGGCTCATCTGCCTTAACGGGCACGGTGAACTCCTTGCCGTGTATGGTGACCTTGGCGGTGAAGCTCTTGCCGCGGGCATCCGCGGGGAAGCCGGGCTGGTTCCAGGGGTCTTTTATCATGCCGAAAAGCTCCCGGCGCACATGCTTCCGGTCAAGGCCGAGCTTTGTCACCTCAGCGTCGAGGAAATTGTACATTGCCTGAGGGCCGCACATGAACACGCTCACAGGCTCACCGGCGGCGTACTTCGCAATAAGCTCCGCAGAGATGAAGCCATGCTCGAAGCCGGGCTTTTCCTCGTCAGACAGGACATGGACTATATGCACCTTGTCGCAGACGGCGGCAATCTCATCCAGCTCCTTGCGGTAGAGTATATCATTTTCTGTTCGCGAACCGTAGAGAATGGTCAGGTCAAAATCCTCATAGCCGTCGCGCAGGGCGTAGGCCATACCGGTAAAGGGCGTAATTCCCGAGCCGCCCGCCAGCGCCAGAACCCTCTTCTCATCGCGCAGCGGCTCATAATAAAGATGCCCCTGCGGCGCGGAGACGCTTATTTCAAGCCCCGGCTTCCACTCGTCCTGAATAAACTTGGAGACGAAGCCGTCGTCCTCAACGCGCTTTACAGTGATGTCATACTCACCCTGCCAGCTACGCGCTGGGCTGCCGCAGAGAGAGTAGGAGCGCGTGGTGGCGCTGCCCTCGGCGTCCACGCTCAGGTTCAGATATTGTCCGGCGCGGAAGGGGGCGATAGCCTTGCCGTCAAGACTCTCAAGGGTCACGGTCATCGCGTCCGGCCCGTTTTGACGCATTGCCTTTATGCGGACATTCTGGCGGCGCGGGTGCATGAACATCGCCTTTTCATTGGTTTCAAAGGTCTTGGGCAGGGGCTTTGCCTCTGCCGCGCTTATATTGTCGCGCCTGGTCTTTGCCAGATTTTTAAACTTGAGCATATCCAACAGGCCGATAAGCCCCACTTTTACTTTGAGCGCCATATCACATACCCTCCTCTCGCATCTCGCCAACCATGAGTTTTGCCATAGTGTCGCCGCTGAAAATCGCGGAGTTGAAGCCGTCGCCGCGGATACTGGCCGCGCCCACAAACTTAAGCCCCTTAATGGGGTACTCCTCGCGCATCATCATCATGCGCGGCATCATGCTGTCCCAGTCGCGCAGCTCGTAGCCGTAGGCCGCGCCCTGAGGAACGCCCGCGTAGTGGCAGAAGGTCCAGGGCGTGGCGATCTCGATCTCCTCAATATATGGGCGGATAGTGATGCCGGTCTTTTTCTCGAACCAGTCTATCATGCCGGAAGCGACCTTTTCCTTTGTTCTGACATAGTCCTTCGGGTCTATATCCTTCCAGCAGTCCTCCATGTAGGTGGTGGTCAGGGAGACGATGCAGGTGCCTTCTGGGCTTGCCTTGGGGTTGACGACATTGTAGCAAAGCGCGATGTTGTATTTATTTGTCTCAATGGAGCGCAGGCTGTTGTACTCCTTCACGCTGTCCGCCGACTGGGGCAGGAAGTAGCTGTAATCCTTCAGACCCAGCTCCTCCGCCGAGCGGTTAAGCCCCATGTACACGACGAACATACGCGCGGAGAAGCGGCGCTGCGGCAGGAGCTTTTTGTCCCTTTCGGGTACAAGGCGCTCCGGGATCATGCTGCCGTAAACCGTGGTAGGGTTGGCGTTACACAGCACCCAGCGGGTGTCCACCACGCCGGAGCTGGTTTTCACGCCGCAGAGTCGGTCATTCCCGTCAAAGAGCAGCTCCTCGGCGCGGCAGTTGAGCCACACCGTGCCTCCCATGGCGCGAAAGCGCTCCAGCATACCGGTGGTCAGCTCATTACTGGTCTTTTCTGGTATCCATGCGCCGTGATTGACGTACAGGCAGACCATGTTCACATACTGCACGAAGCTCAGGTGATCCGCGTCCACACCCAGATAGCCCCAATAGGTGTTCATGATGTCCTGCGCGAGCAGCGGCATTTTCAGCGCCTTGAACACCTTGTTGACAGGGTACGCGGCGGTGCGCATATAGTTGGGGAAATGCTCCTTCATATAGCTGGGGTCGACCTTTCCACCCGCGCCGGTCATGTAATTGCCCGCCGCCAGCGTCTCTGCGCCGAGGTCAAAGAACTTTTCAATAGACTCGCGGCAGCCGGGGACATACTCCTCCATCTTGTCGATGTAGGCCTCTCTGCCGCAGGGCAGGGTAGCGTCGATATGGGTCACGCCGTCGCTTGCGGTGGTTATAACGCGAAAATTGTCCGGGACCTGATACCATGGGATGTCAAGGCCGTAATCATCCACGAGGGTGCGGCGGGTGTTGCCCGGATTCTCGGCGCTGCCAAACTCGCACAGCTCATGCAGGGCGGTTTCAAATTCAAAGCGGCCTCTGCGAAAGCTCGAGGCCACACCGCCGGGCAGGTTGTGCTGCTCCAGCAGCAGGGTGTTCTTGCCGGATTTTGCAAGGCGGCACGCGGCCGCAAGCCCGCCGTTACCTGCACCGATAACGACAGCATCAAATTTGGGCATAAGCTCTTCCTCCTTTTTGTGGCATTACCACATTTCTTTTCGTGAACATAGTAGAATAATTGCCATATAATTGTCAAGCAACTTTTTCTAAAACCTCAGATTTTCAGCGTTTTGCGCCAATTATTGGCTTGACATCAGCCAATATTACCTATAAAATAATGCCCGTGGTATTTGGTATTACCACAGGCATTACATTGGCTTTTGCAAAAGGAGAACGATTATGGGCTATACTAAAATTTCCGCCCCGTCCCTGACAGACCTTTTTGTGCAGCAGATCGAGAACATGATCTTGTCCGGGGAGCTTTCCGTGGGGGAGCAGCTTTTGCCCGCGCGGGAGCTGTCTATAAAAATGGGCGTGTCCCGACCTGTCATCTCTGCGGGGCTTGTGGAACTGGAAAAGCTGGGCTTTGTGGAGATAGTTCCAAGGCAGGGCGTTTTTGTCTGCGATTACCGGCGCAAGGGCAGCGTGGAGACGCTTGTGGCCATCATGCGCTATAACGGCGGCGCGCTGCGTAAGAACGAGGTGCGCTCTCTGCTTGAAACACGGGACGCGATGGAGTGCCTTTGCGTTAAGCTCGCGCTGGAGCGGGTCAGCACGGCGGAGCTTGAGCAGCTCTCGCCCATTCTCGACAAGCTCGCCGGGGAGAAAGACCCCGACGCTGCGGCGGAGCTTGTATACACCTTCCACCATGAGCTTGCGATGATGTCCGGGAATGTGCTGATGCCGCTGCTGTATAATTCCTTCCGCCCTCAAGGACTGTACCTCTGGGCGCTCTACTGCAAGCGCAGCGGGATACAGCGGCTGTACGAGATAAAGCTCCGTCTCTATTCCGCGCTGCTGAACCGGGATCTGGACACCGCCATTGAGGAGACGCATAGAGTCCTGCGCGCAGCAATTGACGATCTGTCGTTCTACGGCGCGTAACGTCAGACCAAGGGAGCGTCGTTTCGCTTCCGCCAAGTATGGCGAAAACTGCACTGTGCTGCCCTCGTCTGACTTTTCAAAATCACGGCCGCGTTGCTGGGTTGTGATTTTGTTGGGGCGTGGGGATGACGCGAATTTAATTCTTATTTTCGATGTGGCAGGAAATGAAGCAGTATGAGCGGTTACTTAAGAAGAAGCAGACCACATTCCTTTTGAAGCAGCAAAAAAGGCTCCGCCGGGTGGCGGAGCCTTTTTTAAACCTTAAATTACTTGCCCATGTTCATCTGGGCGGCGACCTCAGCGGCGAAGTCCTCTTCCTTCTTCTCGATGCCCTCGCCCTTCATGAAGCGCACAGCGTCAACAAACTTGACAGAGCCGCCCAGAGCCTTGGCAGCGGAGGCGATATACTTCTCCACGGTCATGCTGTTGTCCTTGACAAACTCCTGCTGGAGCAGGCAGTTCTCCTCGTAGAACTTGTTGAGCTTGCCGAGAACTATCTTCTCTTTGACCTGCTGGGGCTTGGAGGCCATCTTGGGATCCTGATCCATGAGAGCCAGAGCTATCTTCTTTTCCTCGGCCAGAACCTCATCGGTCACATTGCTCTTATCCCAGAAGCGGGGATTGAGTGCGGCGATTTGCATGGCGACGTCCTTGCCGATGGCAGTGGCGTCAATGCCGCCCTCAACAGCCAGGTTCACCAGAACGCCGATCTTGCCGCCGGCATGGACATAAGCAACGCTTGTGTTTTCGCTGTAACGCTGGAAGCGGCGGATCTGGAGATTCTCACCGATGGACATGACCTTCTCGGGCATAGTCTCGGCCACAGTCAGCTCGCTGCCGGGGTATTTGCAGTTCATGAGCGCGTCAACATCGGCAGGGTCGTCCTTGAGGACGACGGTGCAGATATCCTTGACAAAAGCCACGAATAGATCGCTCTTGGCGCAGAAGTCCGTCTCACAATTGACCTCAACGATGGCGCCGGCGCCGCACTTATCGCAGACCGCAGCATAAGCCATGCCCTCGGCGGCGATCCTGCCAGCCTTCTTCGCGGCCTTGGCAAGGCCCTTTTCACGCAGCCACTCGACTGCCTTATCCATATCGCCATTGGTCTCGGTGAGAGCCTTCTTGCAGTCCATCATACCGACGTTGGTCATCTCACGGAGAGCCTTAACATCCTGAGCGGTAAAAGCCATAATATTATCCTCCTGTAATAAATCAAATAAAAGGGGCGCGGCTTGCGCCCCTTATGTGGTAATTACTCTGCCTCTTTCTCGGCAACGGCCTCGGCGGGGACTTCCTCAGCCTCGGCATCGACACCCTGACGGCCTTCCTGCACGGCGTTTGCCATGGTGGAAGCGATCAGGCGAATGGCGCGGATAGCGTCATCATTAGCGGGGATGACGTAATCGACCTCATCGGGGTCACAGTTGGTATCGACGATAGCAACGATGGGAATGTGCAGCTTGCGGGCCTCGGCAATGGCGTTGTGCTCCTTGCGGGGGTCAACAACGAACATGGCACCGGGGAGCTTCTTCATATCCTTCACGCCGCCCAGATACTTCTCGAGCTTCTCCATCTCACCGAGATGCTTCATGACTTCCTTCTTGGGGAGCATGTCGAA
>DKYJ01000052.1:0-9141 GCA_002493305.1 Clostridiales bacterium UBA7103 | reverse complement strand
CGGGTGCGCATGGTCTTGAAGTTGGTGAGCATACCGCCCAGCCAACGGGCGTTGACATAGTACATACCGACGCGAGAAGCCTCCTCGCGCACGGCATCGGCAGCCTGCTTCTTGGTGCCGACAAAGAGAATGTTGTCGCCGTTCTCGGCCAGCTGGCGAACAAAGGCATAAGCCTCCTCCAGCTTTTTAACGGTCTTCTGCAGGTCGATGATATAAATACCGTTGCGCTCGCAGTAAATATACTCGGCCATCTTGGGGTTCCAGCGGCGGGTCTGGTGGCCAAAGTGGACACCGGCTTCCAGCAGCTGCTTCATGGATACTACTGACATTGTTTTTCCTCCAATAAATTTGTTTTTTCCTCCGGGGATTTCAACCCCTCCACCAAACCGGGAAAGCCCGGCCACATGGGGGAAAGTCCGTCCCCGTGCGAAATGCCTTGATATAATATCAGAATTATGCCCGTTTTGCAAGGGGTACGGGCATAATTTTTGACCTTTTTTTGAGATTTTTTGAAATTTTTGCAAAAGCAAGCTATGAGCAGGCGGTCTGCTCATAGCTTGCTTTATAATATCAGAGCATAAATCAGCTCAGATTGCCTGTCGCGTACATCGCAGCGGTGAGCGCCACCACGGGCGCAGTCTCACAGCGGAGTATCCGCTCGCCCATGGAGCAGATGTGCAGCCCAGCGATTTTGGCAAGCTGCGCCTCGAAGGGCTCAAAGCCGCCCTCGGGCCCGGTGACGATGGCGGCGGAGCTGACGGCGCTGTTCTCGCCCAGCACCTTGTCAAGCGCCTCCCGCTCGCCCGTCTCATACATGAAAAGGGGCAGCTCCGTTTTGATGGCTCTGTCCAGTGCGCCGGCAAAGTCCCCCGCCCAGCTCACCTGCGGGATAATGCCCCGGCCGGACTGCTTGGCGGCTTCCTCGGCAATGCGCTGCCAGCGCTCCAGCTTTTTCTCCGGCGCGTCGGGCTTGGCGATGCAGCGGGCGGAGGAGAAGAAGGCGATGCTGTCCGCCCCGGCCTCCACGCATTTCTGGATTATATAATCGGTCTTGTCTCCCTTGGGC
The DNA here is from genome assembly GCA_002493305.1 of Clostridiales bacterium UBA7103. Taxonomy (GTDB): domain Bacteria; phylum Bacillota; class Clostridia; order Oscillospirales; family Oscillospiraceae; genus Limivicinus. Next base: position 8,075 of record DKYJ01000052.1, on the reverse strand, counting down.
AGGGCGCAGAGAATACTCACTTTGACGGAAGGTTCCGCTGGGCAGCGGACGACCTCAACGACCTCTGCCTCCACCTGCTCCTTATCCGCCTTTACGAGACGGCATTTATAGTCGGTGCCCTTCCCGTCGCAAATTATCATATCCTCGCCCGGGCGCAGGCGCAGCACGCGCACGTGCTCCGCGTCCCGTCCGCGCATGATGGCCATGCCGCCGGCTATATTAGTGCCTGCCATGAAAAATCTTGCCATACTAATCTCCATTCTGCCGCACACCGGCAGCACAAATATAAATGAAAACCTCCCTGCGCGGCGGAATGGAGATTTTCGGCATGTGCCGCGGTTGCCGCTTCAGCGGCGAGCGGCACGCCGTTTTCAATCAATAGTTAGTGTGATTTATCACGCTAACCGCCCTCATAAACTCATTGGTTTTTGTTTATTATCTCATATCCGGCACCGCTTTTCAAGTGCCGGCATATACTGCGGCGGGAGAATTTTTCATATTTAAAGTAGTAGAGGCAGGTAAAACCATGGAAAACGACCTTCAGCGCTATGCAAAGGAACTAAAACACTTTGACGCGGTGTGGAAACGCGTAAGCGGGGCAAAATCCGCCGCCGCTGCGGCCCAGGCCAGAGGCATGAACCTCAAGCCCGGAGCAAACCGCTCCTGCTGCCGCTGCCGGTTTAATCAGGGGCGCAAATAGAATTTATGGGGCGGAGCCAAGGCACCGCCCCTTTTCGGGTATTGACCCGGGGAAATTTTAGTTTATAATAATAGTACAAACAGTACAAATTACAGACAGGGAGATGTACATATCATGCCGACTACATGGAGCCGCTCGCCCGAAGAGTTTCACAAGATATATATTGCCAACACCGATGCCTTTTACCGTATCGGCAGCTCCTCCCTCGCGCCGGAGCTGGACGATTTTATGACCCGCTGCGCCCTGTCGCTGTGGAGCCGGGCAGGCAGCATCACCCAGCGGCATGTCGACATGGCAAACCAGATCTATTCCCGCAACCGGCCTCAGCCCAGCTGGCTGCTGTGGAATCTGACAAGCTCCGTCTGCAATGAGGACGGCTTTTTGCCGCCGGTGTTCTTCTGGAATCTGGCGGAGAGCGACGCGAAGCGCGGTTCTGACACCTCCCGCATTTTTATCCGCATGCTCACGAACATCATGCTCTATATTGCCGCGGCTGACGATGATGTGTCCATGGCCGAGGCGGAGTATATCACCGAGTGCACCGACAGGCTCACCGCCATATGCGACACAACCGGCGTGCGCAGGGCAAACACGGGGCTGAATCCTCTGGATTTCGTTACCAGCAGCGCCCCCAGCTTTACGGACAAGCACATGAACATGACGCAGGGTCAGGGCGGCGGTGAAGCCGCAGCCATGACCGCCAAAGCAGAACAGGAGAAGCCGGATTTTGACGAGCTTATGGCCCAGCTTGATTCTCTTGTGGGGCTGGTCGATGTAAAAAAGGACGTCAAGAACCTCATTAATCTCGTGAAGGTGCGCAAGCTCCGGCAGGATAACGGTCTGCCCGTGCCGCCCATGTCGCTGCACATGGTGTTCATGGGCAACCCCGGCACCGGCAAGACCACGGTGGCAAGGCTCATAAGTGGGCTTTACGCCTCTATCGGCGTTTTGAGCAAGGGCCAGCTTGTTGAAGTTGACCGCTCCGGCCTCGTGGCGGGATATGTGGGGCAGACGGCGCTCAAAACCCAGGAGGTCATCAAGTCCGCGCTGGGCGGAGTGCTGTTTATCGACGAGGCCTATTCCCTCTCCTCCGGCGGGGACAACGATTTTGGCCGCGAGGCTATCGAGACGCTGCTCAAGGCCATGGAGGATCACCGAGACGATCTTATTGTCATCGTCGCCGGGTATGACGAGCCTATGGAGGGCTTTCTCAGCTCAAACCCGGGGCTTGAGAGCCGCTTTAACAAGTATTTTTACTTCCCGGATTACACCGGCGAGCAGCTCATGTCCATTTTCCGCGCCCAGTGCGACAAAAACGGCTATAAGCTCACAGAGCCAGCCGAGCAGTCCGCACTCGAGCTGTTTAACAGGCTCTACGAGGAGCGGGACGATAACTTCGGCAATGGCCGCGATGTGCGCAACTTCTTTGAGAAGATGGTCGTGCGCCAGTCAAACCGGGTGGTAACGCTGGAAGACCCCGACAAGGAGACGCTGATGGAGGTTCTGCCTGAAGATCTTATAGAGGAAAGTGCCCCCGATCAGGAATAAAGCTCAAACCAAAGCTGTGCCATCTCAGCGGCACAGCTTTGGTTCTTTTTTCGCCCCTAACCGCATGCCGATGCTGAAAATTTTGCGCACAAGGGGCTGAATGAAAAACAGCTGCGTGAAAAATGCGAAGGGGAAATTCAGGCACACGAGCCTGAGCCAATTTGCAAGCAGCGTCAAAAGATGAAATCCCTCATAATACGGGTAATATAGAAACGCGGCGATGAAGCTCATGGCCGGGCACATTATGCTAACGGTTGCGCAGATGATCGCCGTCTCAAGCAGCACTGGGTGGGTGCTCGTCGGGTCAAAGTTCATAAACGCCAGCTTCAGGGAGCCCGGGCTGCCCACAAGCACCTCGAGGCCGTAGGCCAGCACAAACTCCGTCAGCACCACCGCCCAGATGGGCACATTCCGCCCGCACATATACACTCCGCCCAAAGCGTTTATTGCCTGCAAGACACTGTTCTCCCCGGCGGCAGACATGAGCGCCGCGCCGTTTACCACATATAGGCTGTAAAACACATAGGCGTGGACGGTTATCACAACGGTGATAAAGGCGAAGATCATTCTCTGGAATTTAGTTTTCGGCATAGTTTCCTCCTTAAGCGCAAAACGACACACGCAGAGCCAAGGCGCGGCTGATACAACAGTTGTCCCGTGATCAGTCTTACGCGCAGAGCGCTGCATGTGTCGTTCTGTTTTGATATTACGCCGGAATAATATCACGCCCGGAGCGAAAAAATCAAGAAGTTTTTTCGCTCCGGGCGCGGAACAATTCGTTCTTATTTATACTTTACCTTTGGCTTATAGAACTCGAAAATCACCGCGTCGCGGCCTTTTTCGTTTCGCGGCTCGTGGGAAGTCCAGCCTATGTTCATCGCGCCCATAAGCTTCGCCATAAGCACCGGCGCGGGGCGGGGGCCTATCTTATAGGCGATAAACTGGGGACGGGCAATAAAGTTGAGCGCGGTGCGGCTCAAAAGCGCGGCGGCGGCTCTTGGCCAGCCCTCATACTCCTTTGCGGGCATGGCGAGCTGCCCGCGCAGCAGCTCTCCCGCGTGCCGCCGGAACCAGCCCACAATGAAGGGGTTAAAGCTCTCTATGCAAACATCGCCCCGATAATTTTCCAGCAGAGCCAGAGTCTTTTCGCAAAGCTCCCTGTTGCGCCTGCCGTTTTTAAGCTCCACTATCAGCGGCCCTCTGCCCCTGATGACGGACAGCACCTGAGAAAACAGGGGAATAGTCTGCTCCGTGCCGCAAAGGCGCAGCTGCTGAAGCTCACTGAGCGTCCTGTCCGCGACCTTGCCGGACACACCGCACACCCTGTCAAGGGTATCGTCATGAAAAACGACAACCTCCCCGTCCCGGCTGAGCTGAACGTCCAGCTCTATCCCGTAGCCCGCGGCGGCTGCACGGCGGAAAGCCTCCAGAGAGTTCTCCGGCACGGACTTATCCCGGCTGTGCAGGCCCCTGTGGGCAAAGTTCACCCCCGTAAAGGGTGCGCGCTGACGGCGGCTGCTGCGGCCGGGCGCGAAAATGAAAAGCGGCGCGGCGGCAAGCCCTGCCAGAGACAGCGCAGCGCGTTTTTTGTTCATTCCTTGCACCTCCATTTTCTGTCGGCTGATGATCACCTTTTCTTTTATTTTATATTTTACCACTATGCAGGCCCCAGCGTCAATTTTTTGGTTGTATATTCCGGAAAAATATTGTAAAATAATTCCAATAACATTTATATGTTGCAGGGAGAAAACACATGAAGCTGAATAACAAGCGCACCATACTCGTGGGTCTGGCCTTTCTGTCCATCTGCGCTTTCTGGCAGATGTATGACGGCATCGTCCCCCTCATCCTGACGAACACCTTTCATCTGAACAAGACCTTCTCCGGCGCTATCATGGCGGCTGATAATGTTCTGGCGCTGTTCCTGCTGCCGCTGTTCGGCAGTCTTTCGGACAAGGCCGACACCAAAATCGGCAAGCGCATGCCCTTTATCCTCTTCGGCACGGGCTGCGCCGTGATCCTCATGAACATTCTGCCGCTGCTCGACAACGGCTACGCGGCGGAGCCTTCCCCCTTCAAGCTTGCCTCCTTCGTCATTGTTCTGGGTCTGCTGCTGGTGGCCATGGGCACATATCGCTCCCCCGCCGTGGCGCTGATGCCCGATGTGACGCCCAAGCCCCTGCGCTCCAAGGCCAACGCTATCATCAATCTCATGGGCGCTGTGGGCGGCGTGCTGTATCTGGCAGTCGCGGCGGTGATGTACCCCAACTCCAAGGTCGAGGGCTTGAGCCATGTGAACTATCAGCCGCTGTTCATCGTTGTCTCCTCGCTGATGTTCATCGCTATAGCGGTTCTCTTTCTGACGGTTAAAGAGCCGAAGCTCGCGGCGGAAAACCGCGCGCTCGAGACGGAGCATCCGGAGTGGGATCTTGCCAAGGACGACGGTTCAGGCAATCAGGTGCTTCCCAAGGAGGTCAAGCGCTCGCTGGGCTTCCTGCTGGCCTCCATCGCCCTTTGGTTCATGGGCTATAACGGTGTGACCACCTGGTTTACAACCTACATAGGCGAGGTCATGGGTCAAAGTCTGGGCGGCGCGTCCACCTGCCTGCTTATTGCCACCGTCGGCGCGATAGTCTCCTACATACCGGTCGGCGCTGTGGCCTCCAAGGTGGGCAGGAAGAAAACCATTCTCTTTGGTGTTATCCTCCTTGCCGCCTGCTTCCTGCTGGGCTTCGTGCTGACCACCACTTTCCACTCGATAAACGCCATAATGTTCGTGGTGTTCGCGCTGGTGGGGCTTGCGTGGGCGTCCATCAATGTCAACTCCCTGCCCATGGTTGTGGAAATGTGCAAGGGCTCCGATGTGGGCAAGTTCACCGGGTACTACTACACCGCGTCCATGGCGGCGCAGGTGGTCACGCCCATAGTGGCCGGCTCTCTTATGGAGCATATCAGCTACCGAGTGCTCTTCCCCTATGCGGCCATCTTCGTTGCGCTGAGCTTTGTGACCATGCTTCAGGTGAAGCACGGCGACGCCAAGGCGGAACTAAAGCGCGGGCTTGAGGCCTTTGAGGATATGGACGACTGATAGCCCTGATATGATCACGCCCGACGGAAGCTGTGCTTCCGTCGGGTTATTTATATCAATCATGAATTGACATGGCGGACAAATCGTGGGACAATAGATACATATTCTTTGGAGGCATGGCAAATGAAGCTTGAGTGGATGGGCAGATACCGGGAACTGGTAAGAGCACTTATTTATTATTCAAACACCTCAAACCGGGGCAGTATCATAAAAACAATGCCTCCTGTTGACGGTATAGCGCTGTCAAAGCATGAGTATCAGATATTGGAGTACATATGCGAGTTTGAAAACGAGAACAAAATCATGACTGACATCTCAAAAGACCTTGGCATATTGCAGAGTATAGTTACCAAAGCCTCCAAAAATCTGCTCTCAAACGGACTCATTGAGAGATACCGCATTTCGGGAAACAAGAAAAACATAGTCTTGAAGCCCACGGAAAAAGGCAGAAACACCTATATCCAGTACTATACCCGCGACATTCAAAAGGTTTTTACCGCGTTTTTCAATTCTCTGGAGGGATTTTCTGACGAGCAGATAGAGCAGCTTGAAAGGTCAATTCGCACCTTGGGTTCAAGCTGGGGAGAACTGTCCGAAGAGCTTCTTGAAAGAATCGACTGATGAACCGATTTCGCAGCGCCCGATCCTGTCAAAAACAGGGTCGGGCGCTTTTTGTATAATTACGCCAAAATCTCGCAATTATTTTCGTCAAAAAAGCTAATTGTTCATATATGAACAAAATGTTATTATCTAACCATACCCGACGCGGGTCGACACGGGTCGGACAGATACAAAAAGAGAGGAAGATACACATGAAAAAAAGCACTAAAATCGTGCTTGCAGTCGCGCTCTGTTTATGCCTTGTAAGTTCTGTCTTTGCTTCGCTTTTCCAGTCCTCCTTCGGCGCTGTCAGCGTGAAGGACATCAATGTGGTGGTGGCTGACGGGAAGTCGGTAAACGCCCAGATATATATCCCCAAAAAGGCCTCGCCCGATAACAAAGTTCCTCTGGTGGTCGTTTCCCACGGCAGCTACAACAACCTTGACCATCAGGACTTGAACATGATCGAGCTGTCCCGCCGAGGCTTTGCGGTAATTTCGATAGACGAGTATAACCACGGATCTTCCGATATGGAAGTGGCTGACGCGAGCATCTTTGCAAGTCAGGCCATGCGCCAGATAATTGACTACGCCTGCGCGTCCTATACTTTTATTGACAGAGACAAGGTCGGCGTGGCGGGGCACTCCATGGGCGGTATAATCTCCAACGCCACCGTTCAGTATTACTTCACGCAGGAAGCTTTGGGTCTTGGGGATAATAAGGTATCCGCCGTGCTTGACATGGGCTATGACCCGCAGATCGCCCCCTACGAAATAGAGGGTGTGGCACAGCCGGTGGAGCTTACCATAGATTGGGGCGTTGTGGCGGCTAAGTATGACGAATGGTTCTTCAAGGGCGACACAGGAAACCCGGCGGAGTATCTGACCAGCAGCAACGCAATCAGCTTTGTAAACCAGCTCGACGGTGTTGATGTCACCGGCGCGGTTGAAAACCACAAAATATATACCGGCACTATCGGCGGTGAGGAGCATATCCGCGTTATCAACCAGAACAATGAGATCCACCCGCTCAACCACTTCTCCAAGGCAAGCTGCGCAAATGTCATTGAATTCTTCTATGCCAGCTTCGGCGTGCCTGCCGGTTATGAGGAGATAGCGAGCAACGACCAGATCTGGCAGTGGAAGGAATTTTTCAACTTGGTGGGTCTTGTCGGCATTTTCCTGTTCCTCTTCCCCTTTGCCGCCATGCTCATCCACGGCACGAAGTTTTTCGGCGAGCTTGCTCAGGCTGAGCCTGCGCCCGCTCCCGCCCTCGCCGACGGCAAAAAGAAGGGCGTTTACTGGCTGACTTATACCATCAACCTCGTGTTGCCGGCGCTGCTTGTTGTCCCGGTCATGCTCAAGTGGATCGGCAAAGGCATCAGCGTGCCCTACACCTTCTCGAAATGGTTCGGTGAGCCGAACACCAACGAGCTTGCGGGCTGGACGCTCATTGTCGCCATTGTGCTGCTGGCGGTGTTCCTCGTATCTTACTTTATCACCAAGGACAAGGCTCAGAAGGGCGTTCCGGCCTGCTGGGGTGTAAAAACCTCCGCCCGCGTCATTTGGAAGAGTCTGCTTCTGGCGCTGATCACCGTTGGCGTCGCGTATGTGATTCTCTTCTTCTCCGATTTGGTGTTCAATACTGATTACCGCATCTGGGTCATTGATATGCGCGTGTTCAATGTGCAGAAGCTCCTTTACTTCGTGGCTTATGTCCCCGCCTTCGCCGTTTTCTACCTTGTAAACTCCCTGCTCGTAAACGGCGGCAACCGCGTGGAGGGCCGCCCGGAGTGGCTCACTCTGCTGCTTAGCTGCATCGGCAACATCGCCGGCATCGCCGTGCTTATCTTCATCCAGTATCAGGGCATCATCTCTGCGGGCGTGTTCCGTTTCAACTCCATGCGCATAGTAAACCTCTTCCCGCTGGTATTCCTCATCCCCGTCGGCACTATCATCAGCCGCCGCTTCTTCAAGGAGACCGGGAATATCTACGCAGGCTCCTTTACCATCGCCGCGCTCTACACCATGATGACTGTGGCAAACACCATGTTCCTCGCCTCCGTGCTGGCATAAGTCTCGATGAAACAACAGCATACATAACAATACGCCGCCCCCGGCGCGGGATGATCCCGCGCCG
>DKYJ01000050.1:91936-92363 GCA_002493305.1 Clostridiales bacterium UBA7103 | reverse complement strand
TCCTCGCGCGACAGCAGTTTTGCCAGATGAGTGCCGACCTCGCCGGCTCCTGCAATGACGATTTTCATTTTCGAGTGGTTATGAGGTCGTTAAGAATCCCGACGATGGCCGCGGCGTCCATCTTCTCGCGGTTGCGGAGCTCGGCCACGGTGCCGTGGGCTATGAAGCTTCCGGCGGGCATTCCTATGGCGCGAAGCCGGTTGGATGCGCCTTTGCGGGCCATATATTCGGCCACTGCCGAGCCCAGGCCGCCGATAACCGAGTTGTCTTCGAGGGTGACCACCGGCGCTCCCGAGGCGAGCACCTCGTCGAGCATGGCTTCGTCGAGCGGTTTGAGGAAGCGCATGTCGACGACGCCGACATCGCCGGTCTCACGGGCCGCTTTCAGGGCCTCGCCGATTATCGGGCCTATGGCGAGGATTGTGGC
>DKYJ01000050.1:91277-91662 GCA_002493305.1 Clostridiales bacterium UBA7103 | reverse complement strand
GTGGCGCGCGAGCCCTGAAGCAGGCGTTCGGCCCGGCCGACGGCTACGGGCTGCGGATCGTTGTGCCAGTCGGTCAGGCTGCCGCGTCCGCGCGGGTAGCGGATAACCCAAGGCGAGGTCGCTTTCGAGGCGGCGGCCATGAGATTGCGCAGCTCGTGTTCGTTGCGCGGGGCGGCTATTGTCAGCCCGGGAATCGGGCGCAGATAGCTGAGGTCGAACGCGCCGTGGTGGGTGACGCCGTCCTCTCCGACGATGCCGGCGCGGTCGATGCAGAAAACGACCGGCAGCCCGAGAATGGCGACATCGTTGATGATATTGTCGTAGGCCCTCTGGAGGAACGACGAGTAGATGGCCACAAACGGCCGCAGGCCGTCTTTGGCCATTC
>DKYJ01000050.1:90403-91037 GCA_002493305.1 Clostridiales bacterium UBA7103 | reverse complement strand
TTTGGCCATTCCGGCGGCGAAGGTGACGGCGTGCCCCTCGCTTATGCCGACGTCGAACGTGCGTTCGGGGAACCGTTTCTGGAGCTCCGACAGCGATGTTCCCGAGAGCATGGCGGCGGTTATGCCAACAATTTTCTGGTCGGCTTCGGCCAGCTCTGTCAGCGTCTTTCCGAAAACGTCCTGAAACTTCGGGGGCTTGGGCGCCGCGCCGCTCTCCTTGATCTTCTCGCCCGTCGACGGGTCGAAAAGTCCGGGGGCATGCCATGCGGCCGGGTTCTGCTCGGCGGCGGGAAATCCTTTCCCCTTGACGGTTCTGAGATGGAGCAGGCGCGGCCCTTTCATGTCTTTGATGTCGGAGAGCACTCTGACAATGCGGCTTATGTCGTGGCCGTCGAAAGGCCCGAAATAGCGTATGTTCAGCCCCTCGAACAGGTTCTGTTCGTGAACCCAGAGCGATTTGAGGCTGTTGGTGAAGCGCAGCACGGCGCCGCGGCGGCGGTCGCTGATGAGGCGGAGCCGCTTGAGCGTGCGGTAGGCTTTGTAGCGCAGGGTGTTATAGGCTTTCGACGTCGTCAGGTGGGCCAGATAGGAATTCAGCGAGCCTGTCGGACGGTCGATCGACATGTCGTTGTCG
>DKYJ01000050.1:86746-90136 GCA_002493305.1 Clostridiales bacterium UBA7103 | reverse complement strand
CGGTCGATCGACATGTCGTTGTCGTTGAGGATGATGAGCAGGTTGGCGTTGGCGTTGGCGGCATTGTTCAGAGCCTCCCAGGCCAGCCCTCCGGCTATCGAGGCGTCGCCGATGACGGCGACGACATTGCGGTCGGCGCCTGTCAGCGACGAGGCCACGCTCATTCCCAGGGCGGCCGATATGCTGTTCGAGGCGTGGCCGGCCGTGAACGTGTCGTATTCGCTTTCCTGCGGGTTCGGAAAGCCGCTGAGTCCGTCGAGGCAGCGCAGGGTGTCGAAGGCGTCGCGCCGGCCTGTGAGCAGCTTGTGGCCGTAGGCCTGATGGCCCACGTCCCATACGATGCGGTCGTCGGGGGTGTTGAACACATAGTGGAGCGCCACCGTTATCTCGACGGCTCCCATCGACGAGGCGAAATGACCCGGATGGACAGCCAGCTTCTCGATGAGAAACCTGCGTATCTCGTCGCACACCGCCGGCAGCTCCGCCGGCGGAAGACGCCGCCTCTCGGCGGGGCTGTCGATCTTTTCGAGCAAGGGATATTTACTTCCTGCCATTGCGCTTATATTTTTTATAAAGCGGCACAAACACTACTATTCCCGAGGCCACAACGATGAACGCAACGCGCAGTGTGAACGGCTGATAAGCCACGACAAACCAGCATATCAGCAGCCACAGCACTACTATGCACGTCAGTCTGAACCATTGGTAACCTGTCATCGGCCTGAATGTCAGTCGGTTCTCACGAAAGAGCCTGGAGCGAGTCGGTCAGCCGGGCGATCTTGGCCTCGGCGTCGGCGAGTTTCTTGCGCTCCCCTTCGACAACGGCGGCCGGAGCCTTGGCCACGAACCGCTCGTTCGAGAGCTTCTTCTCGATCGAAGCTTTGAAGCCATTGAGATAGTCGATCTCTTTGGCGAGCTTGGCGCGCTCGGCCTCGGTGTCGATCATGTCGGCCAGCGGAACCTCGTAGGTGGTTGTGCCGGCGATGAACTTGGCGGCGGTGGCGTCGGCCTCGCCGACATTGGCTATCGCCGACACGTTGCCGAGTTTTCCGATAAGCTCGGGCCAGGGAACGGTCTGGTCGCCGACGACGTGAAGCTCCAGAGCCTCTTTCGGCGCGATATTGCGCTTGGCGCGCACGCCGCGCACTCCGTTGACGATCGCCTTGACGGTCTCCATCTTCTCGAGAACCCCGGCGTCGGGCTCCTGGCCGCGCGGTTCGGCGGCATACATTATCGATTCCCCCTCGCGGCGCTCGGCGAGATTCTGCCAGAGCTCTTCGGTGATGAAGGGCATGAAGGGGTGGAGCAGGCGCAGAAGGGCGTCGAAATGGCGCTCTACGGCGGCCAGCGTCTTTGCGTCGACGGGGGTCTGCCAGGCGGGCTTGACGGCCTCGAGATACCACGACGAGAATTCGTCCCAGAACAGGCGGTAGACGGCCATCAGCGCCTCGGAGATGCGGAATTTCGAGAACAGGTCGTCGAGCTCGGCGATTGTGGCCGACAGCTTGCTGTCGAACCATTCGATGGCTTCGGCCGCGGCGCGCGGCTGTTCGGCCTGCGCGTCGACCTCCCAGCCCTTGACGAGGCGGAAGGCGTTCCATATCTTGTTGCAGAAATTGCGCATAGCCTCGCACTTTTCCACATAGAAGCGCATATCGTTTCCGGGGGAGTTGCCGGTGATGAGGTTAAAGCGCAGCGCGTCCGCGCCGTATTTATCCGCGATCTCCAGCGGGTCGATGCCGTTGCCGAGGGACTTGGACATTTTTCTGCCCTGACTGTCCCTCACAAGGCCGTGGATAAACACTGTTTTAAAGGGCTCCTTCTTCATCTGCTCCATGCCGGAGAAGATCATGCGGGCGACCCAGAAGAAGATGATGTCATAGCCGGTTATCATCACCGAGGTGGGATACCAGAAATCAAGCTCCTCTGTCTTATCGGGCCAGCCCATCGTGGAGAAGGGCCAAAGCCCGGAGGAGAACCATGTGTCCAGAACATCCTCCTCGCGGTGGATGTTCTTGCTGTGGCAATGCTCGCACTCGGCCGCATCCTCGCGGGAGACGGTGATGTGCCCGCAGTCGTCGCAGTACCACGCGGGGATCTGATGACCCCACCAGAGCTGGCGGGAGATGCACCAGTCATGCACATTCTCCATCCAGTTGAGATAGGTCTTTGTAAAGCGCTCGGGCACAAATTTTATGCGCCCGTCCTTGACGACCTTAATGGCCTCCTCAGCCAGCGGCTTCATCTTCACGAACCACTGGGGGCTGATAAGCGGTTCGACCACATTGCCGCAGCGGTAGCAGCAACCCACATTGTGACTGTACGGCTCGACCTTGACAAGATAACCCTGCTCCTCAAGGTCTGCGACGATGGCCTTGCGCGCCTCGTACCTGTCCATGCCGTTATACTTGCCGCCGTTTATGATCTTCGCGTCCTCGTCGATGCACTGGATCTGTTCCAGATTATGGCGCAGACCGACCTCATAGTCGTTGGGGTCATGGCAGGGGGTCATCTTGACAGCGCCTGTGCCGAAGCCAAGCTCGACATACTCATCGGCAACTATCGGCAGCTTACGCCCCACAAGGGGCAGGATGGCGTTCTTGCCCACAAGGTGCTTATAGCGCTCATCGTCCGGGTGGACGGCGACGCCTGTATCGCCCAGCATAGTCTCCGGGCGGGTGGTGGCGATGATAAACTCCTCGTCAGAGTCCTCAATGGGATAGCGGATATGCCAGAAGCTTCCGGGCATGTCCTTATATTCTACCTCCGCGTCGGAAAGGGCGGTGCGGCAGTGGGGACACCAGTTGATGATTCGGCTGCCCCGGTAGATAAGGCCCTTGTCATACAGCTCACAGAACGCCTCGCGCACAGCCTTGGCGCAGGTATCGTCCAGCGTAAAGCGGCTCCTGTCCCAGTCGCAGGAGACGCCAAGGCTCTTCTGCTGCTCGACTATCCTGTCACCGTATTTGTTTTTCCAGTCCCACACGCGCTTAAGAAACTCCTCGCGGCCAAGGTCGTAGCGGGTCTTGCCCTCCTCCTTGCGCAGCACTTCCTCCACCTTGACCTGAGTGGATATACCCGCGTGGTCGACGCCGGGCAGCCACAGCGCGGCGTAGCCCTGCATACGCTTATAGCGGGTAAGAATATCCTGAAGGGTGGAGTCCATCGCGTGGCCCATGTGGAGCTGACCGGTCACATTGGGGGGCGGCATGACGATGGAAAAAGGCTTCTTGCTCTTGTCGATAACGCCCTTGAAGTATCCGCCCTTCTCCCACATTTCATAGATTTTTTTCTCAGTCTGCCTGGGATCATAGGTCTTTGGTAATTCTTTCATTTTGATTTCTCCTATATGAATTAAAATCTTCCCACTTCTTTGCCGCACATGCGGGT
>DKYJ01000050.1:85827-86407 GCA_002493305.1 Clostridiales bacterium UBA7103 | reverse complement strand
CGGGTCGCCCTCGGTAAAGCAGCGAGCGGGAACGGTTATGACATATTGAGACTTACCCGCCGTGTCAACCTCATAGAAAACCAGCCACACGCCCTTGCTGAAATATAACTTTGTTATTGTCTGATAGCAAATCAGGCTCTCACCATAATCAAAAATCATTTTCACACCATCATCATTAATATGAACACGCTTTATTTTATTTATGGTTCTCAGAAAGTTCTTTGCTTTATGTCTGTCTGTGCATGTAATGATATACCACACTTCGCAGGCCACATACAGTATATCCCTTACAAGCCAGTCCTCTTCAACAGAAAACCTGCCCATCTGCTCAGCCAATGTACACATGAGCGCACACGCGACGATCATCAGCAGCATACCGCCCGCAGTTTTAATGTAGAATTTCACGCCCTGACTGAGTCTCATGCCCTTTGCGCACACTTTGAAATCATCAAGCCTGTACTCAACTTCCGCCTTAAAGCTCATCTTCTCACTCTCCACAGAATTGGCAGTTCTTTCATGCTCATTTCTACTGTGCTGAAAAAAATCAAAAGCTTTTCACTTCTTTGCCGCACATGCGGGT
>DKYJ01000050.1:79695-85501 GCA_002493305.1 Clostridiales bacterium UBA7103 | reverse complement strand
CGGGTCGCCCTCGGTAAAGCAGCGCTCAGCAAGCGTAATAACAAATTGCTTTTTGTGCTTAGCGTCAAAAGCTAAGATAATCAGCCATACTCCCCTGCTGAAATACAGATTTGTTATTGAGCTGAAGTTGATCAGGCTCTCTCCATAGTCATAAATCATTTTCACGCCGTCATCATTGATAACAACGCTCTTTATGTGCTTTTCTTTTTTACTGCGTTTCATCAGGCGCTTTGCCCGCCACCTGTCAGTGCAGACAATTATATCAAACGCCAAAACGACCACATATATTATAGTCCATGCAAGCCAATCATTTTCGGGAGACATAAAGCCCATCTGTTCAACACCAATACACAGCATTGCACAACCAATAGCGAGAAGCAGAATACTTTTCACCCTTTTAAGGTAGAATTTTGCGCCCTGGCATAGCCTTGCGCCTTTGGCGCACACCCTATAATCCTCCAGAGTATATTCAACATCCGCCTTAAAGTTCATTCCTGTTTCCCCTCCCCACAGATGAGTAGGCGATGATTAAATCGGCAAGAGCGAATTGCGAGAGAATTTGTGTTCTGATGAAGGCAGTTTTTTGAAGCCATACTTTGTGTATTGCAAGAAAAACTGACAAAATCAGGGCGCAAATTATCCGTAAGGCGCCGCAGGCGGTTTATTCAGCGCTTGCTCAAAAAACAAACGCCCTGAAACTTTCGTTTCAGGGCGATAATTGACCGTGGTACCACCTGAATTCCGCATACTGCGGCACTCGACAGCTCTTAACGCGAGCCTCACGCCGGGGCTGACCTGTTTCACCCCGGGCGCTCAGAGCCGACCTTCTTTGGCGCTTCAGAGGAGCTTGCACCAACCGCTCCCTCTCTGTCATCCGCTGACCAAATACTCCTGCCCGTCACAGCGCAAAAACCTTATGATGCTGGGATTATATACCGCGCCGGCGCTTTTGTCAATTAGTTTTATCCAGATACTCGCAGGCCGAGAGCGCGGCGATATTCCCCTCGCCCACAGCCTTTGCAAGCTGATAAGGCTTGCCGGTGCAGTCCCCGGCGGCGAAAACACCGGGCACGGCGGTTGCCATATGCCTATCCGTGACAATGCCGCCGTCCTTATATTCAAGCCCCGGCACAAGGCGCGTGACAGATACGGTGTCCTTTATGATAAACACCCCGTCCACTGTCTGCTCCGCGCCCTTATAGCGCACGGCGTTCGCCTTGTCCGCGCCAAGTATCTCATACGCTCCGGGCTGGGTATATTCATGCACCGTGCAGCCGATGGAGCGGAGAAACTGCGCGTCATGCGCCGCCTCCTCGCTCGCGCCGATGAGAGCGACGGTCTTGCCCCGGTAGAGCATCCCGTCACAGGTGGCGCAGTAGCTCACACCGCGGCCAAGAAACTCCCCCTCGCCGGGGTAGAGCTTTTCCCGGGTTATCCCGGCGGCGATAATGAGAGCCGAGGCCATATAATAATCGCTCTCCACCGCGACGCCGAAGCTCTCCCCCATGGGCAGGACATTGAGCGCCCTGCCGCGGATGATCTCCGCGCCGCTGTTTTTAAGCTGCTCGCTCAGGCGGCCTGTCAGCTCCGCGCCGGAGATCGCGTCAAAGCCGGGGTAATTGCTTATCCGCTCAGCCTTATATAAGGCGGATGTCTTTTCGTCATTCGTCACCACGCCCACGGTTTTTCCCCGGCTCAGGCAGGTCAGCGCAGCGGAGACTCCCGCAGCCCCGCCGCCGATTATTAAAATATCAAAGCTGCTGCTCATCTATCTTGACTCCTTGTCTCTTTTTATAGTAAGTGTACCACATTTTTGTTGTAATTACCATGGTCTTAGTTTATAATATTTGAGAATTTCAGATAGGAGAGGGTCAAAAATGGAAGAGACTGCGAGAAATTTTATTGACGCTTTTATTATGGAGGATATGGCCGAGGGCGGGCGCTGCTATGGGCAGCAGGTGCACACCCGTTTTCCGCCCGAGCCCAACGGCTATCTGCACATTGGCCACTGCAAGGCACTGACCATAGATTTCAGCACGGCCGAGCGCTTTGGCGGCATATGCAATCTGCGCATGGACGACACCAACCCCACCAAGGAGGATGTGGAGTTTGTGGACGCTATCAAGGAGGATATCCACTGGCTCGGCTTTGACTGGGGCGACAGATTTTTCTACGGCTCGGATTATTTCGAGCAGGATTATGAATACGCCGTGGAGCTTATCAAGAAGGGGCTTGCCTATGTCTGCGAGCTGACGCCGGAAGAGTTCAAGGAGTACCGGGGCGATCTCAACACGCCCGCCAAGTCCCCGTGGCGCGACAGACCCATTGAGGAGAGCCTTGACCTCTTTGCCCGGATGCGCGCCGGTGAGTTTGAGGATAACAAATATACGCTTCGCGCCAAAATTGACCTTGCCAGCGGCAACTTCAACATGCGCGACCCGGTCATATACCGCATTCGGCACATGCACCATCACCGTCAGGGCGACAAGTGGTGCATCTACCCGATGTATGACTTCGCCCACCCCATTCAGGACGCGCTGGAGGGCATCACGCACTCCCTATGCTCGCTCGAGTTTGAAAATCACCGCCCGCTTTATAATTGGGTGGTTGAAAATGTGTCTGTCCCCCATAAGCCGCGGCAGATTGAGTTTGCCCGCCTCGGCATCGACCACACCGTCCTCTCCAAGCGCAAGCTGCGCGCGCTGGTTGAAAACGGCTATGTCTCCGGCTGGGACGATCCGCGCATGCCCACGCTCTGCGGCCTGCGCCGGCGCGGTTATACCCCCGCCTCGATCCGCAATTTCTGTGAGCGCGTGGGAGTTGCAAAAACGCCGAACACTATTGAGTTTGCGTTTTTGGAGCATTGCCTGCGCGAGGATCTTAACGAGACCGCTCAGCGCGTCATGGCGGTTTTAAAGCCCATAAAGCTCACCGTCACTAACTACCCCGAGGGGCAGAGCGAGCTGCTGGAAATTGAAAACAATCCCCTCAAGCCCGAGGACGGGACGCGCGAGGTCTCTTTCTCCCGCCACCTGTGGATTGAGGCCGACGACTTCATGGAAATCCCCGCGCCCAAATACAAGCGCCTTACTCCGGGCGGCGCGGAATGCCGCCTCAAGGGAGCGTATCTCATCACCTGCACCGGCTGCGTCAAGGACGAAAACGGCAATATTGTTGAGATTCTCTGCGAATACGACCCCGAAAGCCGCGGCGGCGACCCCGCCGATGGACGCAAGGTCAAGGGCGCGACCATCCACTGGGTCGATGC
This sequence comes from Clostridiales bacterium UBA7103, assembly GCA_002493305.1. Lineage (GTDB taxonomy): Bacteria > Bacillota > Clostridia > Oscillospirales > Oscillospiraceae > Limivicinus. The sequence goes on along the minus strand of DKYJ01000050.1, from coordinate 82,233 downwards.
GGATAACTGCTGCGACGCGGAGGTCCGGCAGTACGACAATCTCTTTGACGATCCCGACCCCGACGCCGCCGGGAAAGACTTTATGGCCTGCCTCAATCCCAACTCCCTTGAGGTTCTCACCGGCTGCAAGGTGGAGGCAAGCCTCTCAGGCGCGAAAGCCCCCGCCTCCTATCAGTTCATGCGTCTGGGCTACTTCTGCCCCGACAGCAAGGACAGTGCCCCCGGCCACCTCGTCTTTAACCGCTCCGTCAGCCTGAAGGACAGCTTCAAGAAGTAAAAATTATGTAAACCAGTGTAAGGGAAGGCGGTGGAAAAATGTGTCGAAAAATCAGATATTGGCTTGTGCCTGTGTGGGCGATTGGGCTTGCGATCGCTATCTTTTTTCTGTGTGAAAAACTGATTCAAGATGATGGGACAGGCCCTAAATGGTTAATTTTCCTCATTTTTTCGCCGCTGTATCTGCTTTTCATCTGGTCGTATATAAAAGGACTTAAAATATTCTCGCTGCCTAAACCGAGCGTGAAAAACTTTATCGTCGGGGTACTTGCGGTTGTGTTTTTTATTCCGCTGGTTATTTACTTTGCTCTCTTCGCTGCTCTTTTGGGGAACTATGGCGAGCTTGAGCCGCTTTCTGGGCTGATTTTTATTCTGTCCTTTATGCTGGGCGGAATTATAATCCTCTTCATGTTCGGGCTTCACCCGCCAAAAGGGAAATGCCTGATTATGTGCTTTCTGCCCGCTCTTATTTTTGAAGCGATTGGAATAGTTCTTATCCTCATTTCAGGAACAGGCTTTTGGATAGATAATGAAATTTTTATTACGACACACGCGATGAGATTTCCCTCCATCGACAGTCGCCTGTCCGCTCTGACAGTAAAATATTTCACTTATGTTCCAGCGTTTGTTTTATTTATCGAGAGCTCCTTTACCGTGTATTGGACAATGAAATATAACCACGAGCGCGCAGAGCTTGCCGCAGACCAAGGCTCTGCGGTGTAATGCCGCGCCTGTGGACGCACGATGTCAAGAACCGTTTACACGCGGCTCTTGACATTGCGCTATCAGTAGCTTTGAATGAGTTCTAACGTTATGTAAACTTAGCAAGGCGGTGTTTGTGTGGGCATAAAAATAAGATACTGGCTCTTGCCGGCGCTGATGATCGCGTTTTTCTACTTGTGCGGAGTAATACCTTCAAAAATTTATAATCCTGTAGTGCTGCTTTGTTTTTTATTCTTTTTGCCGCACTATCTGATTTTCCTCTTTTCATACACAACAGGTCGGAAGATATTTTCGCTGCCTCGGCCAAGCCGGAAGCGCGCTATTATTGCCGCGCTTGCTGCTGTGGTTTTGATTCCTCTGTTTTATTTTTCAGTATTAATTCTGTTTTTCATTAGCCATAATGTGCAGCCTGAGCCGTTTTTCTCGCTGTGCTTAAACATTGCGATATTGCTTGCGTGGCTGATAGATCTGCGTATGCTTGGCCTGTGCCCGCCACGGGGAAAGCAGCTTTTTATCTGCTTTGTGCCAATGCTGGTGTTCGCCGCCATTGGAACGGCGCTCATCCTCATTTTGGATACGGGTTTTTGGGTAAGCCTGGTTGACAGCATTGGTCCCGAGCAGCATAACAGGGAAATAGTCACTAATTATTTCATCGTATTCGGCCTTTTTATTCCACTTGTTACAGGCTCCTTTACAATGTATTGGACAATGAAATATAACCGCGAGCAGTCAGAGCTTGCCGAAACCCAAAACCTTGGCGCCCCCTGAGGGGAGTGCGCCTATCTTACTCCGCTGCACACCAGCCCCCTATTGGTTCGCAGACTCTCCACTTCCACCTTAGGGGGAAGCAAGTTGGTGCGGCGTTAGGAAGCTCTTAATTTGTTATGTAAACCAGCGAAATGGAGGTAAAAAGATGTGGAGGAAAATCAGATATTGGCTTTTGCCGGTATGGACATTTTTGTTTTATACTTTGCTTGAAACGCTTAATTCACACTTGAATCCTGGCAGACACAGTTTGATGTCCCCCATCGCCTTTTTGCCCCATATACTGCTCTTACTATGGTCATATATAAAGGGGCTTAAATTATTCTCCTTACCGAGGCCGGACAATAAGCGTTTTATCATCACCGTGCTCGCTACTGCGCCGTTGTTTCTGCTGCTCATTTCGGCAGGATATGAAATAAGCGACTGTTTGTTTGTGGACTTCAATTGCATAACTTCCGAGCCGTTTTACTCCGCAACGATAAACTGTACCTATTTGCTCTGTACCCTGCTCATTCTCCGCATAGCCGGGCTTCGTCTGCCAAAGGGTAAAGCCCTGTTTATGTGCTTTCTGCCTGTGCTGCTGTTCGCGGCGGGGAAATTGGCGCTCATCTTTTTCTCAGGCTTTAGTTATCAGATAGAAGAAGAAATTATTCTCGATATGATCCCTGAGCGATACGGGGACGACTTCGGACTTTCCGTGCTGCATTATTGCAAATTATTTGAGTATTTTTATACACTTGTTATAATTTTCTTTACCGTGTATTGGACAATGAA
>DKYJ01000050.1:78631-79390 GCA_002493305.1 Clostridiales bacterium UBA7103 | reverse complement strand
CGTGTATTGGACAATGAAATATAATCACGAGCAAAGGAGAATATCAGATGAGCAAAACAGTTAAGCGCGAGCTGGTATATTGGCTTTTGATATTCTTGTGGACAGCGTGGGATGTAGTGGTAAAATATATTTCTGTCTTTACTATTCATTTTGAACCAACAAAACAATTTAACGCCTATTTTATACTTGCCGCCGTTATTCTGTTTGAATACCTTCTCATATGCTTTCCCTATGTGTCGGGGCGAAAAATGCTTCAGCTCCCGGCGCTTGGCAAAAAGCGCGCTGTCCTGGCATCAGTGGCTCTCACGTGCCTGTTTCCGCTGTGGCTGATCATCTCGGTCATTTTCTCAACTTTTTTTGAGATGCCAAATGACCCTACATTCTCTACGCTTGAGCCGCTTAATTCTGCCAGCTTTAGTCTGATTATGATGGCGTTAACGTTGGTATTGCTCCGCATTATCAAGCTCCGTCCGCCAAAGGGCAAAAGGCTCTTCGTCTGCTTTCTGCCTGTGCTTATATCCGCGCTGGTTGGCTTGGCGCTCATTCACATTTTCAACACCGGCTTTTGGATAAACAAATACGGTCTTATTGGAATGACTCCGGAAAGGAAACTTCATTGGGATTGGGTTTATGACTATTTTTCCGATATGTCCGTGTCTATCCCCCCTGTCACCGCCTCCGTCACAGTATATGAAGCGGTGAAATATCACCACGAGCGGGCGGAGCTCGCCGCAAGCCTTGGCTCTCCCTCTGGGAGAG
>DKYJ01000050.1:65282-78350 GCA_002493305.1 Clostridiales bacterium UBA7103 | reverse complement strand
CTCTCCCTCTGGGAGAGCTGGCAGTCCAGCCGACTGAGAGGGCAGGCCCCGCGAAGCGCAACCCCTCCGTCTTGCCGCTTCGCGTCAATCCACCTCCCCTCGAGCCCGAGGGGAGGCAAGCGAGAGTGCAAAAGCATCCTGCCAGCGCAAAAAATCCACCCAGCCCATTCGGGCAAGGTGGATTTTTTTAAAACACGAGCTGCACCAGCAGCATATAGCACACTGTTCCTCCCGCGACGGAGAGGAGCATTTTTCTTTTCCAGAGGTGGATTAAAACCGTCACGGCGATGGCGATAAGCTCCGGCAGACCGTGGCTGCCGGTGAGAATGCTCACATTCTTAAGGCAGTACACCACCAGCATGCCGAAAACCGCCGTGGGCAGGGCCTTGCCCAGATATTGCACATACTTCGGCGTGGGGCGCTTGCCGGAGAACACCATAAACGGCAGAAAGCGCGTGAGCATCGTAGCCAGCACGCAGACCCCTATCGTCACGATTTGCTGCCAAAGGCTCATGCAAGCTCACATCCTTTCTCGATCCTGCCGCGAAGCATGGTGAGCAGACAGAGGATGCCCGCCATAGCAGGCAGCAGGAAGCTGTCCGCCCCAAATACGACGAGGCACAAAAGGCTCATGCCAACGCCGATATAGGCGGAATAGTGCTTCTTCTCCGACAAAATCTGCTCCAAAAATATGACGACGAACAGCGCCGTCAGCACAAAGTCCATGCCCTCAGTATTAAACGGGATGAGCGACCCGGCAAGGCCGCCGATGGTTGCCCCCGCGACCCAGTAGATCCAATTGAGAGCGGTGACAAAGAGCATGAACCAGCCCTTGTCCACATCAGGCGGGATTTTGGCGGAGTAATTGACCGAAAAGGACTCGTCGCACATGCCGAAAATAAGAAAAAAGCGCTTCCAGCCAAGGCCGCTGAACTTTTCGAGCATGGATATGCCGTAAAACAAATGCCGCGCCTGCACCATCAGCGCGAGGAAGAAGCAGGAGACCGGCGCAAAGGGGCTTAAAAGCATGCTCACACAAAGATATTCAAGCGAGCCGCCAAAAATGACCATTGCCATGACCATGGGATAGACAAAGCTGAAGCCCGACACCTTCATGTACACCCCGTATGTAAGGCCGATGAAAAGGAAGCTTGCCAGTATCGGCACGGTGTTTGGAAACGCCGCCTTCAATGCCTTGCGGCGGACTCCTTTTTTATCCATAGTTTCTCTCTCTTTTAGTTGATTTTATCTGGCATAGCCGCGTCCATAAGAGGCTTATACCAGCTCTCATAGAAAAACGGGAGCATATCAGGCTGATTTTCCTCCAAATCGCCCCAGTCAGTCCCCCATGGGCGCAGGCAGAGCGTGTATTCAAACTCCTCCCCATACTCGCCGGTGAGGTAGAGCATGTCATCAAATTCAGCCGCGCCGGGGTCAAGAAGCCATTGGTTTTCCTCAATATCGCGCTGCCAGAAAAAGCCCTTGACACTCAAGGCCGTCTCCCCGTCAAAGCGCAGGGTGACAAGCGCCATCGGCTCTTCGGCAGAGCCGTCCTCATCCCAGAGGATTAGCCTGCCGCTCTCGCCGGAGAGAGGCTCAATTCTGGCGCAGCAGTCAAACCAGCTGTCCGAAAACTCGCTCTCTTCGCGGGCATTGCTTATCCGCCACCAGCCGTACCAGTCTCCGCAGAGGGGGCTGGGATCGGACGGAAGATACCAGTCCTCGGCGGCGGCAGCGCCGTCCTTCACAAAGCACAGCTCTGCCCCGTCGTGAAAGCTAAGGCGCATAACGCCGTCCTTAAGGCTGCCTTCATAGCTTGCGCTGCCTGCTGTGACGGTGATATTCTCCCCGTCAAGCTGCCAGCGGAGGCTGCCGCTGTCCGCGCCAAGCTCAATACGCCCCTTTCCTCCGGGCAGGAGCTTGAGCGCTCCCCCCTCCGGACAGACGCTCTCAACCCTGACGCTCTCCCCCTGCACTCTGGCGGCGGCAAGCGTATACTCTCCGCACTCCGGCGGCGTCTCGCCACCGCAGGCGCAGAGCAGCAGGGCTATTATAATTGTGCTTATCAGCAGCATAATTCTTTGTTTCATGGCTTTCTCCAAGCAAAAATGTGCTGTAATTATACCCTTTTCGCTAAATTTTGGCAAGTATTATAGTGAGCGGCCATCTGGGACTCCGGCGGGCGGCAGTGCGCGCCGACATTCACCCGCCATCATCCCGTCGCATACCAGACAGCATACACTTTACGGCTGTGTTTTTTCCGCGAAGGCTGACGCACGGGCTCAAATTGTAAATTTTAGACAAAATTACATGATTACCCCTTGGCAAATTTTTTTCCGGCGGTATAATAGCTCTATAAATTCTTAAAATTTTAAGGATGTGTGAGTTGTGGTCAACATTATCGTTTTTGCCGCTTTGGCGCTGATTGCGGCCGTTTTGCTATGCGCCCTGTGCAGCATCAAGGCATGGGTAGGGCTGTTTATTTTTCTGGGGCTGTTTGTCCTGCTGCAGTTTTTATACCTTATGGTCTTTTATATTGCCTCCCTCACCGTGGACGGCTCGAAGCCCCTGCCGAAGCAAAACAAGCTATGCCGCATGGGCGTTGCAAATATTATCGGTATGATGTGCGCCTACGCCGGGGTGCGCCCTCATTTTTCTGGGCTGGAGCTGCTGCCGACGGACAGGCGCTTTGTCCTCGTATGCAACCACCGCTCCATGTTTGACCCGCTTATCATCATGGATAAGCTGCGCAAATATAATATCTCCTTTGTGTCAAAGCCCTCAAACCTCAAGCTCCCCTTCGCCGGGCGCATCGCCTACGGCGCGGGCTTTCTGGCCATCGACCGGGAGAATGACCGCAATGCGCTGAAAACAATACTCACCGCGGCAGACTATATAAAGCGGGATATCTGCTCCATGGGCGTATACCCCGAGGGCAGCCGCTCCAAAACAGATGAGATGCTCCCCTTCCATGCGGGCAGCTTCAAGATAGCCCAGCGGGCAAACGCTCCCCTTGTGATCTCCTCAATTCGCGGTTCGGAGAAGATAGGGAAAAACCTTCTTCGCCGCAGGACTGACGTGTATCTGGATATTTTGGAGGTGCTGCCCGTCGAAAAGGTGAAGGCCATGAGCACGGCGGAGCTTTCCGAATACAGCCGGACGCTTATTCAGGCGAGGCTCGACGAGTGCGCGGAGAGTGAAGCAAATGGATAAAATCGCCCTTGTCACGGGCGCCTCCCGCGGTATCGGCGCGGCCATTGCCCGGGCGCTCTCCAAAGAGGGGTACGACCTCTGTCTCAACTACCTGACCAACAGAGAGCTGGCGGAAGATTTAGCCGCTGAGCTGCGAGGCCCCGGCTGCCGGGTCATCACCCATCGAGCCGATGTGGCGTATTACGATCAGGTACAGGCAATGTTCCGGCGCATCGAACGGGAGCTTGGCCCGGTGTCGCTGCTTGTGAATAACGCGGGCATATCCCTCCGCGCCCAGATCCAGGACACCCTCCCCTGCCAGTGGCAGCGGATAATGGCGGTGAACTCCGGTGGCTGCTATAACTGCATCAGCGCCGCTCTGCCCGCCATGCTTGAGGCCCACGAGGGCTGCATCATAAACCTCAGCTCCATCTGGGGCAGCCGCGCCGCCTCATGCGAGTCGGCTTACGCCGCCTCAAAGCACGCGGTGGAGGGCTTGAGCCGTTCTCTGGCGGCAGAGCTTGCGCCGAGCCACATAAGGGTCAACTGCATCGCCCCCGGCGTGATCGGGACTGATATGCTCCACTCGCTCGGGGAGGAAAAGGTGGGCGAGGTCTTTGAGCAGATGCCACTTGAGCGCTTCGGCACTGTGGAGGACGCGGCGCAGGCAGCGGTATATCTCGCCAAGGCCGAGTATGTCACCGGCACGGTGCTGACCGTTGACGGCGGCTTTACGCTTTGAACCCAACCCTTGTATAAAATCTTCTCTATTGTGGGACAATACACTCAGCGGCCCGCATATACTGTATCGGGCGGCACTTTTAAGCGGACGCACTGCTTCACCCGCGTCTGTTTATTACGGAGTGTGAATGATCCATGGTCAAAAGAGGAGATATATATTATGCCGACCTCAGCCCGGTAGTCGGCAGCGAGCAGGGTGGCATGCGCCCTGTGCTCATCGTCCAGAACGATACCGGCAATCGGCACAGCCCAACGGTGATAGCCGCCGCCATAACCAGCCAGACAGGGAAAGCCCGGCTGCCCACTCACATCGAGCTTACAGGGCAGAGCGTCGGTCTTAACAGGGACAGCGTGGTCCTGCTTGAGCAGATACGCACTATTGATAAATCACGCCTGCGTGAGCGCATGGGCAGGCTGGACGACGGCACGATGACCGCCGTGGACAATGCCCTTGCCGTTAGCTTTGGGCTCAACGGCTGAGCGGCGTCAGACGAAAGCAACTTCATTCCGCTTCTCGCTGGGAGCGGAAAGCTGCATATCCATTGCTTCCGTCTTCCTTCTCCACACCGAACCCGCTCCGCTGGGCTTCGCTGTGGTTGAGATACAAAAGTGAATAATTAACCCGCCGCGTCAATACTATCTATTGATACTATGATGCGGCGGGTTTTGTTATGGAGCTTGGGAAATACATAATAACTGACGGAAATCGCAGCGTGGGGACGCTTTCCCTGCGCCGGGACGGGCTTTATACACTTTTGGAAGCGTCAGCAGAGCCTCGGGAGGGGCTGACACGCCTTTACATCTCCGGCGGCGGTCAAAGCGCCTGTCTGGGGCTGATGACTCCTGACAGCGGCCTTGTAAAACTGCGGCGAAGGCTGAGCAGGCTCGAGCTGAAAAACCTGCCGGAGCGCATTGAGGCTGCCAGCACCTGCCCTCCGGAAAACACGCCGAAAAGCCGACCAAAGCCTGCGGAAGAAAAGCCGGACGCTCAGCCAGCCACCCCCGTAAAAGGCTGGCGGCCAATGCCCGACGGAAGCCTTGTGCTCAGCAAACCGGATGGGGAATACCTCGCCCTGCCCGCAAAGCTCCGCCGCGTACCGCCGGGAATCAGACTTTGTGTGATAAATGGCCAAGAATATTTAGTATTCCGCTATTGAGAAAATGAAAAAAATCTGTTATAATTTTTTTAGAATAAAGCAGCCCGAAAGGAGCAAAAGATATGATCATTACAATCGGCAGAGAACATGGCAGCAATGGGCATGATGTGGCTCGCGAGCTGGAAAAGACCCTTGGCTATACCTGCTACGATAAAGAAATAGTGGATCACGCGTCGGAAAATTCCAGCTTCAGCAAGGAGATTTTCCATTCCTACGATGAAAAGCGCGTCTCGCCCTACATAGTCCCCCTGCCCCACTACATGGGCATGAGCGAGGGCTTCCGCCTGAATATGCAGGTGGCCTCCGCCCAGTTCGACGCTATCCGCACCCTTGCCGACAAGGGCAACTGCATCTTCGTCGGCCGCTGCGCCGACTATATCCTGCGCAACCGTAAGGATGTACTGCGTGTTTTCATCATGGCGGACGAGGATTTCCGGGTGGAAACACTGATGAAGCGCAAGGGTCTCAACGCGGAACAGGCCAAAAAGCTGCTTAAAGAAGTGGACAAGGATCGCTCCAGCTACTACCGCTATTATACCGACCAGATCTGGGGTGACGCGGGCAATTATGACCTGTGCATCAACAGCGCAGCTCTGGGCGTTAAGGGCGTGGCCGCGGTCATCAAGGCCTATCTAGACAATATGGAAGCTGACAGTAAATAATTTTTCTGTTGAAAGGCGGTCTTTCAATGAAGAAAAAAGCTATTGATCCCCGGGCGGGGGGCTCTCCCGCCCGGGTTCTTTTTGCAGCGTCTTTTGCCATTCCCTTTGTGCTGGTACTGGCTGTTTACGCCGTATGCGGCATTGCGCCCTTTGGGGACAAGCTTCTGCTCTTCAGCGACTCTTACACACAATATGCCTATTTTTGGGGGCATTTCCGGCAGGTGCTTTTGGGTCAGGGAGACGCTTTTTACAACATGGGCATGGTTCTCGGCGGCAATCAGATCGGGATTTTCGCCTATTACGCGGCAAGCCCATTGAACCTTATCTTCCTCCTTTTCCCGGTGGAGGAGCTGCCCATAGCGATGCACCTTATAGTACTGATTAAAATTTCCCTCTGCGGCCTGACCATGGCTGTGTTTTTCAAACATACAGCCGGCCTTGACCGGCGCTGCCTGCTGCTGAGCACTGCCTACGCCCTGTGTGCCTATGTCTGCGCCTATTTTTGGTGCATGATGTGGCTTGATGGGGTCATCCTTCTGCCGTTGGTGGCTTTAGGTTTACATAATATAGTTAACAATAATAAACCTTGGCTGTATATTCTTTCGCTTGGCGCGGCGATCTTAACTAACTATTATATCGGCTTTATTCTGTGCATCTTTTCCGTGCTGTACTGGGTCTATGCCATGTTTGTCCGAAGCGGCGGGCCCAGGCCTGTAAAATCTATATGGGTGTTCAGTCTTTCATCACTGGCGGCCGGAGGGCTCTCCGCATGCCTGCTCCTGCCCACGGTTTTTGAGATGTCCGGAGGAAAGCGGGTCGGCTTTATGGGCCTTTTAAAGTGGTACACATATTCCACAGGGCTCCGGCTGCTGGAAATCTTCTGTCCTTCCCGTGTTGCGGAGCATGATTCGCTGGTCAAATATGCGTTGCTCGCCATACTCTTGTTTGGTTTTTGCGCAGTGCTGGCGCTCGCGCTCATTCTGTGCTCAAAAAAGCTGAGCGCCCGCTTTAAGCTATGCACTGCGGCTGTGTTTATGGGGCTCATACTCGTTTACGGATTCATATTTGAGCCGCAGGATCCGTTTTTGCAAAAGCTGCTTATTGGGAACGTGAGCTTCGACGAAATGCGGGACGGTCTGCCGCTGATATACAGCGGGCTCTTGCCGCTGGTTCTCGCTCTGCTGTATTTTACAGACAAAGCTATTCCCTGCCGGGAGCGAGCCGCCTCCGGGGCTTTTCTGGTGCTGCTTCTGTGCTGTATGGGCTTTTATCTGCCGAACCTGATGTGGCATGGCTTTACGGAAAATAACTGCTTTAACTTTAGATATTCCTTTGTGTTTTCTTTTGTGCTTATATGCTGCGCCCGGCGGGCAATGGACGGCTGCCGAGGCTTTCAGCTCCGGCGCTGGCTGCCGGGGGCGTTTTTCCTGCTTATAATTGCCGTCCTCTCCGCGTCGGCGGAGCGCGCGCCGCTGGCAAGCGCTTTCGAGTATGCGGCCATGATCTGCCTGTGCGGCGGCCTCGGCTTTCTGCTGTACAGAGGCGCGCTCGATGCCGCTGTGTCCCGTCCATGGGCGGCGGGTATACTTGCGGCGCTGACTCTTTTGACAAGCGCCGTCCCCTTTTTCAGGAACATATCAGCCTTTTCCGACCATGATTCGTTTTTGTCCATGTCGGTCTACCGTGAGGATACTGAGCAGACTATGGAAGCATCAGAGCTTATCAAGGCTCAAAGTGAGGAGCTTTACCGCGGCGGCCTCGGCAGCTCGCTGAACAGCCCCTTCTTAACCGGGCTCGGCGGGCTTAGTCATTTCAGCTCAGCTGAGCAGGTCAGTGTAACAAATTTTCTCGGCTCTATGGGCGCTGCCTACACCGATGCGCTGGCCTCCTGTCTCTCCTCCCGCAGCCGGGGGCTGGATTCTTTCTTTGCCGTCCGCTATCTGACAGATACCGGCGTCGGCCCGAGCGAAGGGTATATTGCTCTTGAAAACGGGCTTTTGGAAAACCCCTATGCGCTGCCCATCGCCTTTTCGGCGGACAGAGGCGTTATTGACAGCGTTCTGTCCTATGACCTGCCCTTTGAAAATCTGAATACTGCCTACCAGACGGCCATGCCCAGTGTGGGCGCGAAGGTTTTTATTCCGCTGCTGCCAAATGCCGAACCGGAGATAAGCGGTCTTGAGCTTGCGGCGGATTATGGGTATGAGCAGACGGGAGTTGAAGCTGCCTTCATCCGCTATGAGCTGATTGCCGACACTGATGACCCTCTGTATCTCTTTCTGACAGACGGGCGCATGAACAGCGCGCAGGTGTATGTCAATGGGGAGTATATAGCCTCCCGCAGTTCCCCCTTTGACTGGGCTCCCCTGTATCTGGGCAGCTTTGAAGCCGGAAGCGTCGTCACTGTTGAGCTGTGCCCTGAGCCGGAGACGGAAAGCGAGTATCTCATGGCTGGGCAGGCCGTGTTCTTTACCGAAAGCAGCCGCGCGCTTTCCCTGTACCGGGCGGAGGCTGACCGCCTCCCCTGCAAAACCGTCAGCCATACCGGCTCCCGCATTACCACGCAGGCCACGGTAGTCGAAAACGGCTGCCTGCTGTACACGCTCCCATATGACCGCGGCTGGAGAGCCACGATAGACGGCGAACCCGCCCAGACCCACTCGGCCTTTGGAGTTCTTCTGGCCGTTGATGCTGAGCCGGGAGAACATACGGTTGAGCTGCGCTACACCCCGCCGGGGCTGTACACCGGCATCGGCATAAGCCTGTTCACGGCGGCTGTGCTCGCAACAGTGGCCCTTATTGGCCGCAAAAGGAGAAAAAATTAAAAATTGCCCCGAAGGTTCTCTGAACTATCGGGGCAATTTCTCATTAATTTACTTTTTGTTCTTCTCGTACAGCGCCCACAGCCCCTTCAAAAGAAGGTCATTATCCAGAACGATATCCCGCTTGCAGTGGGGAACTATGGCTCTGGCTATTCCGCCGGTTGCGACTACCTTGCAGCCGTAGCCCAGCTCTTCTTCCATTCTGCCGATCATACCGTCTATCATAGCCGCCGTCCCGTATACCGCGCCGGAGCGCATGGAATTGACGGTATCGGTGGCTATGGCCTTTTTGGGCGCTTCAATAGATATGGTGGGCAAAAGACTGGTGCCGGAGGCCAGAGCCGCATAGGATAAATTGACCCCGGGGATTATCGCCCCGCCAATATAGCAATTGTTCTTATCAATGACCACCATGGTGGTGGCGGTGCCCATGTCAAGGACGATGACCGGCGCGCCGTAGCAGCTCATGGCAGCGACACTGCCCACGATAAGGTCACCGGCGACAGTGCCGGGGTCATCCACCCGCAGGTTGAGCCCGGTTTTCATTCCGGGGCCGACGATCATTGGTCTAAGCCCGGTGATATCACGCACAGCCCTTGACACGGCCTCTGTAACAGGCGGGACAACGGAGGAGATTATAGCCCCTTCAAAGCCACGGGGCTCCACACCATAAAATTCAAGCACCTGCTTGAGCTTTATGGCATACTCTGCCTCGGTCTCCCCTGCAAGCGTGCTGATGCGCACTATATTGCATATCTCGCCTTTTTCGATACAGCCAATGACTATATTGGTGTTTCCCACATCTATTGCAAGGATCATGCCTGCTTTCTTCCTTTCCCGTAACGGATAATGCTGGTGATGCCGGAGGAGAGCACGATATTCACGGCGACTTCAACAAGGAAATTTATACCGGTAAGACCGATTATCCCATAGTACACCACAGACTGGCCGCCTGCCCAGGCTTCAAGCGTTGAAATGTAAAAAACAAACATTCCGAGAATGAAAAGCCCGGTGTTCACAATGGGGCAGACAAGCCCGGCCACGAGCACACCCACATGGGTATTGTGCTTTGCGATCAGCGAGTAGACGCCGCCCGCCGCCCATCCTGCCAGCACACCCTTGCCCACGCAGATAAGTATGCAGGCAATGGCGTTCTCACCGAAGAGCAGCATCGTCGCGCCGCCATCCCAGCCGAATATGCCGGAAATGAGCACCACAACGCCAAAAACACCGCCCAGAATCGCACCTGCGCCAGGCCCATACAAGGCCGCGCCGATAATTATGGGCGCGAGAGCCAGTGTAATGGCAAAGGGGCCGAATCGCACAAAGTTGCAAAGGACGGTGAGCACCACGATGATCGCGATGAAGATGGACAAGCCCGTCATTCTGCTAAGCTTGCCCTGGGAATCTGCGTTTTTCATATTCAATTACCTCCTGCTGTCGCTCCACTCAAGGCGGATGCGGCGCAGCTTCATTATACCCGAACTGCGCCGCTTGTCAACAGGAAATCGCAAAAAATTCACACGGCCCGGCAAAGATATTTTGCCAGGCCGTGTAACATTATGTAAACTTATTTTCGTGATCCAGCAGCTGGATCTTATGCTCGATCCCGGCGGAAAAGCCCGTGAGGCTGCCGTCCGCACCGATGACCCTATGGCAGGGTATCATAATGAGCACAGGATTTTTACCCACCGCCCCGCCTATGGCTCTGGCAGAGGCGCAGCCGACCTCCGCGGCTATCTGCCCGTAAGAGCGCGTCTCGCCAAAGGGTATGTCACACAGGGCACGCCAAACTCGCTGCTGAAACATTGTCCCCTTTGGAGCTATTGGAGGCAAAGGTTCAGCTTGACCCTTGAAATACCCGTCAAGCCAGAGGGCAGCCCTGTGCAGAATGCTCTCCCGCTCCGCGCCGCTGTCCGCCGAATCTGAGTCCTCGGCAAAGCTCAGGGCGCTTATCGCGCCCTCCTGAGCCGTGATTTTAAGTCTGCCTATTGGGGAATCATAAATCATGTTCATAACGATCTCCATTCCGCCGCATAACTATCGGTACAAAGTTAAAGTAAAAACTCAGTTTGCTATGGCATGGTGGGAACCTGGGCTCGTCAGATCCAGTGGCCGGAATGTATATCCGTTTTCAAGGCCCCAGATTATCACCTTTTCCACCGCCGCCACGCTGTAATCCTTTATATCATGCTGGAGCACTATGGAAGTCTTGTGCTGAGAGCAGCCATCGATAATATTCTGGTATACGGTGTTCGTGTCCGTCGTCTCTCCCGCATCACCGCTGGAAACATTCCAGTCGAAATATTTGCAGCCCATGTCTGTTACCGCCTGGCTGAGCCTGGTCATGATGCCGGGGTTAAATCTGCTCACTGTATTGGAGCTGCCCCCGGGGAAGCGGCTGAGCTCTGTATACTGCCCGGTCTGGCGGTATATCATCTCCTGCGCCGCGTCAAAATCCGCAAAGAACGCCTCCTCGCTTGCATAGATGTCATAGTAGTTGTGGCTCGCGGTGTGCACGCCTATGCTGTGCCCCTCGCTGAAGGCACGGCCAACAGCTTCCTCATAATCCGGGTCACGGCAGGTGACAAAAAATGTGACTTTTACATTGTATTCAGCCAGAATATCCAAAAGCTGATCCGTATAGGGGCCGGGGCCATCGTCAAAAGTCAGGTAAATGGTGCGCTCGTCCGGGGTTATGGTCTCCGGCAGCGCCGCCGGCAGCACAGTCACATGGCGTGATACGCTTAAGCGGTCTCCCACAGCGTTCGTGAGCACGTAGTTTATATCATACTCCCCGGGCTTGTAGGCGCAGACCCCGCCCTCAGTCGTAACGCTGCCGGAGAGATCATTGCCCTGAGCATCGCGGGCGGATACGCCCGGGTCAGCAAATGCGGGGCTCGCGTTGACCTGTATCTGCTCCTCACCCAGCAGAGTCAGCGTTGGGCAGCCGGTGGAGTATATATCCCTCCGCTCCACAGTTGCGCTCTCCCCTGCCGAGTTAGTGACGGTGTAAATTATCTTATCGCCATCTACGCGGCGTTCCACCTTATCGGTCAGATCTCCGTCCACACTGTCAGCCGCGGTGTAGCCCTCCTCCTGATAGCCCTCCATCCAGCTGGGCCTGTAATTCTCATCGTGCTTGAGCTCAATCCGGGGGCCGGAATTTTCAACGATCACCCGGCGGGTGACGGAATAATCTCTGAGCATATATCGGACGGAATATTTGATCTCGTACTCCCCTGGGGTGCCTGTATCCACCGCGCCGCTGGACATGACCCGAAGGTGCTTTTCGCCTTCACCGAAAATGCGGCCCGCCGTCACGGCGTACACTCCGGGGTCTTTGAACTCCGTCCCACACTCAACGGTCAGCTCCTCCGCGTCCATCATATAAAAACGGACATGCCGCCCGTCCACGAAAGCGGACACAGCTCCCGCAAGGATCGCATAGGCCGCCAGAACAATTAGTATAAGCCTCCCGGTTCTGCCTAATCTGAATTTTTTCTTCTCTCTGCTACTGTTCATCAACCTATTAACTCCAAGCTGTTGCAAAATATTATGTAAATCGGTCTATGGTCATATTATACACCATGATTCGACAAGGTGGAAGCCCTTTTTCTCCGATTTAATATATTTTAAGATGGGCGTTCAGCTCTGACAGCCAGCAAGTCCAAAGGGGACTTTTTTGACATGCTGATCATATCTGTTATATCTTTGTCTTTTGTTGCGATAATTATTTATATGTGCTATTATATAGTGTAAAAATTTTATCTCTGCGGCAGCCAGCCGCAGGAAAGGAACGAAAATGAAAAACACAGAAAAAACCATGGACAAAATCGTTGCCCTGTGCAAAAACCGCGGCTTCATCTTCGCCGGCTCCGAAATCTACGGCGGCCTTGCCAACACCTGGGACTACGGCCCTCTTGGTGTGGAGCTTAAGAACAACATCAAGCGCGCCTGGTGGAAGAAATTCGTGCAGGAAAACCCCTACAATGTGGGGCTTGACGCGGCCATTCTCATGAACCCGCAGACCTGGGTCGCCTCCGGCCATCTCAGCGGCTTTTCCGACCCGCTGATGGACTGCCGCGAGTGCCATGAGCGCTTTCGCGCGGACAAGCTCATCGAGGACTGGTGCGCCCAGACCGGCTTTGAGCTGCCCAAGCCCATTGACGCTTTTTCTCAGGCTGAGATGAAAGCTTTTGTCGAGGAGCAGAATATCCCCTGCCCCACCTGCGGCAAGCACAATTTTACCGATATTCGTCAGTTTAACCTCATGTTCAAGACCTTCCAGGGCGTGACCGAGGACGCGAAGAACACCGTTTACCTCCGCCCGGAGACCGCTCAGGGCATTTTCACCAACTTTGTCAATGTCCAGCGCACCACCCGTCGCAAGCTGCCCTTCGGCATCGGCCAGATAGGCAAGAGCTTCCGCAATGAGATCACCCCGGGCAACTTCATTTTCCGTGTGCGTGAGTTTGAGCAGATGGAGCTGGA
>DKYJ01000050.1:61428-64982 GCA_002493305.1 Clostridiales bacterium UBA7103 | reverse complement strand
AGATGGAGCTGGAGTTCTTCTGCGAGCCGGGCACTGATCTCAAGTGGTTTGATTACTGGCGCAGCTTCTGCCACAATTTCCTGCTGAGCATCGGCCTTAAGGACGAAAACCTCCGCCTGCGCGACCATGACCCCGAGGAACTCTGCTTCTACTCCAAGGCCACCACCGACTTCGAGTTTCTCTTCCCCTTCGGCTGGGGCGAGCTCTGGGGCGTTGCTGACCGCACGGATTACGACCTGACCCAGCACCAGACCGTCTCCGGCCAGGATCTTACCTATTACGATCAGGAGAAGAACGAGCATTATATTCCCTATGTCATCGAGCCTTCCCTCGGCGTGGAGCGCACGGTGCTCTCCGTGCTGGTGGACGCTTATGACGAGCAGGTCGTGGGTCAGGACAAGAAGGGCAACGACGATGTGCGCACCGTCATGCACCTGCACCCGGCCCTCGCTCCCTTCAAGTGCGCCATTCTGCCGCTTTCCAAGAAAGAGATACTCACCGGCCCTGCCATGGAGCTTTACAATGAGCTTTCCAAGGACTTCATGTGCGATTATGACGAGACCGGCTCTATCGGCAAGCGCTATCGTCGCGAGGATGAGATAGGCACTCCTTTCTGCATCACCTTTGACTTCAACACCGTCGGCACAGAGACCGATGAGGCCGACCACTGCGTCACTATCCGCGAGCGCGACAGCATGGAGCAGGTGCGTATCCCCATCAGTGAGGTCAAGGCTTATATCGCGGAGAGGATCAAGTTCTGATCAGTCTTTACTACTTGAAAAAATAAATACGAAGGTGAAATGAAATGAAGCATGGTTTTGTAAAAGTCGCCGCCGCTTCCCCGGTCATTAAGGTTGCCGATACCGGCTTTAACGCCGAAAAGCACATCGGCTGCATCAAAGAAGCCGCCGCTCAGGGTGTGAAGGTTCTGGCCTTCCCGGAGCTGTCCATCACCGGCTGCTCCTGCTATGACCTTATCGGCCACAGCGTCCTGCTTGAGGGCGCGTCCAAGGCTCTGGGGAAAATCGCCGCCGCCACCGAGGGCATGGATATGCTGGTGTTTGTCGGCCTGCCGGTTGCCTACGGCTCAAGGCTTTTGAGCTGTGCCGCCGCCATCTATGACGGCGAGATACTCGCACTCGTTCCCAAGGCAAATGTCTCCGCACCCTTTGCCCAGATGCCGCTGGTGGAGGCCGAGGTCGTCATTGGCGGTCAGGAGGTCACCATCGCGGCGGACTGCGTGTTTGAAAGCGCCGTCATGCGGGGTCTCTCCGTGGGCGTTGAGCTGGGTGAGGACATGGACGCCATCGTCCCCCCTTGTGCCGAGCTTGCTCAGGCCGGAGCCACCCTTATAGCACGCATGGCCAATTTCCCCGAAACCGTTACCTCTGCCGCCGAGGCGGAGCTTGATATGCGCGCGCTTTCCCGCCGCCTCAAGTGCGGCATGATCACCGCCGCCCCCGGCAAGGGCGAGAGCAGCACTGACCGGGTCTTTTCCGGCTTCTGCGCGGTGGCCGAAAACGGCCTTATGCTCGCCAGCGCCGAGCAGGAGGACAGCTTTGTCGTCAGCGAGATAGATATTGACCATATGCTCAACCTCCGCCGCGCCGCCGGCGGCTTTGATGAGGAACCTGCGAGCATCAGCTTTATCTGGGGCGATAAGTTAGACGATACAGAGCTTAGCCGCCGCTATCTCATGCACCCGCACCTGCCCGACAGCACGGAGAAGCTGCCCGAGTACTGCCGCCGTATGCTTGACATTCAGGTCTCCGGCCTTGTAAAGCGCATGGAGTACGCTCATCTTGACCACTGTGTCGTGGGCATCTCCGGCGGTGTTGACTCCACCCTCGCGGTTATGGTCAGCGCCATGGCGGTGAAGAAGATGGGGCTGCCCGCTACGAATGTCGTCGCCTGCACTCTCCCCTGCTTCGGCACCTCCTCCCGCACCAAGTCCAACGCCATCATCGTCGCCGAGCAGTGCGGCGCTGAGGTTCGCGTCATCGACATCGGCAAATCCGTGTATCAGCACTTTGACGATATCGGCCACGCTCATGACGATTACAGCATAGCCTTTGAAAACGCTCAGGCGCGTGAGCGCACTCAGGTGCTTATGGACATCGCCAACAAGGTCAACGGCCTCGATGTGGGCACGGAGGATCTGAGCGAGTTTATCGACGGCTGGTGCACCTACAACGGCGACCATACCAGTATGTATGACGTCAACCTCGGCCTCACCAAGACCCAAGTGCGCGCCAATGTCCGCTATATCGCGGAGAACACCGAGGACAAGGTGCTTGCCGCGGCGCTCTTTGATGTGCTTGACTGCCCGGTGACGCCGGAGCTGCTGCCCATCCATGACGACCAGATAGAGCAGAAGAGCGAGGACGCTGTAGGCTCTTACAGCCTTCAGGATTTCTTTACTCACAAGATGCTCATCTGCGGCTTCACCCCGTCCAAGACCTTCCGCCTTGCCAAGATCGCCTACGCCCAGCAGTTTACTGACGAGGAGCTTGTCCGCTGGCTCACCAGCTACTGCAAGCGCCTGTTCTCCCAGCAGTTCAAGCGCTCCTGCCTGATGGACGGCCCGGCGGTCGAGGCTTTCACCGTCTCCCCCAGAGTCGGCTTCCTCATCCCCTCCGACGCGGAAAGCGCGCTGTTCCTTGAGGATCTGGAAAATATCGGCAAATAAATCGTCAAAAGGCACCCGCCGTGTTCGCGGCGGGTGCCTTTTGCGTATAAAGCGCCCCGCCGAAAAGCAGCGGGGCGCTTAGTCTTATTTCGCAGGTTTGAGGATGAGGTTGACTATCTTGTTCTTGACAACGATGGTCTTTACAAGCTGCATACCCTCAATCTGGCGTTTAATCTTCTCGTCGGCGCAGGCGGCGGCGATGATATGCTCCTCGTCCGCGTCCGCCGGAACGGTGATTGTGGAGCGGAGCTTGCCGTTGACCTGAACCGCCATCTCGTGCGCGGCGGCCTTGGTCTTTTCCTCGTCATAGCCCGGCCAAGGCATCTGCATGGCCATCTTGCCGTATTTCGCGGCAAAGCCGGTCAGCTCCCACATCTCCTCAACGATATGGGGGGCAAAGGGGCTGAGCAGCAGCATGAGCTGCTCAAGGTCGCCCTTGGAAAGACCGTTAGCGTAAAACTCATTGACCATGGTCATGAGCGCGGCAATGGCGGTGTTCATCTTGAGCGCGTCAACATCCTCGGTGACCTTCTTGATGGTTCTGTGGACTGTGGCCTCGTTCTTTGCGGAGATCGCTGCCTCATCGCTCGCCATGTCCATAAGATTCCAGCAGCGGTCAAGGAAGCGCTTGGAGCCCTTGACAGCCTCGTTCGACCATGTGACGGCCTTTTCAAAGTCGCCGATGAACATGATGTGCAGGCGCATGGTGTCCGCGCCGTAGCGCTCGACAATGTCGTTGGGATTGACCACATTGCCGCGGGACTTGGACATCTTCTCGCCGCCCTCGCCGAGGATCATGCCGTGAGAGGTGCGCTTTTGATAGGGTTCGGGCGTGTGGACAACGCCGATGTCATAGAGGAACTTG
>DKYJ01000050.1:60927-61145 GCA_002493305.1 Clostridiales bacterium UBA7103 | reverse complement strand
GAACTTGTGCCAGAAGCGGCTGTACAGCAGGTGGAGCGTGGTATGCTCCATGCCGCCGTTATACCAATCCACCGGCCCCCAATACTCCTCGGCCTCCTTGGAAACCAGCTCCTTGTCGTTGTGCGGGTCCATATAACGCAGGAAATACCAGCTTGAGCCCGCCCACTGTGGCATTGTATCGGTCTCGCGCTTGGCGGGGCCGCCGCAGCAGGGGCAGG
>DKYJ01000050.1:60433-60613 GCA_002493305.1 Clostridiales bacterium UBA7103 | reverse complement strand
GGGCAGGTGGTGTTGACCCAGTCGGTCATCTTGGACAACGGGGACTCGCCGTCGTCGGTCAGCTCGTAGGAATCGACCTGCGGCAGGACGAGGGGCAGCTCGCTCTCGGGCAGCGCGACCCAGCCGCACTTTTCGCAGTTAACGAGGGGGATAGGTTCGCCCCAATAGCGCTGGCGGGAG
>DKYJ01000050.1:5111-60137 GCA_002493305.1 Clostridiales bacterium UBA7103 | reverse complement strand
GCCCCAATAGCGCTGGCGGGAGAACACCCAGTCGCGCAGCTTATAGTTGACCTTCTCCACGCCGTAGCCCGCTTCCACAACGTGCTTTTTCATGGCTGGAATGGCTTCCTTAACGGTCATGCCGTTGAGGAAACCGGAATTTACCATGATGGCGCTGTCGTCCTTGGCGACAAAGGCCTCTTTTGTAATATCGCCGCCGGAGACGACCTCGATAATTGGCAGGCCGAACTTAGTGGCAAACTCCCAGTCGCGCTGGTCGTGGCCTGGAACGCCCATGACGATACCTGTGCCGTAGCCCATGAGCACATAGTCGGAAACGAACATCGGCACGGTCTTGCCGGTGGCGGGGTTCGTGACCTCAATACCCTCAAGCCTTACGCCGGTCTTATCCTTATTCAGCTCCCCTCGCTCAAAGTCGGACTTGTGGGCGGCGGCGTCCTGATACTTCTCAACCTCGGCGACATTCTTTATGATGCTCTTCCACTTTTCAAGCAGCGGATGCTCCGGGGAGATGACCATATATGTCACGCCGAAGAGGGTGTCCGGTCGGGTGGTGTAGACGGTTATATCGTCCTCGGTGTTGGTCTTGAAGGTGAGCTCCGCGCCGGTGGAGCGGCCTATCCAGTTCTTCTGCTGGATCTTGACGCGCTCGATGTAATCCAGATCGTCCAGATCGTCGATAAGGCGCTGGGCGTACTTGGTGATGGCGAGCATCCACTGGCTCTTCTCCTTGCGGATGACCTCGCTCCCACAGCGCTCGCATACGCCGTCAACGACCTCTTCATTTGCAAGCACGCACTTGCAGCTGGTGCACCAGTTGACGGGCATGGTGGCCTTATAGGCAAGACCCTTCTTGAACATCTGGAGGAATATCCACTGCGTCCATTTATAATACTTGGGGTCAGTGGTATCCACCGCTCTGTCCCAGTCAAAGCCGTAGCCGAGCATCTTGAGCTGATTTGTGAAGTTGACGATGTTGTTCTTGGTTACGACGGCGGGGTGGATATGGTTCTTTATGGCATAATTCTCCGTGGGCAGGCCGAAAGCGTCAAACCCGATGGGGAACAGCACATTGTAGCCCTCCATGCGCTTTTTCCGCGTGACGATGTCAAGCGCCGTGAAGGGGCGGGGATGCCCCACGTGCAGCCCCTGCCCGGAGGGGTACGGGAACTCGATAAGCCCGTAGAACTTGGGCTTGTCGCTGCCGGTAACGGCGGCATAAGGCTTAGTCTCCTCCCAGCGCTGCTGCCATTTCTTCTCTATCGCGGAAAAATCATATTTCATTTTAATCAGATCCTTTCATCTCATGCATCTTTGCGGCTTTTTAAGGCAGCCGCGTTCTCCTTCCGCAATGCCCCTGTAATCAGGGGCGCAGAAGGGCTGAGAGGGGGACCTCCTCCGCATCGCTCCAAAGGCGCTCAAGATTATAGAATTTTCTGGCCTCATCGGTGAACACATGGACAATGACGCAGCCAAAGTCCATCAGCACCCAGATATCCGAGCGCATACCCTCACGGCGCACCGGAGGCTCGCCCGCGAGAGACAGCTGCTTGTCAACCTCGTCCACCAGTGCCTTGACATGGCTGGAAGAGGTGCCGTTGCAGATGACAAAATAGTCCGCCAGAACGGTGTGCTCTGCGGTCTTCAGGATCTTGATATCCCGGGCCTTTTTGTCGTCCAGCGCTTTCGCGGCGATGGAAGCAATTTCAGTAGGTGTCAGCATGCTTATCTCCTTCCGGCGTACCATTCATACGCCTCCACAGTGTCCTTATAGGGCTCGTCGCCCCGGGAGCGGATGTCCTCAAGGCTCATCTCAAGCCCCAGAGCCATCGCCCCGTCAATATCGCTGTAAGCAAGCTCTCTGAGCTTGTCAAGCCCCTCAAAATCGCGATTGGGCTCGATATAGTCGGCAAGATAGATGATTTTTTCAAGCAGAGTCATGTCCTTCTTGCCGGTAGTATGCCAGCGGATAGCCTCATATATCGCCTCGGACACTCCAAATTCCGCTCTGGCAAGGGCGGCGCCCGTTTTGGCGTGCAGCAGCTTCGGCGCGGAAAGCTCCGCTTTATCGCAGATAATACCATATTTTTCGCACAATATCAACTGCTCATCGTAACTTAGCTTTTTCGTCACATCATGGAGTATCCCGGCGGTGGCCGCGGCCTCCTCGTCCTCGTGCCAGCGCTTGGAAAGCAGAACCGCCTCGCTCTCGCAGCCGGCCACATGCGCCACCCGCTTCGGCGCAAGGTAGGCATATGCCTTTTCCCGCAGCCACGAAAGCTCCGGCAACGCCTCATAGTAACCGTTTTTTATGATGCAGGAATACACTTTGTCGTCCAGCACATCACGGCACCGGCGCAGACGCAGCCCCTCCCGTATCTCCGTGGAGGACACCTCCACCGGCACATGAGGCAAGATTTTGATCCTGGCCTGATACTTTTCTTCAAGATACGCAGCCTGAGCACGTATCTCGTCTCCGTCGTCCTCCGCTCTGGACAGCGCCGCAAGAGCGCAGTTTTTAAGCAGGTATTCAAACCTGTACCACTGCTCAAAGCTTGCGAGCATATCTGTACCGATAATGAGGATAAGCTCATCATCGTGGTACTGCTCACGAAGGCGGGAGACGGTATCTGCGGTATAGCTCCTTCCCTCCCGCGAAATTTCCATATCCGAGACTACCGCCCCCGGGATATCCCCAAAGGCAAGCTCGCACAGCTCCATGCGCTGCCGCGCGTCTGGGCTGCCCTCTGCCATGTCCTTATGTGGCGGGATATTATCCGGCATGATGAGCAGCATATCCGGTCTCAATTCCTCGGCGGCGGTTCTCGCCGCCTCCTGATGACCAAGGTGCGGCGGATTGAAGCTGCCGCCGTACAGGGCAATTATCATTTCTTTTTGTCCTTTACAAGAACTATTTTAGGCTCTTTCTCGTTCCTTTTATACAACACAAATTTGCTGCCGATGACCTGCACCTGCTCTGCGCCGCAGGCCTCGGCCAGTGCGTCGCAGGCTTCGCGGGCGGTGAGCAGAGAATTTTCCAGAACTCGCCCCTTTATAAGCTCCCGCGCCTTGAGCGCTGCGGAAACAGACTCTATAAGGCTGTCGTTTATGCCGCCCTTGCCTACCTGAAAAATGGTGTCCTCCCCGGCGGCGATGCCCCGCAGCTGGGCGCGCTGTTTGCTGGTTATTGCCATTACGATTTCTCCTTTACTTGAAAAGCGCTTTTACGAAGTCCTCCGCCTCGAATGGGATGAGGTCGTCCACGCCTTCTCCGACGCCAACATACTTGACCGGCAGCTTCAGTTCATTTGCTATGGCAAAGACTATGCCGCCCTTGGCTGTCCCGTCAAGCTTTGTGAGGACGATGCCGGTAAGCCCCGACGTCTCCAAAAACTGCTTTGCCTGAATAAGTCCGTTCTGCCCGGTGGTGGCGTCAAGCACCATGAGCGTCTCAACATCGGCCTCAGGCAGCTCCCTTGTGATGATGCGGCTTATCTTATTTAGCTCATTCATCAGGTTCTGCTTGTTGTGCAGGCGGCCTGCGGTGTCGATAATAATAACGTCGCTGCCTCTGGCCTTGGCGGCGCAGATACCGTCATACACCACGGCGCCGGGGTCGCTCCCCTCCTCGTGGCGCACTATTTCCGCCCCGCTGCGCTCGGCCCAGATGGAAAGCTGCTCTGCTGCCGCCGCGCGGAAGGTATCACCCGCGCAGAGCAGAACCTTCTTCCCCTGCTCTGAAAGCTGTTTTGATAGCTTTCCGATAGTTGTAGTCTTGCCCACACCGTTTACGCCCACCATCAGAATGACTGAGGGTTTGGTGTCAAGCTTAAGCCCCGGCTCGCCCACGTTGAGCATTTTGGACAGTATCTCGATAAGCCCCTCCCGGGCCTCATAGCCTTTGCGGAAGCGCCGCTCCCAGGTGAGCTTGCGCATGGCCTTCACCACCGCCTGAGCGTTCGCCGCGCCCACATCGGACAGCACCAGCAGCTCTTCCAGTTCATCATAGAAATCCTCATCATCCGGAGCGTAGCCCTGAAAAAGCTCCTCCAGCTCCTCCATGCTGCTTCTGGTCTTGGTGAGGCCCGAAAATATCTTGTCGAAAAATCCCATAGTCTACCTCTCTATCCTTTACGCCTCTATCGTCTTCTGTGCCGCCTCAAGGTCAAGCTCCACCACCGTGGATACGCCCTTTTCCTGCATCGTGACCCCGTAGAGCATATCAGCCTGTTCCATGGTGCCACGGCGGTGGGTGATGACCAGGAATTGGGTGTTCCCAGACATACGGCGCATATATTCGGCGTATCTGCCGACATTGGCCTCGTCCAGAGCGGCCTCGATCTCGTCCATAACGCAAAACGGCGTGGGGCGCACCTTCAAAATCGCAAAGTACAGCGCGATGGCCACAAACGCCATCTCGCCGCCGGAGAGCAGGCTTATAGTTGAAAGCGCCTTGCCCGGCGGCTGAACCTTTATCTCAATGCCGCACTGGAGCACATCGTTCTCGTCCTCAAGCCTCAGCTCTGCCTTACCGCCGCCGAAAAGCTCAAGGAAGGTCTGACGGAAGCAGCGGTCGATCTCATTAAAGCGCTCGACGAAGATCGCCTTCATCTCAGTTGTTATCTGCTCGATGATATCCTTCAGCTCCGCTTTGGCCTTTTCCACGTCATCCTTCTGTCCGGTCAAGAACTCGTACCGGGTGTTGACCCGCTCGTACTCGTCTATCGCGCCAAGGTTCGGCGTGCCGAGCGCGGCGATGGAGTGGCGCAGGGAGCTTATCTCCTTATTCAAAGCCTGAATATTCTCAACAGGCTGCCGCAGCTCCATGGCGGCGCTGTGGCTCAGCTCGTAATTATCCCAGAGCTTATCCAGAAGCTGCTTTTCCTCCATGTCGGCGCCGAGCTTTCGCTGCTCTATCCGCGCCGCCTGCCTCTCAAGCTCCAGAAGGTCTGCGTTGCGGCGCTGAGCGTCCTTCTCGGCTCTGGTGCGCTTGCCCTCAAGCTCCAGCTTGCTGTCGCTTATGCGGGCTATCTCCTCACGGACAGCGGCACAGCCCGCCTTTATCTCTTCAAGGCGCTTCTCCTTCTGAGCCTGCTGGTTTTTAAAACTGTCTATCTGGCGCTTTGCCGCGTCAACCGCGCTCTTATGAGCCTCGCTGTCGCCGCTGAGGCTTTGCAGCAGCTGTTCAAGCTGACTTATCGAGCTCTGAGTGGCACGTTTTTCCGCTTCAAAGGAGGACGCGGCGCTTTTAAGCTCCGCCTGATCCTCCAGTGCCATATCAAGCTGGTACCTGACTCCGGCCAGATCGGAATTAGCTCGTTCAAGCCGCTGGGCACAGGTTTTCATGTCCTCTTTCACGCGATCATACTGCTTGCTGAGCTTTTTAAGCTCATTCGCCCTTGAAAGTATGCCGCTGTTTTTCGCGGCGCTGCCGCCGGTCATGGAACCGCCGGCGTTTATTAACTGGCCGTCCAGAGTGACTATTCTCAGGCGGTTGCCGTTCGCCTTGGATATGCGCACAGCGTCGCTCAGGGTCTCGGCGACCACAGTGCGGCCAAGAAGATTTTCAAATATATCCCTGTACTTGTCATCAAAATCCGCAAGCTCGCAGGCGATGCCCACAAAGCCGGGGTCGTTCACCGGCGCGTCCTTCATGACGCTGCCGCGAATCGTGTCTATCGGCAGGAAGGTGGCTCTGCCGGAATCGGTGCGCTTTAGCATTTCAATGGCGGCGCGTCCGGCGTTCTGGCTGTCCACCACTATGTTTTGGGCGGCGGCGCCCAGCGCCGTTTCAATGGCGAGGGCATAATCCTCACCGGTGCGCAGCAGGTTTGCCGCCGGGCCGTGTATGCCCTGAAGCTCGCCCCGCTCCGCCCGGCGCATGACCGCCTTGACAGCACCGGAATAGCCCTCGAAGCCCTTTTCCATGTCCTGAAGCATACGGATGCGCGCCTCAAGGCTGCGGCTCTCGACCTCCAGGGCGGTGGCCTTGCCGCTGAGATCCTTGGCTATCTGCTCCCGGTTCTGGAGCTTCATGCGGCAGCCGTCAAGGACATTGGCGTTTGCCGTGAGCTTTTCTTCAAGGGCTTTCAGCTCACCGTCAAGCGCGCTCACCCGCTCGCCCGCGGCCTTTATCCCGGCCTTTATCTCCTGCGTTCTGCTCTCCTGCTGGGCAATATCGTCAAGAAGCCGCTGCATATTGGCCTCGGCGGAGCTGACATTTGCCCGCAGCACCGCGATATTGGCCTCGCACTCGGCCTGAGCGCTCTCCTGAGCGGACAAGCGCTCACGGGCGTTCTCGCTCTCGATGTCCTTCTGGTGCATACGCTCGCTGATGCTGCCGGAGGAGGCATAGAGTGCTTCAAGCTCGGCTCTGGCCTGCTCAAGCGCTCGCTTTGCCTGCTCATACTCCTTTGAAATGGCCTGTGCCTGAGAGCGGAGCTTATCAAGCGCCGCCATCCACGCGGATATTTCCTTAATGCGCAGCTCGTCCCTCAAAACAAGGTAGCGCTTGGCAGTCTCCGCCTGCTTTTTCAGCGGCCCAACCTGAAGCTCAAGCTCCTCTGTTTTATCGTTTATGCGCAGGAGGTTCTCCTCGGTTTTTTGCAGCTTGCGTTCGGCCTCCTCCTTGCGGTAGCGAAAGCGGGAGATGCCCGCCGCTTCCTCAAAAACCTCGCGTCGGTCGGTGCTTTTGTTGGAGACGATGTCCGCGATCTTTCCCTGACCGATGATAGAATATCCGTCCCTGCCAAGACCCGTGTCCATGAGCAGGGAGTTAATATCCTTCAGGCGCACCTGCTCGCGGTTTATATAATACTCGCTCTCGCCGCTGCGGTAATAGCGGCGGGTGAGCATAATTTCGCTGCTGTCGCTGTCGATAATGCGCTGGGCGTTGTCGATAATAAGCGTCACCTGAGCGTAGCCCATGGCCCCGCGTATGGCGGTACCGCCGAAGATGACGTCCTCCATCTTCGCCCCGCGCAGGGTCTTTGAGCGCTGCTCGCCCATGACCCACATTATCGCGTCGGCTATATTCGATTTTCCAGAACCGTTCGGCCCGACAATGGCGGTGATGTCCTTCTCAAAGCTGAGAACGGTCTTATCCGCAAAGGACTTGAAGCCCTGGATCTCCAATGCTTTTAAATACATAAACTTCCTGCTGCCTTTATAATTATTTCCCGGGTGGCTCAAACGAGGGAATCGCTATCTCATTTAAATCGCAGTCTGCGGGGACGACCTTCACTTCCCTGAGTGAAAGCTCCCTTTTGAGCGCGTCAATATTCTGCCGATGCTGCCCCACCATCTGGGAAAGCCTGCTCCTATGCACCCCTATGGTGACGCTGCTGCCCGCCGGAACGCCCGCGAGAAGCTCCCTTGCGCGGTTTAGCATGATGCGGCTTTTGACAAGCTCCCCCAGCGCCGGGTGATACGCGCCGCCCGCCGCCGCGCCGGAGCTTAGCTCCTCAGTTGGGTTCAGGCCCAGACGGATCACCGGTATACCCGCCGCATCGAACATTGGCAGGAGCTTTGCGCAGACGCGCACCGCATCCTCCACGCTGTGCTCATTATAGCGGCCAGCCTGCCATAGATCGTAAAGCGCCGTGTCCCGCACGATGACCGTGGGATAGACGCGCACGCCGTCCGGCTCGAGGGCGATTATCCGCCGCGCCGTCTCTATGGCTTTCTCGTCGCTGTCGCCGGGAAGCCCCGTCATCATTTGAAGGATCAGCCGAAAGCCCTCCGCCTTTATCAGCCGCGAGGCGTTTTCAACCTCCGCCGCCGTGTGTCCTCTGCCGGAGAGAAGCAGCACCTCGTCGTCCATCGACTGCGCGCCAAGCTCAATCGTCTCCACAGAATACTCCCGCAGCCTTTTAAGCGTAGGAATATCAATAGCGTCCGGTCTGGTGGACAGGCGCAGGGACTGGATATCCCCCCGCCGGAGATACTCCTGCGCGGCGTTTAAAAGGGAAAGCTGCTCGTCAACCGGTATCGCCGTGAAGCTGCCGCCGTAAAAGGCGAGCTGCCGCTTCATGCACGCCGCAGCGGGAGGCGCGCTCTCCACAGCCTCGCGCACGGCAGCGGCAGTTGCAGGCTCTGTGCTGCCGGAGATGCGCCGCTGATTGCAGAAAACGCAGTCGTTCGGGCAGCCCAGATGCGGCACGAACACCGGTATAATGCTCTCTCTGGCGCTCATTTGCGCAGCGCCTCCAAAGCACGGCAGGCCGCCATCTGTTCGGCCTCCTTCTTGGTCTTTCCGCTTCCCTCCCCCGCCGGAGCGCCGTTGACGCTGACACGGAAGGTGAAGGTCTTGTTATGGTCAGGCCCGGACTCGCCGATAAGCTCATAGACTATGCGGCTGCCGCTCTTTTGCTGCACCAGCTCCTGAAGCTCGGTCTTATGGTCGGCGCTGGCATGGGCGTCGTCGATCACGGCCTTATCAAGCAGCATCGAATAGACAAAGCGCTTTGCGCTCTCAAGGCCGCCGTCAAGGTATATCGCGGCGATGATAGCCTCCACCATATCAGCCATGATGGAGGGGCGCTGCCTGCCGCCTGTATGCTCCTCACCCTTGCCCAGACGCATATAGCTGCCAAGCTCAAGCTCAGCGGCGATGCTGTGCAGGCTTCCCTCGCACACAAGCTCCGAGCGCAGGCGGGTCATCCGCCCCTCCGGCAGCTCCGGCTTGTGCCGGTAGAGGAAATCCGCCGTCACCGCGCCCAAAATAGAGTCTCCCAGAAACTCAAGGCGCTCATAGCATTTGGTCTGCCGCTCGTTGGCGTAGGAGCTGTGGGTAAGCGCCGTAAGCAGAAGCTCCTTATTTTTAAATGTATATCCTATTTTTTCTTCAAGCTGTCGCATGATCTACTCAGCCTTCAGTTTCATGTATTCGATATTCTCCACAATGTCGCCGATGATGCCGGTATTGACATAGCTTACCGCCTGACGCACAGCGGCGAAGATGCTCGCGGCGTTGGAAGAGCCGTGTGCCTTTATTACGGGCTTGGAGATGCCTATAAGCGCCGTGCCGCCCACCTCGTTTACGTCCATGGAGCGCTTCATATCGCCCAAATCCTTTTTAAGCACGGCAGCGGCCAGCTTGTTGACGGTGCTTTTATAAAACACGCCCTTGAGCTGCTTCATCATATATTTTATAACGCCCTCGGTGGTCTTGAGCATGACATTGCCGGTAAAGCCGTCGGTGACGATAACGTCCGCCTCGCCCGCGAAAACGCCAGTGCCCTCCACATTGCCCACGAAGTTGAGCCTGCCCTCTTCATGAGCCTGCTGCATGAGCGCATAGGCCTGATGCTGAAGCTCGCCCCCCTTGCCCGGCTCAGTGCC
This sequence comes from Clostridiales bacterium UBA7103, assembly GCA_002493305.1. GTDB lineage: Bacteria > Bacillota > Clostridia > Oscillospirales > Oscillospiraceae > Limivicinus. Next base: position 50,795 of record DKYJ01000050.1, on the reverse strand, counting down.
GTTGCTGAGGAGCCCCACGCGGGGGTTCTCGCAGCCCATGAGCTTTTTGGCATAGAAGCTGCCCATGTAGGCAAATTGCAGCAGATATTCCGCCGTACACTCCACATTTGCCCCGCAGTCAATAAGCATCACTCCGTGCTCCCCCGCGGGAAGCACCGGGGCGAGAGCCGCCCTGCGGATGCCGTGGATGCGCTTGACGACGAGGGTCGCCCCGGTCAAAAGCGCGCCGGTGCTGCCGGCAGAGACTACCGCGTCACCCTCACCGTCGCGCAGGAGATCGAGCGCAACGGCCATGGAGGAATCCTTCTTGCGGCGCACGGCCGTGCTTGGCTCGTCCTCCATGGTGATCACCTCTTCGGCGTTGACGACCTGAATATCCCCGCAGCCCTCGGCGCGCAGGCAGTTGTTCACAGCCTCCTGCTGCCCGACGAGCACAATGTCCACGCCAAGCTCACGCTTTGCGCGCACAGCGCCCTTTACGATCTCGGCCGGGGCATTGTCCCCGCCCATTGCGTCAATTATTATTTTCACAGCCAAATATCTCCTTTTTCAGAAGCTCGTCTATTATCCCAAGGGAACGCTTTGAAATTTCGGCGTTCTTGTTTCTCTTGCCCTTGACGCGGTAGCCCAGCGGACTGATTATGCCGAAATTTATGTTCATCGGCTGGAAATCCCCCACGCTGCCGCCGGAGATGTAAAGTCCCAGCGCGCCGATGGCCGTCTCCTGCGGAAAATCCACCGCAGGAAGCCCCAGCACACGCGCTGCAGTCTCTATGCCGACCAGCATACCGGAGGCCGCCGACTCCACATAGCCCTCTACCCCGGTCATCTGCCCGGCAAAGCTCAAATTTTTTCTGTCGCGCAGCCGGTAATACCTGTCGAGGAGCTTTGGGCTGTTGAGATAGGTGTTGCGGTGCATCACGCCGTAGCGCACAAACTCCGCGTTTTTCAGCGCCGGGATCATGGAAAACACCCGCCGCTGCTCGCCCCATGTCAGATGCGTCTGGAAGCCCACAAGGTTATAAAGCGTCCCGTCCGCGTTATCCCGCCTGAGCTGTACTACCGCGTAGCTCTCCTTCCCTGTGCGCGGGTCTTTAAGGCCGACAGGCTTGAGCGGCCCGTAGCGCAGGGTGTCCACCCCGCGGCGCGCCATGACCTCGACAGGCATACAGCCCTCGAAAACTCCCGCGTCGTCAAAGCCGTGAATCTCCGCCTCCTTGGCGCTCACAAGCTCGTTTACAAAGGCGAGGTATTCTTCCTTCTCCATCGGGCAGTTTACATAATCCGCCGTGCCCTTATCATAGCGGGAGGCAAAGAAAGCGCTGTCCATATCGACGCTCTCAAGGGTCACAATTGGGGCCACCGCGTCATAAAAATGCAGATCGCTTTCGGGACAAAGCGCGGCGATCTTCTCGGCGATAGCGCCGCTGCTCAGGGGGCCTGTGGCAATGACCGTCTCTCCTTCAGGTATCTCTGTCGCCTCGGCGTTTATAAGCTCAATATTTTCACAGGCGGAGAGCTTTTCAGTGATGTACCTTGCAAAGCCCTCTCTGTCCACCGCGAGAGCGCCGCCGGCGGCGACACGGTTTTTGTCGGCGCTGTCCATTATAAGCGAGCCCATGCGGCGCATTTCTTCCTTCAAAAGCCCCACAGCGTTTGTCAGCTCATCACTGCGCAGGGAGTTGGAGCAGACAAGCTCCGCAAAATACGGGGAGCTGTGGGCCGGGGTCATCTTCCCGGGCTTCATCTCCACAAGGCGCACCGGCAGCCCCCTTCTTGCAAGCTGCCACGCGCACTCACTGCCCGCAAGCCCTGCGCCCAGCACATTTATTTTATCCATTTTCAGCCCTCTGCCTTTTTGCGGCCCTTCGTGGGCTTGGCTTTTTCTGCTTCCGGCTTCTTTTCAGCGCCGCTCTTTTTCTTGTACGCCCGCTGCTCCTCCGGCACATAGTTTGCGCAGACCTCGTTCACGCAGAAGGGCTTGGACGCGCCCCTGCCGCTGCGCTTGAACATGGTCTTGCCGCAGGCGGGGCAGAAGTCCTTTGTAGGCACGTTCCAAGTGATAAAGCCGCAGTCCGTGCCGCGCTCACAGGCGTAGAACACTCTGCCCTTTTTGGAGGTGCGTTTGAGTATCTTGCCGCCGCATTTGGGGCACTTGCCAGGCATTTCAACAACTATCGGCTTTGTAAAGGTGCACTCGGGGAAGCCGGGGCAGGCCAGAAAATGGCCGAATTTGCCCTTTTTCACTACCATCTGGCGGCCGCAGACCTCGCAGTATTCATCGCTGAGCACATCGGGGACTTTTATCTTAACGCCGTCCATCTTTGTCTCGGCCAGCTTAAGCTCCGAGTCAAAATCCTCATAGAACTCGCCCAGCACCGAGCGCCAGTCGGCCTTGCCGTTTTCTATGCCGTCAAGCTCCTCCTCCATGTGGTTTGTGAATTTCACATCCACAATGTCGGAAAAATGCTCCTTCATAAGCCCTGTCACCACCTCGCCCAGAGGCGTCGGGCGCAGGTACTTGCCCTCTTTTATCACATAGTCGTGCGCGGTAATGGTGGATATCGTCGGCGCGTAGGTGGAGGGGCGGCCAATGCCCTTTTCCTCCATAGCCCTAATAAGCGTAGCCTCTGTGTACCTTGCGGGCGGCTGGGTAAACTGCTGATCCGGGCGCATGGCGCTAAGCTTCAGCCTCTCCCCCTCGCTGAGCGAGGGCAGAGGATTCGCAAGCTCGCTGCTCTCCTCGTCTCTGGCCTCCTCGTACACAGCGGTGTAGCCGGGGAACTTGAGCTCGGAATAATTCGCGTGGAAGATATACCCCGCCGCGTCCACATCGACGGAGACATTGTCATAAACAGCGTTTGCCATCTGGCAGGCGGTGAAGCGCCCCCAGATGAGCCTGTACAGCCTGTACTGCTCCTGAGTCAGATCCTTGCGCACGAGCTCCGGGGCGAGGTTGATGTCCGTTGGGCGGATAGCCTCGTGCGCGTCCTGGGCGCCCGCCTTGGTCTTGAAGCGTCGGGGCTGGCCGGGGTAATATTCCTTGCCGTAACGGCCAATGATATAGTCTCTGGCGGAGCTCAGCGCCTCATCTGACAGGCGCAGAGAATCCGTTCTCATATAGGTTATAAGGCCGATTGTGCCCTGCCCGCTTATCTCAACGCCCTCGTATAGCTGCTGAGCCACGGACATGGTGCGCCGCGGCGTCATGGAAAGTCGGCGGGAGGCCTCCTGCTGAAGGGTGGAGGTTATGAAGGGCGGCGCAGGGTTGCGCTGCTTCTCGCCGCGCTTGACGGACTTGACGGTGAAGGGGGCGGCGCTGACGGCCTCAATGACCGCGTCCACCTCGTTCTTGCTGTGAAGCTCCTGCTTTTTGCCGCCCTTGCCGTGGAAGCGGGCTGTGAAGCTGCCGCCGTCCTCCCTGCTCAGATCCGCGTCCAGCAGCCAGTATTCCTGGCTCTTAAAGGCTTTTATCTCATCCTCTCTGTCAACGACCATCCTCGTAGCCACTGACTGGACGCGCCCGGCGGAAAGCCCGCTTTTTACCTTTTTCCACAGCAGCGGCGAGAGCTTATAGCCCACGATCCTGTCGAGGATACGCCGGGCCTGCTGGGCGTCCACCAGATCCTGATCTATATCACGGGGGTTTTTGATGCTCTCCGTGACGACCTTTTTTGTTATCTCATTAAAAGTCACCCGCTGTGCCTTATCATCAGGCAGACCCAGCAGCTCTTTCAGGTGCCAGGATATGGCCTCTCCCTCTCTATCAGGGTCTGTGGCGAGGTAGACCATGTGGGCGCTCTTCGCTTCCTTTTTAAGCTCTGCAATAAGCTCCTTCTTGTCCCGGACGGGGATATACTGGGGCTCAAAGCCGTTTTCTATATCAACGCCCATCTTGCTCTTGGGCAGATCTCTCAAGTGGCCCATGGAGGCGGTGACTTTATAGCCGCTGCCAAGGTATTTTTCAATCGTCTTTGCCTTCGCCGGTGACTCGACGATGACAAGGTCTTTTGCCTTTGCCATTGCTTTTCCTCACTTTTTGGATGTATTAAGTATGAATCTCTTCCCCGGGCCGCGGCGGACAATGCCGCGAATTTCCAGCACAGTGAGCTGTGCCAGAACCTTGGGCGCGGGAAAGGCGCTGTTTTCTATTATCTCATCAATATGACTGCCGCCCCTGTCGATGGCGGCGACTATGCGAAGCTGATCCTCGCTGAGTGCGGCAAGGCGCTCCTTCCAGTCAATATAAGCTTTGCCGTTTTCCTTGTCAATCACTTTTTTGTCGTCCACAGGCTTTTCCAGCGATTTTTCAGAGGCTTTTTCCTCAGGGATCGGCCGGATCTCATCGGGTTTTTGCACCTGTTCAGGGAATCGGGCGGCAAACTCGCTCATAATATCCCAGCCGCAGGTGACAAGGCTGGCCCCGCCTCTTATCAGCGCGTTGGTGCCCGCGCCGGTGGGGCTGTCCGCATTGGAGGGCAGGGCAAATATCTCCTTTCCCTGCTCCGCGGCTTCATTGGCAAACAGCAGCACACCGCTTCGCCCCGGCGCTTCAATCGCCGCCACACCCACGCAAAGCCCGGCGGATATGCGGTTTCTGTCTCTGAAAAAGCTGCGCTGGGGCTTTGTGCCCGGGGCATATTCGCTTATGAGCGCGCCGTGAGCAGCCACATCAGCAGCAAGGAGGCCGGTCTCAAGCTCAATAGGCGTTCCCAGAACACTGACGCATCTCCCGCCTGCGAGCATAGCGCCACGGGCGGCCTGAGCGTCGATACCGCTTGAAAGGCCGGAGACGACTATCCCACCCGAGCGGGCAATTTCAAAGGCGATATCCCTGCCCATTTTAAGTCCGTAAGGGCTGGCATTTCTGGTGCCCACAACAGCAATGAGGGCATTTTCATCTACCATCGGCAGCTCGCCCTTGATAAAGAGCACCGGCGGCGGAGAGAAGATATTACGCAGCCGCTGGGGATAGGCCGCGTCCTGCATGGTGAGTATCTTTATACCCAGGGCAGCACACTTGCTCTCGACCTCGCCCATGGCAGCGTTCTTATGCGCTTCAAGGGTTTTGGCGTCCTTGAGGCTGATCCCATCCAGCGCAGCCAGCTCTCCGGCGGGCGCCATGAATGCTGCCTCCGCGTCCGTGTACCTGTCCAGTATCCGCGCCCGGGTGCGCAGGCTGACCTCAGCCGTGGCAAGCCACAGCCAATAGCGCAGTGCAGACATATTCCCCCACTCTCCTCAACCAGGCGGTCATTTAACCGCTGGGTTTTTATCTCTTTTTTCCGCCAAGCTCCCACATAAGCACCGCTGCGGCGACGGCGGCGTTCAATGACTCGCTGTTTGGAGCCATCGGAATGATTATTTTGCCCTCACACATATCCAGAAGCTCCTGGCTGAGGCCCCTGCCCTCGCTGCCCACGGCAATGGCCGCCTTATTCAGGCAGACCTGCCGCAGATCCCTGGCCGTGTCCGTGAGAGCCGCGCCATAAAGCTTCAGTCCCTTTTGCTCAAGGAAAGCGGGCAGCGCCTCCAGAGGCAGCGGGAGCACACGCTGACGGAAAATCGCGCCCATGGTGGCGCGAACCGTCTTTGGGTTATATCTGTCGGCGCAGTTCCCTGTGAGCACCACCGCCGAAATGCCAAAGGCGTTTGCCGTGCGTATTACTGTGCCCACATTGCCGGGATCCTGCACCCCTTCAAGCACGATGATCCCGCCACTGGGATCAAAGTCCATATCGACGGGCTTCATCTTCACGGAGAAAAGTGGCCCGGGGCTGTTTTCCATAGGTGATGCATAGTCATAAATCTCTTTAAGGGCTGTATATTGCTTTTCGCAGGGGTATTCCCCATCTCCTGCCTCGTCCTTCCACAGTATGGCGGTCACCTCAGCGCCGAAGGAAAACGCCTCGTCCAAAAGCTTCCGCCCGTCGCATAGAAATTCCCCCTGCTCTGCCCTGTAAGCGCCGTCACGGGAAAGGCTGCGCAGATGGCGGATAAAGGGGTTCTTTCTTGAGCTTATTGTTTCCATATTCATAGGCTTGAAAGTCCATACCCGCGGCAGGGCATTCTCCCTTCATTATACAATATTTTGTAATAAATATTATAATACACAATCTGTAAGCGCATTTCAAGTAAAATTAAAGCCCGCCGACATATTTTCGGCAGACTTTTTGATGAATTTAATGAAATTTAATAGAAAGTCCCAGTGAGCCTTCCCGTTAGACCGCAAGCAAACTCGGTCTTGGTTTAGGCCAAGACCGATATTTTCAAAGGCTCCCTCGTCAGAGGGAGTCTTTGGTGTGGCGCAAAATCACACATTGTATACCACACGGAACGGTGTGTTAAAGCATCAACAAAGGTAGACGTCTTAACGGGAAGGCTCAATGAGCCTTCCCGTTAAATTGGTTTTGCTGTATGGATGGCTAAGCGTTTGGCTTAGTCTTCCTCTTTTTTGCGCCTGCGCCTGCCGATGACAAGTGCCGCGCCGCAAAGTGCGGCAGAAGTCACCATCACTATCGCATAGGCCGCAATGTTGGACTCATCACCGGTTCTGGGCGCTGTTGTCACAGTACCGGGGTGGCGTATGCTGCTTTCAGCGCTGACTTCAACGACCGCGCCGCTGATGCCTGTTCCGCTGGCAACAACTCTGTTGATGATCTCATCATTGACACCCTCAACATAGGGAGAGCTGTTCACCGTCGTGCGGTAACGCAGATAGTAGCTCTCGCCGTAATGCACAGGCTCAGGCAACTCAACGGTTATCGCATGAGTACGGAAATAGTAGTTCTCCTCCATGCTCAGCTGTTCTATCGTGCCGTCCGGGTGGATCAGCATGAAGCCCAGCTCTTCAGGAGCGAGTTCCTCAGGCAGCGTATCCACTATGGTGACGTTGTTCCACTTGGAGTTCGGCTGAGTGTTGGTGATCTCGATCTGATACTCGATGACGTCTCCGGCTGCGGTGTCGCCCATGGGGTGTATCAGGTTATTGGCGGTCTTGACCACCTTCGGGCCGGGAGCGGAGGGCCGATCCTTCTCATCGGGATAGACCTTATCGCTGGGCTTTCCGCCATTGTCCACCCACTCGTCGCCGCCGTCAGGCGGGAAGTAGGGATCTCCGGGCTCTGTATCGTCATCAGTGCCGGGTATCGGGTCATTTCCGCCGGGCAGATTCGGGTCTTTACCATTGACCCAGCCATAGTTGCCTATGTCGTAATCCTCGGGGTTCTTGGTAACGGTGGCATTGAAGCTGAGCCTGTACCACTCGCCGCCGGCGATATCGCCAAGGAATACAGACAGCAGGCGGCTGTCCGCGTTATACACGGAAGCGTCAAGATCCACTGTACCGGTGTCGGAAGTGAGCGTGATGCTGTCGACATCGATCTCCAGCCCCTCGGGTATCCTGTCGCGGATCACAGCATTTTTCCACACGGTGTCCGCAGCCTCATTGGATGCGGTCAGGCTGTATTCCAGAGTGTCTCCGATCTGGCTCATCTCACCAGTCCGGTCAAGGTTGCGCACCGTCTTGACGATTCTGGGATCGGGAGCCTTGGGCAGAACGCCGGTCTTATCCGCCTCAAAGGGATAGACAGCCTCTGTCTCCACATTGGCAGCCCTGCGCTCCGGGGTAAGGCCCGCGGCAAGGGCTATGTTGCCTATATCCGCGCCGACGGCATCCATACCGACACGGGCCTTGAAGCTGATGCGGTAGTGCTTGGAGCTGTCGATATCACCCAGAGTAGCGGTGATGGTGTTGTTCGCCGTGTCATAATCTGCGCTCACGCCCGCGGGCACATCAAGGACACTGCCGGAATTGAGCATCTTGATCTCAAGGCTGTTAGCCACAAATTCAAGACCGTTGGGCAGCACATCCTGGAGCTTCACGTTCTTCCAGAGAGAACCGGCCTTCTGGTTCCAGACCTCGATAGTGTAGGTCAGCTCATCTCCGACGCGGGTATTCTGAGTGGAGGCATTGGAATTGACAACGGTTTTGCTGATTCTGGGATCCGGGTTATCGGGCGTGACCTCAGCCGAGCCGCCGGGATAGACGGGGCCGACAGTCGCCTGAACATCATCGTCATAGCCGTAGAGCTTACCGGCAGCGGTAACGCTGTTGCCGATATTCTCAGAGGTGGCGTTGACATTGATGACGGCGTTGAAGTCAAGCTCAAACTTGTCAGTCTTGCCGATATTGCCTACATTGGCGCTGAGGACACGGGTCGCCGCGTCGTAATTTACAGGCGAGGCGGTATCCTGTACCTTGCTGCCGTCCTCCGCAATGCGATAGAGCTTGATGGAGGTTTCATCGATATCAAGACCGACAGGGATAGTATCGCCGATAGTAACATTCTGCCAGATGGCATTGTCGCTGTCATTCGATACGGTGATAGTGTAGGGAACGGTGTTGCCGACCTTGGCAGCCGTATTGCCGGCGGTCTTTTCAAGGTTGGGCAGAACCTCGCCGTCCAGATACACAACGACCTTATGATCGTGGCTCGCATCGTCCTCGCTCATGGTGATGGTAGTGCGGTCCTTGCCGATGAGGTCAGTCCTCATGGCGCCGTCAACCGTCACCATGGTGACCTTGTGGCTGCCCACATTCCAAATCGCGGTGTGGTCGCCGGGGGCAAGACCACGGCCTTCGCCGTCAACCGTGATATTGGGGTCGCCGCTTCCGGGGCCGACCACATCCACAGCCAGCGAGAAGTCATTCGTAGTCAACGGGGCGCTGCCGCGGCCAAGGTAGACCTTGACAACGGTGTTGGCCTGGATGTTGCTGAGAGTGACCATGTCCTTGTTCGTGTCGCTGTAATCGCCGGTATGCTCGGTGAACGTGGCATCATCAACACTGTTGATATCAGTCTCGCGGCCATCGCGGAGGATGCTGATATGGTCGATGTAGAAGCCGTCCTCCAGAGTCCAGCCGATGCTGTCAGTTGCGCCGGGAGCCACATTTCTGGCGACGTCTCTTTCGCCGCGTCCGTCGATCAGCTCAACGCTCACATTATAGGGAGCGTAGTCTGTGGCGCCGTTTTCATCGGTGAACACATAGTCAACATACTGGTCGTCGGTCACATTCTTGAAATAGAAGGTGTTCTGCAGTCCGCTTTCGGGGTCAATGCAGCGCGCCCGGTTTTCAGGAGTATCCCAATTGGTTTCATCTGCCGCCTCAGCGGAGACGGAGAACAGGCCGAGCACGCTGTTGAGAGCCTTGCGGGCCTTCGCGGCGAAGCTTGTTCTGCTGGGATTCTGCTCCAAGGGCAGCTCCTTAGCCGGGTCGGGCAGATACTCAGTAAGTACCTCACCGGGCTGGAGCAGACGCTTATTCACATAAACCTTCTCCAGCTTATAGCCCTCGTCCACATTCGCGATACCCTGAACGATACCAAAGTCCTCATTGTAGTATACGGTACCGGACTTGACGACATCGCCCTTACCCTCATATTTGACATCAACCTGGACGAGGTTTTCAACCAGATACACCTCAACGGTGTAATCCTTGTAGTTGCCGTTTTCGTCCTTGAGTTCGTCAATATGCAGGGTGGTCATATTGTTCGCGGGAGTGGGAATATTCACGCCGTTGACATAGACTCTGTCCACCTTGTAGTGCAGGCTGTCGTCAGGCTTCCAGCGGACTGTGAAGTCGCTGCCGACCACGACCTGCGTGGTAGGTGTGATCTCGCCGCTGCCGTCATAGATAAAGGTCTTGACATAGCGGGTCACGTCATCGGGCTGAATAACGATGGGCTCGTCCTTCTCGCAGATGACCTCGACAGTGTGATCCTCGCCCTCGACCATGACCTCAAGGGAGTAGTCGGCGGGTATGGTCTTTGTGACGCCGTCAACACGCAGCTCCTTCACGTGGTAGCCCTCGTTGGGCATCCACTCCACCAGTGCGCCGCCGTTCTTCCTCATATTGAGGAAGGGGCCGTTGATGGTACCGTTGGTGATGGAGGTGTTGATATCGTAGAGGAAGTCATCATCACTGCGCGAATCGTTTTCGCAGACAAGCACCAGCAGATAGTTCGCGTCAGCGTTTGTTATGGTGAAGCTGTTGCCCTCTCTGGCGGAGATATCGACCTCGCTGAGGATATTGCCGTCATCGTCCACCTTGTAAAGCTCAACGCTGCTTATCGAGCAGCCCTCAGCCGGCATCCATATGAGTCTTCTCGTCTCTCCGGCAAGGATAGTGCCCGTGCCGGTAACGGTGCCGTTGGTAGTCTCGGAGCTTATCTGATAGGAGTGCTTTACATCATCAGCAGCCTTCTCGCAGGTAACGCTTACAGTGGTGTTGCCCTGGATATTGCTGAGGGCATACTTGTATTCGCCCAGATTGGTGAAGGTCTCAGTCTGAGTGGACACATTTCCGCTGTCATCGACTGTCTCTCTGGTGATCTTCACCATGGTCATCTCATAGCCGTTGTTAGGCAGCCATGTGACGTCAACGCTATCGCCCTTCTGCACAGAGCAGCCGCTGCTGATGGTGCCGTTGGTGATCTGGGTCGTCACGGTGACGAAGCTCTCGTCCGCGCGCTTGACCTCGCTGATATAGACCACAAAGTTGTTGTCGGAATTGACCTTGAACTTGAAGCCCTCAGCGCTCATACCGGCAGCCACTTCCGCATCGGTCATGATGTTTTCGTTGCGGGTGACCTTGTCGATCTTCCAGCCGGCCTTGGCGTTCCACCTGACTACTGCCTCGGAATCATCAAGGACAGCCACGAGGCTCTTGCCGCTCTGGCCGCCTGCCTCGGCAATAAGATCCACATTGGCGGGATCGCCGTAAGGCAGCACGGAAATGCTGTAATACACGGGGTCTTTATCCACATGCTTAGTGGTATAGATAACGACTCTGTGATCAGCGGTCACATTGTTGAAGGTATAGCTGCCGCCCTGAGCCGTGCAGCCGGGAAGTCCGGTGTAGCTTACGCCGTCGATCACTATGCGGCTGACATCGTAGCCCTCGGCAGCCTGCCATGTCGCCACGGCGGAGCTGTTCTTCTTGATGACATTGACAGAATTGCCGTCAACGGTCACATCGTGTGTACCGCCGTTGTCGATGATGATATCAACGACATATTCATCTTCCGCGGGCTGATCCTTGAGCTGCGCGTACACCTCAACGGTGTGGTTTGCGGTGATGGGGTTAAAGGTGATGTAGCCGTCCCTCCAGTTGGCATAGGAGTTGCCGTCCACCAGAACGTTGACGACCTCATAAGCCTCGTCCGCCGTCCATGTGACGGTGTAGTAATTCTCCGTCTCGGTGGTGGTGAAGGTGGGGCTGATAGTGCCGTGGTTGATGGCCGTGGTTACAGTGAAGGGGCCCTCGTTGACAACGGGCTCGTCATTTTCATCAATGCACACGACCGTAAGAGCATGATCGCTTCTGATGCCGATCAGGCTGAGCTTACCGGCGGCGATAAGGTCGGGTCTGGAGGTTCCGTCAAGCTCAACGCTTGCGACCTTGTAGCCGCTGTTTGCCGCCCAGCTTATCTCAAAGTTATCGCCGTAATTGAGCTCATACACACCGAACTCGCTGTCCGGGTCATACAGGCCGTTGACGATATTTGCCTCGAGATAATACTTTCTCGTGTCGCCGCTGTCTTCCTTATCGCAGACGACGACTACGCTGTGGTCAGCCACGACATTTGTAAAGGTGAAGCTGCCGCCGTTGGGCTGGAGCGTGCTCTCGGGAACGGGCACATTGTCAATAGTCACGCTCTTGACCACAAAGCCGTTGCTGGGTGCCCAAGTAACGGTATGGCTGGCGGTGCCGTATCTGAGGATACCGCCGCCGGTCTTGACGCCGTTTGTGACCATGACGGATATCTCAACCTTGTCAGGCGTCTCGGGCTCAACAGCGTCAGTGCCGTATTCCACATAGACTCTGTGGTTCGCCTTGATGTCATCAAAGGTGTAGCTGCAAACGCCGTCCGCCGGAGTGACGGGGACATTGTCGACCTTAAAGGACTTGAGCACCATGCCATCGGCAGGAGTCCACGTGACAGTGAAGCTGTCGCCCTCGCGGATATCCATCTTGCTGGGTGTGATAGCATTGACGTTCACGCCATCAGTGCGGACGGAGTAAACAGGGATCTTCTCACAGCTGACGTTCACACTGTGGTCAGCGGTGATATTGGTAAAGGTGTAGCTGCCGCCCTCGGTATCGAAGTCTTCGATGGCCTCGCCGTCGACCGTGACGCCGGTGATGCGGTAGCCGTCCGCCGGAGACCATGTGATGGTCTGGCTGGCCTTATCATCATCTGTGCTGACGGTGACGGTGGGTGTGATGGTGCCGTTATCGATGCTGGTGAAGATGTAGAAGGTTTCCGCATCGGGATCATCGGGATCGACCGGCGCATCTGCGTCGCGCTCATAAATAACGCTTACGCTGTGGTCAGCGGTGACGTCAGTGAAGGTATAGCTCATAGTGCCGTCGCCATGGTCGGTGTAGTCGCTTTCGGCAAGCTCTGTGCCGTCCACGGTGACGCTCTTGAGTACAAGACCCTCAGTACCGGACCATGTGACCGTGCTGCTGCCGCCCTCTGTAACAGTGGCGGGGTCAGCGGTGATCATGCCGCCGTTGTTGCTGGCGGTGATATTGTACTGAGCGGGCTCAGGCACGCGCTCGCAGATGACATCAACGGTGTGATTGGCCATGATGTCAACGAAGGTATAGGTGCCTGCGTCCTTAAGCTCGGGATACTCCGTGCCGTCAAGCTTCACGGTCTTGACCGTGTAGCCCGCGGGAGCTGTCCAATCGACCTTCTTATCGGAGCCCTCCACCACGGTGGCGGGTGCGGTTATGGTGCCGCCGTCGCTGATATGGGTGTTGATGGTGAACTGCTTCTCAACGACCTTCGGCCCGTAGACGACCTTGACCTCATGTCCTGCGCGGACATTGGTAAAGGTATAACTGTAAGTGCCGTCGTCGTTGGCCGTGCAGTCGCTCAGGGCTATCTGGGCATTGTCCACCGTGATGCTCTGCAGATCCATATTGGCTGCAGGCGTCCATGTGACGGTATGGTCGGCGCCCTCGGAAACACTCGTAGTGGGCGTGATCGCCGCCACATTCACGCCGTCGGTCTTGACGGTGAAGGTGGGTATGGCCTCGGTGATAACACTGACGGTGCAGTTTGCATTGATCCGGCCGAGGTTCACGCTGTTGGCGTTCTTAAGGCTCGCGTCCGCCACGCCGTTTATCTCCACGCGCACGACACGGTAGCCGTCGGCAACCGTCCAGCTGACGGTCTTTTCCTCGGTATCGGTCTTAGCGACGGTGAAACTGGGCGTGATGGAGCCGTTTCCAATGGAGGTGGATACGGAGTAGTTGACATTGCTGTCCGCCAGCACGCAGGTGACCTCGATAGTATGGTTGGCGGTCACATTGCTGAAGGTGTAGGAATAGGTGCCGTCCGCGTTCTTGGTATAGTCGGAACGGTCGAGGGAAATGCCGTCCACGGCGACGGAATCCAGCTTGAAGCCGTCAGAGGGCTTCCATGTGACGGTGCTGCTCTCGCCGCTTGCAACAACGGCGGGCACCGCGCTGATAGTTCCGTTATCATTCGTGGCGGTGATGGTGAAGCTTGTGACCTCGGGAAGCTTGCACTCAACATCAACGCTGTGGTCATCTTCAATATTGGTGAAGGTGTAGCTGCCGGCGGACACGAGGTCTGCGCGGATAACGCCGTCTATCTTCACCTTATCGACCACGAAGCCCGCAGCAGGCGCCCATGTAATGGTCTGGCTGGCCTTTTCATCAGCGGTCTTGACCGTGACGGGAGCTGTTATGGTACCGCCATCGGTGATGTGAGTGGATATCACATATTCCTTGTCGGTGTCAAGGCGCTCGCAGATAACGGTGACGCTGTGGTTGGCGGTGACATTATTGAATGTAAAGCTTTCAAGAGTGACGGGTCTGACAGAATCGTCAATGACGATGCTCTTTATCGCATAGCCAAACTCGGGCTCCCAAGAGATCGTGGTGCTCTCGCCTTCCTTCACGTGGGTATTGCCGGTGATGGTGGCGTTCATGGAGCTGATGATAATGTCGTAATAGACGCCCTCGTCCTTGGGCTGCACGCTGACCTTGACATTGAACTGATCGTCCTTTGCAGCGCCGGTGATGTCATACTTGCCGACCCTGGCAGTGGCCGCGTCATAGTTCACAAGCTCAGCGCCGTCCTTGTCGGTGATGACGACTCCGGTGATCTCGTACCCGGAAAGAGCAGACCATGTGACGGTATGGTTGGTGCCGACAGTCAGCTCTCTGTTGCCGCTGGTAGCAGCGCCGCCGGAGGGATTGCCGTCAGCGTCCACCACGGACACGTTCACATAGTAGAGGTTGCTCTCCGCAAGGCTCTTGCATACCACCTCGATAGTATGGTCAGCGGTAATGTTTGTGAAGGTGTGGCTGGTGATCGCGCCGAGGTTCGTGCCGTCCACGGTCACGCTCTCCACGAAGAAGCCGGGGTTCGGAGTCCAGCTGAGGGTGTAGTCATCACCCTCGCGGATGCTGCGGATGGTCTTGCCGTCGGAGATAGTGCCGTTGCTGATACCGGAGACGATATCAAAGAATTTTGTATCGCCGCCGCTGATGCTGCCGGCCTCCTCACAGGTTACGACCACGCTGTGGTTGGCGTCTACATTATTCAGCGCGTAGCTGTATTCGCCGGTGGTGCTGTTGATGCTGGGGGTGACCTCGACGCCGTCAAGAGTGACGCTCTTGAAGTTATAGCCCGCGGCCACTGTCCATTTAACAGTGTGGCTGTCACCCTCCTCCACAATGGCGGAGGAAGAGATGCTGCCGGACACACCGGGAGTGATATTGGTGCTGATGAGGTACTTGCTCTTTACTATCTCATCGGGCGCAAGCCTTATTTCAAGGATGTTGCCCGTGGGCATGGAGGACGCAAGCAGATCATCATACTTGAAGAGGTAGCTTGTCGGGATACTGCCGTCGTCGTCATGACACTCAGCGCCGTTGAGATACACGCCGGTGACATGGTAGCCGGTATCCGCGCTCCAGCGGGCGGTGAACTCTTCACCGGCAGCGCCGAGGGTCGCGGTAGTATCGGAGGTGACCGTGCCGCCCACACCCGTAACGACAGTGATGTTGAACTGCTTTACCTCGTCCTTCTCAAAGACGACCTTAAGAGTGACATCCTTGCCGGGGTCGGCATAGCTGAAGTCATACTTGGCATTGTCGCCTGTGGCGGGGAGTGTCTGGATAGGCGTGCTCATATCCGCCGTGTTATAAAGCTCAACTGACTTGACGCGCCAGCCATCGGCGGGCGTCCATGTGACGGTGTGCACATAGTCGCCGTTTGCCTGAGAGAGGGAGATGCCGTCGGTCACGGTGCCGCTGCCCTCATAGGTGGTGGACAGAGTATGTCCGTCGGTGGAGGGCTGCACAGGTATATCGTCTCTCTCAAATGTGACGACAAAGTCTATCCTATCCTTGGCAGCGTTGAAGTCGCTGTAACGGACAGTATATTGACCCATCTGTGCCAGCACATCAGGCAGAACAATGCCGTCAACGCTGACACTGGCAATATGCCAGCCGGTATCCGCAGTCCACTCAACGTTTCTGCTGGTCTCGTTGTAGGTCATCACACCCGCTCCGGATACCGTACCGTTACCGACCTTGGTAACATTGATATTGTACTCGGGCATTGGCTCAAACTCTACGAAGATCTGGGCGTCCGCGTTGGTGTCCTCTTCGCCGTCATCTATTGTTTTGTACTCAAAGGTGTAGCTTGTGGGGATATTGCCGCCTGCGTCGCGGTAGTCAGAGCCATTGAGCGTGACGTTCTTCACGCGGAAGCCGGGGTCAGCCGCCCATGCGACGGTGGCCGTGCCGGGAGCGTTCAGGGTCTTTGAGGTGAGGCTGCTGTCACCGTCGATGCTGACAGTTCCGGTGCCGCTCTTGTTTGCGGTGACGGTATAAGCCACAGGAGCAGGATCGGGATCCGGCTCATTCTTTGTGCAGAATATCTCTACTGTGACAACACCGCTTATCGCATCGGTCTCACTGACCGTAACGGAGTAAACGCCCTCAGCGAGAGTCCTTTCCGTGCCGTTTACGGTGACCTTCTCGAAGGTATAGCCGCTGAGCGCCATCCAGTCAACGGTGTATTCCTCACCGAGGTTTACATCATCGCTGGGTGTGCTGCTGGCAGTAAAGTGCGGGATAACGTTGACTCTGTATGTCGTGGGCTGAGGCTCCGGCAGAGTGTACACCACGTTCACGGTGACTGTGGTTCCCGGAGCGGGAGCAGTCAGTGCGAGCACGGTGTAGCTGATATCATCGGGAGCAAAAGTAACGGGGTTTCCGTCAACCGTCATGCTCTGGAGCACCGCGCCGGGTATTGGCGTCCAGCTGACTATGCTGTCAACAGGATCACTGCAATCGATCTTATCGGGGCTTGCGCTTATCGACTGCACATTCTGTCCGGATACGACCACATAGTAGTAGCCCTTGTCCTTGAAGCTGATGTTGATTGTGGCGTCACCGTTCATGTCGTCATATTTGAAGACAACGTAGCTAAGTCCTTCCGGAACGCCGTATTCATCGCCCGCCGCAGCAGTCTTCGTGCTGGTATCGCCGTTGTAGCCGGTAACATTGACGGTGTCAAGCTCCGCGCCCTCATTGGGCTTCCACCACACGGCATAGGAGCCGTTATGGAGCACCGTGGGCATGGCGGCGGTGCCGCTGCCGGCGACATTCACATTCACCGCGTAGCCCGTGTTGCGCTCAAACTCGACGAAGATCTCCACGTCCTTGTGCCCGTCATAATTAAAGGTATAGGGGCTCGTGGGCGCAGGAGTCTGCTCCACGCCGTCCTCCCTGTACGTGACGGACTTGACATGGTAGCCCTCGTTCGCGCTCCATGTTATTTCCTTCGTCTCACCGGGGCTGCTCAGCGTCGCTCCGGCGGTAATGGAGCCCATGGAGCTGTCGTTCACGCTGGTGGTAATGGTATAGGGCAGGGTGGCAGGATCGGGGTCATTCCCGCCGCCGGTAGTTTTCTTCGCCACAGTGAGTGTCAAAGTCTCGTTGCCGGACATGCTGTCATAGGCAAAGTTATAGCTGCCCGCGGCAATCTCAGCCGTCGTAAGGGTCTTTACCTCAGTGCCATCATCTTTTGTGATACTGGCTCCGGTGACCTCGTAGGCGGGATCAACAGTCCAGTTGACAGTCACATTGTCGCTGGACTTGTTCATAGTGGTGGAGGCGGGCCAGATGCTGCTCAGACCGTACTGCCCGGTCAGAGCTGCCTTTGCGGTTCTAAGCTCGTTTGCCTCGAAGGTGACAACAACGCGCTCGTCCCTGTGGTTGTCATATTTGAAGGTGTACTCCCCTGCTGTTTCAGGCGTATATTCAGCGCCGTTGACGGTGAGGCTCTTGAAGTGCCAGCCCTCGGCAGCCTGCCATGTGACCTTGGCGGTCTGGCCGGCAGCGTTGAGGGACTTGGTGGAGACAGAGGCGTCATTGTCGATCTTCACGGTGCCGCTGCCCACTGTTCCGACGGAGACAGCGTAGGGTATATCCTTGATGAAGGTGACCTCAACGCGCAGGTCGCTGGGCATATCGTCATACTTAAAGGTATAGCTGCCCGCGGCGATCTCCTCCGCTGTCAGATTCTTGAACAGGGTATTGTTGGGTCTGAATATCTGCACCTTGCTGGTCAGATATCCGGTATCCGCCGTCCAGATGACGGTGTGCTCCTCGCCGGAGCGGGAGAGCGTACCCGTGGCGGGGGTAACGGAGCTGACGGCGCCGCCGCCAACCTTGACCGCGGTAACGGTGTACTCGGGGATCTTCTCGAAGTAGACCGTCAGGGAGAGATCCTTATTATCCGTGCCGCCGGAGACATACTTGAAGGTATAGCTTGTAGCAACCTTACCATCGCTGTTCTCAAGGCGCTTGGAATCTGTGCCGTCGGGGTTGGAGAGCGTGACATACTTGACCCTGTAACCGGGATTGGCAGCCCAGTCTATGACCGCCTCTCCGGGTACCGTCAGTGTGACAGAGGGATCGACCCAGCCCATCGTGCTGTCATTGACAGCGGTGTTGATAGAATATGGCGGCTGTGTGGAAGATGTCTTCTCAAAGGTCACGGTGACCGTCTGGTCAGAGGTCATGTCGTCATAGGATATGGTGTAGGAACCGGCCGCTATCTCCTCCGCCGTGGCATTGGCAAGGACTCTGCCCTTGTCATTGGTGACGACGACGGACTTGACAGTATATCCGGTGCCCGCACTCCAAGTGACGGTATGGGTGTCTCCGGACTTGCTCAGCACACCGCTGGCGGGAGAAACGACGCTTGCAGCGCCGCCGCCCACCTTGGCCGCAGTGACGGTGTATTTCTCTATCGGCGCGAAGGTGACCTTCACAACGGAGTCAACATAATCGTCATAGCGGAAGGTGTAGCTGCTGTTAAGGTTGAAGTTATGCACTCTGCCGTCAACAGTCACCAGCTTCACACGGTAGCCGGGATTGGCCGTCCATGTGATCTCATAGGTCTCGCCCGCAGCTATCAGGGTCTTGGAGGGACTGACAGAACCCATGGTGGCGTCATTGACAGAGGTGGTAACGCTGTAAGGCGTGGGATTATCGCCGCCGGGCGTGGTGCTCTCGTCCTTCTGGAAGGTGACCACGAAACGCCTGTCGGAGCCGTTCATATCGGCATAGCTGATGGTGTAGTTGCCAACAGCGATCTGCGCGGCGGAGAGCTCCTGCCTGTCGGTGCCGTCAGGCAGAGTGATGGCGATGCTCTTGACGGTGTATCCGGTATTGGCGTGCCATGTGACGGTGTAGGACTGGCCCTGAGAGAGGACAGTGCCGTCGCTGACGGTGCAGGTCGCGCCGCCGTTGCCCTGCTTTACAGTGGTGAGAGTGTACTTGGGGATTTCCTTGAACACCACGTTGACGGTGGCGTCCGCGCCGTCGTCATATCTGAAGGTGTAGGAGCTGCCGGTATACTCATCCAAAATCGAGTGGGTGCCGTCGCTGACATAGACCTTATCCACCTCATAGCCGGGATTGGCGGCCCATGTGACCACATACTCACTGCCGGGGGTACGCAAAGTGGTGGACGGGTCGATGCTGCCCATGGCGGGGTCGTTGACGGAGGTGGTCACGGCGAAAGGCGTGGCCTCGATGCTCTGCTCGCTGGTCTTAAAGGTGACAGTGAGCTTGACATCGACCTGCATGTTGTCATAGGCAAAGGTGTACTTCCCTGCCGCGATCTCCGTCGCGTCAAGGGTCTTTATCACAGTGCCGTCAACGGCGTTGGTGATGACGATGTTGTCCACCTCGAAGCCCGCGTCGGCGACCCATGTGACGGCGTAGGTCTCACCGTGGCGTGTGAGGGTCGTGCCGTCGCGGACGGTGCTGTTCGCGCCGCCTGCGATCTTCTGTGTGGTGATCGTGTACTGGGGCAGAGGAGCAAAGTTGACCTGAAGCACGGTGGGCGCGCTGTCGTCCTTGTGCTCGTCATACTTAAAGGTAAAGCTGGAATTGCTGCCAACATCATAGTTTGAGCCGTTAACGGTCACGCTGATGACCTGATAGCCGTCGTTGGCGCCCCAGTTGACCTGATACTCCGAACCGGCAGTGTATAGGTCTGCGGAGGGTGTGACCCAGCCCATGCTTGCGTCATTCACGGAGGTGATGATGGAGGCAACGGCGTTCTCACCCTCGACTCTGTCGAAGGTGACCGTGACCACACGGTCTGAGGTCATCTCGTCATACTTGAAGAGGTAGCTGTTATTAGCCGCTTCCGCCGCGCTGAGGGTGACGGAGTTGCCGCCGTCGGGATCAGCGATGACAACGCTGTCCACGGTGTAGCCCGCGCCGGCGGCCCATGTGACCATGGAGGTCTGCCCGGCGATATTCATCGTGCCGCCGCCGGAGACGCTGCTGGACGCGCCGCCGCCTATCTTGTTGACGGTGACGGTATAGACCGGGAGTGCCTCAAAGCTGACATAGATGTTGATATCCTTTCCGTCGTCATATTTGAAGGTATAGACGCCGGAATTGCGCTCGCTGGCGCTGAGAGTGCGGGCGTTGCCGCCGCTGGGATAGTCGGAAACGACTACGCTGCGCACACGGTAGCCGGGATTGGCCTCCCAGGTGACATCAAAGGTGCTGTGCTCCTCGGTGAGGTTCTTCACAGCGGGAGTGACAGTGCCCATGGTGGCGTTATTGCAGCTTGCGTGTACGGAGTAGGGCGGCTGAGTGGGATCCTTCGCGTAGGTGACCCTCACGGTGATATCACCGGTGAGGTCAGCATAGTTGAAGGTCTTGCTGCTGCCTGTAAGTGTTTCGATAACGGTGCCTCCGCTGAGCACTTCTACCGCGCTGATGGTGTATCCGGCAACAGCAGTCCATGTCACGTTGCAGGATTCACCGGCGGTGCTGAGCACCACGGGAGCGGTGCCGCCGTTTGCGGTGACAGTGCAGCCCTCGCCCACGTTACCGGCAGCGAGCACACTGACAGTGTACTGCGGGTCACGGGCAAACTCCACATCGTAGACCAGATCCTTGTTGGTGTCATAAGCAAAGCTTATCTGACCCAGCGCGGCCTCCGCATCTGTCAGGTCGCGGATATAGACGCGGTTGTTGGGCGCAGTGGCTGAGTATTCGGACTCAGTGACCTTCACCACATGGCAGCCGAACTTCGCCGTCCACCTGATGGTGGCAGTGGTGCCCGGCTCTCTGAGGGTCACATTGGAGGGCGTTACTGTGCCAAGGTTATCATCATTGCTGCGGCCATAGACCGAGTAAGGCGTGACGGCCTCACCGCCGGTATTATCGCGCTGGCACAGGACTTCGACCCTGACGGTGTCATTCTCCGCGCGGCCCGCGCCGGTGACGATATAGGTGTAGGTGCCGTCTGCCGCGCGGCTGTAATCGCCCGCAGTCAGTGCTGTGCCGTCCACGGTGACACTCGTGAGCGCGTAGCCCGCGGCGACCTTCCAGCTGACGGTGTAGTCCTCGCCTATTTTTGCGGTGCCGTCAGGCGTGATGGAGGAGGTGAACACACCGTCTGTGTCTATGTTATAGTACTTGGGCTCCTCCGGCTCATCCCCGCCGCCGGTGCCGCTGGCCACATAGGTGACAACGACATTATAGGTATGGTTGGAAACAAGCGAGGTGTTGTGGTCGAAGGTATAGGATTTGCCGTCGGCGTTGATATCGCTCTTGTGATCCGTCCCGTCGATTGTGAAAGACTGAAGAGTGAAGCCCTCGGGCGCGTCCCAGCTGACGGTAGCGTCCTGATCAATGAGATAGGTGCCGCTGCCGGAGAGAATGCTGGCGTTGTTGCCGGTGACGGCAACGGTGTAGTAGCTGCGCGGGGCAAACTCCACGACCAGCTTGTCATTGCGGCCGTTTGCAAAGTCAAAGACATAGCTTGCGCCGGTGTAGGGCGCGTCATTGAGCGTGACGGACTTGACGACATAGCCGGTGTTGGCGCTCCATGTGACGGTATAGGTCTGCTCCGCGTCTGTCTCATAGATGGTCTTGGAGGCGGAGACTGTACCGCCGGTGTTGCGCCCGGTGGTTATGGTGTAAGAGGGTATGGGCTGGCAGATGACCTTGAGTATATAGGTCTGCCCTGCCGAAGCAACATCGCCGTCAAAGGTGTAGCTGTAAACGCCGCCGCTCTCGGTGGGGGTGATCGCCGCGTCATCAACGCTGGCGCTGACGAACTTATAGCCGTTGGCGATCTTCCAGGTGACAGTGTGATCCTGACCGAGGAGAATGTTGTTCGTGTCGGCGGTCAGATCAACACAGCCGGTGCCCACGGTGCGCACGGAATAATACAGCTCAGGCGCGCACACGACCTCGATATTATAGGTCTTGCCCTTGGCATCGGCAGGCGGTGTGAAGGTATAGCTGGTGCCGGTGATGCCGGTGATGTCGACGCCGTCCAGCGTGACCTTGGTCACGCGGAAGCCGCTGGCGACTGTCCAGCTGACGAGGGCGTTCATATTGGTCGCGTAGTCGCCGCCGCCGGAGACAGTGCCGCCGTTTACGATGGAGGTGTTGAGCGTGTAGAAGTTATCGTCCTTCACCACGTGAACGACCACATTGGTGTTGCCGGTGACACTGGGTATGGTATAGCTGTTGCCGGTGACACCGGTGACCGCCGTGCCGTTAACAGTGATGCTGTCCATATGGTAGCCTCTTGGCGGCGTCCAGTTGACGGTGCAGGAGGAACCGGAGGTGACGATCTTGCGGGCGTCAGCGGTGCCGAGGTTGATGGACGTTGTGACGGTGTAGCTGCCATCGGGCACTTCCTCTGCCTCGTCACGGGCGCACTCTACCCGCAGGGAGTGGTTTGCGGTGATGTTTGTGATGGTGTAGGAATTGGGCTTGGCGGTCATGTCATAATCGCCCACGAGCTGATTATCCAGATACACACCGGTGACATGGTGGTTCGCGGCCATTGTCCATGTGACCGTCACATCGGAGCCGGAAGCCACTGCGCCGGGAGAGACGATGCTGCCGCCGTTGACCATCGAGGTGCTGACAGTGAAGGTCTGGTTCTCGCCGGTGGGTATCTTCCTCACCGCGACAACTATGTCATGAGGCTCCTGAATATTTGTAAATGTATGGCTGTAGAAAATTTTGTTTGCTCCGGAGGCGGTCGTCTGAAGCACATTGTCGATCGTCACGCCCAGGACATAGTATCCGGGGTTGACGCTCCATGTAACAGTGTGGTTATCGCCCTTGGAGAGCAGACCCACAGGCGTGGTCGGCGTGATCGTGCCGCCGTCGTCAATGGTGGTGGACACATAGATGGTGTCCTCAGAGATATTGGGATCCGGCGCGCAGATGACCTGAATGCTGCTGTTCATAGCCACATTCCTGAAGGTGTAGCTGTTGTCGGTGGGCAGGTCATGCAGCTCCACGTTGTTGACATATATAGTCTTGACGATGAAGCCGAAAGGCACGCGCCAGGTTATGGTGCTGCTGCCGCCGTAATTGACAGTCTGCGCCGGGGTTATAGAGGTGCCCTTGGCTATCTTGGTGGAGATAGTATACGGGCCGCGGTTGAGCACGCTGCCGCCGCCGATGGTACCGTCAGTACGCACGGCAGTGACGACGATCTCCTGATCGGTGTGTATGTCGTTGAACTGGTACTCGTTGTTTTTGACGATCTCGCTGTCCTCGCTGACGTCCATGGGCAGGCCGTTAACGGTCACGGAAGCTATCACATAGCCGGGGGAGACATTCCATCTGACAGTGTAGTTCTCGCCGAAGCTGGCCTTGTATGTACCGCCGCGGGGAGGCGAGGTAAAGGCGACGCCGCCCGCAGGAGTCGCGGTGATGTTATAGGTGGTCTCTTCCTCGAGGCCGCTGTCACCGTCGCCTTCGGCAAAGACAACATACACGCTGTGGTTCTGGCCGCCCACATCGTCCAGATGCCAGCCGCCGTTTTTAATGAGCTCGTCGCTGAGCACATTGTCGATGTAGACATGCTGCACGTAGTTGCCGGCATCTGCGCGCCAACGGATATCAACGCTGTCGCCGGGGGCATAGGACTTCTCGCCGCCCGCCGGGTCATTGATATCCCATACGCGGCCGTTGCCCTGCGTGCTGCGGCTGACGGTGTAGCTCTCTTCCCAGAAAGCGCGGACAGTGTAGTTTTCATAGTTGGGCAGAGTGGTGTCTCTGGTGAAAACCTCCCACTGGCTGCTGTCTGCCACATTGCTGTCCACAATGCGCCACTCCTTGAAGGTAAACACCTTACCGGAAGTATCCTTCCACGCGCTGGGGGTTCTGGGCATCTTGGAGGCAACAGAGCCATAGCCGTACTTGCCCGCCGCGCTGGGAACGGGGTTGAGCTTTACCTTATCTGTACGGGAAGCGCCCTGCGCATGGTTTATATAACCATAGTCAAAGCTTATCTGGGCGCTGCCGTTGGGCCGCCAGTGGGAATAAGCGTTGAGCTTGGAGCCGGGGGCGGCGCTGAAGCTGCCGTCGGCGGCCTTAAGGGTCGTCTCGTTCACCACGGTATCGGTGTCGATAAGGTTGCCGCGGTCATTCACATCGGGGTTGCTGAACCAGCCGATGAAGGTGAAGAAGTTGTTGTTTTTGCCCGCGTTGAGCTGAGCCGCGTTGGGCAGACCGCTCACATTGCCGCCGTAGGGCACCTGCACGGTTCTGAACACATTGTAGGGGCTCACGGTGCCGTCGGGCGCGGTGGTGGGAGCGTCGTTTACATTGTAGACGACATCGTATTTATTGATGTCATAGTACACCTTCACGACGGAGCCGTCGGCTCGGGCGACGCTGAGCTTGGACTTGGAGGTATTGACATTGTAGCCGGGCTTTGCCTCGGGAGTATAGACAATGTTGCCGCTGCCCGCCGCGGCGATCTGAACCTCAGTGTCGCTCTGGGTATAGGTGCCGTCGCTGTTCTGGATATACACCTCTACCAGATACATGGTCTGGCTGGAGGGTATCCACCTTGCGGTAAGCGTGGTGGGATGCTCCAGAACATAGAAATATGTCTCCGCCGGGTAGGTGACGGATTTTCTCGTGGTGGTCACATTGCCGTCCCCGTCCACAGACTGGATGGGCTTCTGGTACTCCCAGCCCACGAACTTATAGCCCGAGAGGGACATACCCGTGCCTTTGGGCAGGGTTATAGGCTCCTGAAGGTGAGCGCTCTGCGCGGCGGGTGCTGTGCCGCTGGTGGCGGCGCCGCGGGTGAAGCTGACGGTCGCGCTCGTGGGCGGGACAAAGACCTCATCGCCGCTCTCGTTCTCGGTGACATACAGCGGGAACTTGACAGATTCCGTCATCAGACCGGCGTCTGACAGGCCGAACAGCGTGATGGTGTGGTACTCACCCGCGACCCAGTCTCTGGGCTTTTCTATCTGGCCGGTGAACTGCTTGAAGTGTGCATTTCCCATAGGGCCTCTGAAATAGGCTTCCTTCTGAGCGGCGGAATATCCGGCGAAGGTGGCGTTGGAGACAACGCCGCCCGGAGTCTGCTTGCCGCCGACGGAAGCCTCGCTCTGCTGAGTGGGCAGACCCTCGTCAAGGATATAGTAAAGGGTCATCTGATATTTGTTGTCACCCGCCAGCCATGCGCTGACATTGAGCTTGCTGCCGCTCATGGTGACATCGGTGCTTCTGCCGGAGCCGCTGTCATAGTGGGGGACCATCCGCGGTGGATCGGACATCTTACCTATACCGAACTGGCAGGTGAAGGTGACCTGCTCACCGGGCTGCAGCGGGTGCCGGCTGGGTATCCATGAGAAGGTAAGGCCGGAGTCTATGCCGGATACATAGTTGCCGCCGGCTTCCGTCCAGTGCTGTCTGCTGCTGTAATGGCCTATCCAGCGGGTGTCCGCGCTGACGCTGATACCGGCGGTGGCGGTGGTGCAGTTGATGTTGAACTGGCAGCTATCCCCCTGTGCCTCTTCCATCTTGAAGCCGGTCTCGGTCTTGGTCAGAGGAGCCCTATCGTTTGAATGTATCATAACGTCGGAGCCGTAGGAAAGACCAACATAGCGCACGCCGGTGCTGTCGTTGCGGAAGGTGACGCTCCATTCAACATAGGCGCCGCCGCCGCGGGAGGAGGTCGTTACCATGTACTTAACGCCGTCATTGTTGGCGCTGTTCTGCCATGTGTCCTGAGCGGCCGGCGCGAAATTAGCGGTCTGCTGTCTGACACTGCCCGTGGTATTGGTGGAATAATAGCACTCCCAGGGTCTGTCACTATAAACGGTCATCTGACCCTGCGCGCCGGAGACATAGGGCTGACCGCTGTTCGAGTTCCATTTTATAAAACTGGAGCTGCCGCTGTTCACAGACGGTACGGCGATCTTCCAGCTTGCCTCGCCGTAGATATCGCGGCTGCCCAGATCGCGCAGGAAGTCCTCGCCAAAGACAATGCCGCCGGCGTAATTGTCGATTTTTACAACGGGCTGGATCTTACCGGCGGGGGTAGCCTCGTTGTAGTTGGGCTTTGTCCATGTGGCCGCGGCAGTGCTCGTGCTGGAGCCGCTGGTCTCGGACACGTCCATAATTGTGGTCTTGAAGCTTTTGCTGAACTTGGCCGATATTTTTGCCCACTGAGCCTGAGTCTGGTCATTGCCGCCTATCTGCGGAACGATCTGGATCGGGGTCTTGGCTGCCATCAGCGGGTCATAGGGGCTGACGCCGTCGGACTTCATGAGCTCGGTGATAATGGTGCCCCACTGATAGGCCACCTGAGCCTCGGTGGTGTCGGCGTTCTCGGTGAATGTGAAGCCCGTGAGCACAGGCTCAAGGGTGATATAGCCCGCCTTTGCCGCGGAGGGCACAGCTGAGCTTGTATACGGGTCGTCCTTAGTGGGGTGAGTCCAGGAATAGCCCCTCGGAGCGCTCGTATCCGCAACGGCGAAGCCGCCGTCGACAACCTTCCAATTGGCCTTGTCGATAGGCACAACGGCCTGAATATTCGTGCCGCCGTTTGCGTCCTTATACTCAACGCGCAGATATTTCTTTACGTTGGAGTCAACCCCGGACGCATTGGAAGTCTTAACATAAGTTACCTTTGCGGCAGTGACGCTGTTGCTGTCCACAGCGCCCACGATGCCGTCAATAACATTACTCCAGTAGATGTTGGCCTCGACAGGGGTGTTGCGCAGGGCGGCCGTAGCGGTATACTCGCCGCTCTCAACCGCGTCAATGGTGGCCTGCCAGCCCCACTTGGCCGCGGCGGCATTTATGCCCTGGATAACGCCCGTGGCCTCGTCGCCGAGCCAGCGGGAGGTCATGCTCTGGGACGCGGCATCATATTCATTGATTTCCACTTTTTTCCAGCTGATGGGCAGCTCTTTTACGATAGGCGTGGGGTCAGTCAGGTCGGACTGAACGTCCTCCATCAGGACCTTGACCGTGCTGTAATGCGCGTTGAGCCATGCGAGCTGATCAGCCTCACTGACAGCCTCGTTCTTCGCCTCGCCCGCGATAACGCCCGTGCAGTCGCCGGGGTGGAAGTACCAGTCGCTGAAAGTCTCCTTCTGGGCGGGCTTGATGGGCGAACCCGCCAGAGCCGCAACCTTGTCCTTCTCGGTCTGGTCGCTGCCGGAGCCGTACTTCGCGTTATAATCCTTATAGACCGCGTCGCTGGCAAGGCCCATAAGCTCCGTGTTCCAGCAGACCTTGATGTGCGGGAAGCGGCCGTTCAGACCTGCCGCCACCACCCACTTAACCGCGACGTCCTCGTCATAGTCCAGGTCGTTGGGGTCATGGGTGTTTATGTATTCCTGCAGAGCCTCGGCGTTCCACTGGGGGATTATCTCCGCCAGCACCGCGTCATAGCGGTACTCCGCCTTGGTCGCGGCCAGATCATACTGCCTGCCGTTCTGCACGATGAAGCGCCAGGGCACAGGGATCTCCACCGCGGCGATTCTGGTCGCCACAGCGTTCAAATCGCCCTCCACCGCGGTCTGATACTCGTATACCGCCACAATGCTTGTGGGGAAATCCGCCACGGCGCGCTCTTCACGGACGCCGTCCTGGAAGTACTTAACATCGTAGGACTTGGAGGAGCTGTATATATTGTTGGGATCAGTCAGATTGACAGTCTCTCCTGCAATATATTTATCCGCGGCTTCCTTGGTCAAAAAGCCGGTTATCCTGCGTGTGCTGGACACCTGAGAGCGCAGGAGCTTGGGGTTGATGATGACCGTGAGCACCTGGCTGTCAGGCACACTGGCGGATACCACGCCCCAAAGGACTTTTGTATTATTTACGTTATCATCAGCCCTGACAAGGGCGGACGCCGTGCAGCGGAACTGGGTGCCGCTGAGCAGGTTACGGTCAGAATAATCCGTCCCGGCGTTGATTGTGACCGTGAAACCGGTCTTTCCTATGTTGGCGCGGGTCGCGTCAGTGCCGTCATAGAAATCGACTATCTCTACGCAGCTTTTGTCTTTCAGCTTGTCGATCAGTGTCTGAACGGGCTTCCAGGGCTGGTTCTCGTTCTCCCTGTATTCCCAGTTGTATCTAAGGACATCCTCGCTGTAACTGTCGTCCATGTTGGCAACATAGGAACCCTCATTCACCTGCTGGGCAGGAGTGAGGTTTCTGGTGGAGCCAAGCGTGAATATCATCTCGACCACGGCCTGGTCACCAACATTGACGATAGCGTCGGACTTAACGTCGGTGTTGACATTCAGCCACGCGTCAGTCAGCCAGCCAGCCTTGGTATAGTCATCGACTATCGCGTCTGCAACTGTGATGGTGTCCTCGTAGGAATCGGTAAAGCCATGGGTGGAGTCGTTATTCTGGTATCTGTCATTATTTTCATAGAGCTTGATTTCGCATTTGATCTTTCCGCCGTCGAGCACCTTGAGCGCATTGGCATCGGTGGTGTTGGCGAGGATCACACCTATCTTGTGCCCCGCGGCATCAGTGATGTACTCAAAGCCGTTAAACGCGCTGACGCTCTCCAAAGCCTGGCCGTTAAAGCTCCAGGTATACACAAGGATAGCGTCCTCAGGCTTGGCGCCGCCTACGGTGGCGTTATACTGCCAGCGCAGGACCTGCCCCGGATAGTTCACAGTGCTGTTGTTGGCGGCGTCCGCCTGTACATCAAGGGTGCAGGAAGACAGCAGCTTAGCGGGAATAGTCACTGTGGCCTCATCGCCATAGACAACAGCCGGGTCAACATCATAGCCGCTGACAGAGACCTCGCAGCGCAGTTTCTGCCCATTGAGGGCTGCGCGCTCGTCAAGATCTTCAGGCAGGCTCATTGTCAGGACAGACTCCTTGCCGGAGCTGGCGGCCGCCTTTTTGAAGGGGCTGTCATTGTCGCTCACGGAAGCCCAGGTGCCGTCAGCCTTGAGATACTGCCAATTATATCTGTAAGCAGAGAAGCTGTCCGCCGCGCCGGACAGGTTGGGGGTCACTTTAAGGCGCAGAGATGCGTCGGCGCTTGCTACGGCAGCGCCGCTGTTGTCGCTCGTAACGCTGAGCGTGTATTTAAGCAGGCCCTCATCCACAGTCACTGCGTCAAAGGTCACAGTGCTGGGGGAACCGCTGACAGTGTAGCTCCCGGCGCTGGCAGTCACCTTGCAGCGCACCTGCAGGCCCTCGAGCTTGGTCCTGTCGGAAATAGCCGCGGGCAGCGGGAAGGTCAGGATGCTGCCAGTGTTGTCGCTGCTGATGGAGGCTGTCTTTATGGGAGAACTGTTATAGTCGATGGCTCTCCAGCGGCTGCCGTCCTTATACTGCCAGGTGTAGGAAAAGCTGGCGTTACTCGGGGCGTTTGTCAGGCTGGGCACAGCCTTCAGCGTCAGCACGTCCATGGGGTCTGCAAGGTTGGTGACAGACCCGGCCGTGCTCACACTGAGCACGCAGCTGGTTATCGAATCATCAAAGTCCATGTTCTTCCGGGCATAGGTCGCCGCCGCGGTGGCAAGCTCCGCGCCGTCTGCCCCGGTAATGGTCATTGTGACCTTACAGCGTATCGCGATATTGGAGAGCGTCTCACGGGCCTCAAGAGTCCCCGGCAGCGTGATAACGAGCTTTTGGCCCGCAGTGCCGTCCGTCAGATCTGCATACTCCACATCTTCGGCATAATCGTCGAAGTATTTGGTGTCATCGCTCTTATCGGCGTCAGACACATAGCAGTCCTTCCAGTCAGACTCGCTGAGGCTCTGCTCAGTCGTGCTGCCCCACCAGCTGGAGCTGAACCTGCGCTCAGCATACTGCCAGGTGTAGCTGTAAGTCACAGTGGCTCCGTCCGGCAGGCTCTCGCCGTCCCCCAGAGTATATGTGGGCTTGGCCGTAAAGCTGACCTTCGTATCGCCCTCTGCCGCAACGCCGTCATTGCTGTCGCCGCCGACGGTCAATGTGGGCGTCAGGGCAGACTCTGCCTGCGGTTGCGCAGGATCCTCCTCTGCCGCAGGCGCCACCGGCGTGGTAGTGGGCACAGTGTCCGCCTGGGCAGAGTTACCCTCTTCAGGCGAGCCAGCAGGCTCTCCAACCGCCGAAGGCGTAGCCGGCTCCTCGTCTCCCGCCGCGTATGAGCTGGGAACAGTCCCCACCATCATCACGACGCAGAGGAAGAGCGCAAGCCCTCTCTTCATCAAATCACGGTACCTTGTTTTCATAAAATCTTTCTCCTTGATAAAAAGATTATTTATGGAAAGTTTATATTAAGCAGACCAACAGCTCCAAGCTTCCGGCCACGGGATATTTCTCTCGCGGCAGCGGCTCTGCAAGTCTGTTAATTGAAACGCGCAATACCCAAGCCACATTTTCTTTTTCGAAGAAAAATGACTCAGGTGAACAAAAATATATAAAAACAAATATTTTTCGGAGCAAATCCCCGAATTTTATCACATTATATTGCCACTTTAAATGGCATGTGATAATTTTTAAAATGATTCGATTTGGCTATAAAAGTCCTACAAATTTCCTCTCTCTCGAAAAAAACAGCAAGATTTTCATGTTCCAAACAAAAAAGAACATAATTCGCCAATATTTACTTTACATAATATAGCAACTTATTTTGCATATGTCAAGATATTATACGTAATTTTTTGTAATTATTTTAGGCTCATTTGTGTTTTATACAAATTGCTTTGTTACTCTTTCAACATTTGAACCCAAAACGAGCATAAACCTGTCTGCGTTATACTCTATTCTCATATATATAGACGTTCTGATTCAGCGTTTTTGCTCATTTTATTGAAATTTTTTGTTCTTTTGTGTAAAATTTAATGGGCAAAAAGCAGTTCTGCGTCTCGCTGTTTTGGTTTACAATAATTTGTTATCCTCGACGGCTGCATTTCCCTTGCTCTGCTGCGGACGCAGGCAGGCGCCGTCCGTACAGACGCAAAAACGGCGCAGGACACTCCCGCGCCGTTTTTGCGTTTGTCAATAAAGCCTCGCAGAGTTCGCCGTGCGCAGGCGGCGAAGAAAATATAATAAGTTTTTCCCGACGGCGTGTACGTTGGGAAAAACACTTTGCGCGTAGAGAGTGTGTTTTGTGCGCCGTTGGTGTACAAAACGCGCGATTCGGAGCGAAAACCCTTTTGTCAAAAAGTCCCACAGGGACTTTTTGACAAGCTGAACGGCGCGGGAGTGTCCCGCGCCGTTTTCATCTATGTAATCAATTATGCTTTTGCCTTGTCTGCCTCTTCCTCTGCCTTTTCATTGAGCAGAATGCAATGATCCTCACCTGTGCAGGTCTTCTGATACGGGCATTTGTCGCAAAGAGCGTTCATGATGGTTCTCCTCTCAAAAAATATAAAATTATATCGGTAGGGCGCTGTGACAGCACCGCCTGCATTGCAGGCTCCCTATCTTTTATCTGGCTATAATATAGCACTTTGATAATTATGTGTCAATATCTTTTTGCACAAAAATTATCTTATTTTCGGCTTTTTCCCGAAAAAACTTGTCCTTTTGCCGAAAAATTATTCCGCTGTGATTTTCTGTGCGTTGCGCCCTCTGAGCCAGCGCTTTACGCGGTTTATTTTCCTTTTCCCCCGAAAATGCTTAAAAGCCCCGCGCTGCGGGGCTTTTAAGTGCAGGACAATATTCAGCTCTCGTGCTTGCCGTGCTTTTTCTCCCAGTGGCGGCGCTGGCGGACGCGTATTGCTTCCTCGGCTCCGTCCTTGAGCCTGGGGATAATGTCATCCTCCAGCTTGTCCTTGCCGCGCTTGAGATAGCGCACCACGTTGACGATTATCATTATCACCGGCAGCACCGCGAAAAGCAGCGCCATAAACAGGCACAGCCCGTACCAGTCCTCAATGCAGCGGGCGGCGTTCTCCCAATAGGGATACGCGACGCCGAGAGCCTGCATAGAGCGTGAACCGAACTGACCAATGAGCTTTATCATTCTGCCAAAGCCGTAGCGGTGGGTATTTTCCAGTATCTCCCCGTGGCCGATGGGGAATTTCTCCTTTGCGAGACTGAGGGCATAGCCGTCCACCGGCTCCGCCATCACGAACTCGTAGCAGCTTGCCCCGGCCTCCGCCGTTGTCTGAGCAGCTGCTCCCCCATCTGCCGCCGTCTGGGCATCGCCTCCGGCGCTTGCGGACTGAAGGTTGGAAAAGGCCTCATAGGACATATAAAGCCCCATGCCTGCGGTGTAGGCCTTTTTGCTGGCAAAGTCCTGCTCCCGCTCGATAACGCCCGCCACGACAAAGGGCTGGCCGTTGACGGTCATTTCCATGCCGTCAAGCTCCGTGCCGCCAAAGAGCAGCCACGCAAGCTCCTCATCAAGGAGCACGCGGTCTTTCATCAGGTCGCCCTCGCCGAAGTAGCTGCCGCTCATGAGCCGTATGGGGTGGAAGTCAAAAAATCTGCCGCCCACCGCGATGACCGCAGCCTCGCCCTTGCCAAGGCCTGAGGCCACATTCACCCGCCCCGTGGTGCTCCACGCATCTGCAAAGAGCGTGTCCACGTTCTGATCCTCAAGAGCCGCCTCATCAAGCTTTTTCACTATCTCCGTGCGGAATGAGTAGATCTGCTGAAGGTTTATCTTCTCGTCCACCGGGATATAGCAGGACACCTGGCTGAACTCAAGCTCGTTTTCGCCCCTCCAGCGCTCCGCCATCTGCTGGGAGTCAAGTTTTCCCCCCAGAATATGCGCCATTATGCCAAATGCAATAGCTGCCAGTGCAAATATGGCGCAGACAATGACAAGGCTTTTTTTCTTAATCGGGTGTTTTTTCATATCAGGAATCGGCCATTCTCACCTGCTCGCCGCTCTTTACCGGGGCGTTGCTGGTGGTTATAACATAGTCGCCGTATTGCAGGGCGCCGGTCACGGCGGAGTTGCTGTCGTCCGCGGCGAGAACTTCAACATCCACGCGGCGGGCAATATAGCGGTTGCCCAGCGGGGAGCTCTTGGCCTCGATAACAAGCACAAAGCTGCCGTTGGAATCGCTTCTGATGGAGGAGTTGGGAACTATCGTCTCATATCCCGCGCTTTTGGAGCCGACTGATACCGTCAGCTCCCCGCCAGCGCTCACATCGCCCTCAAGGTCGAAGGTGAGCAGCTTGTTGTTCTGGGGGTTCTTTGGGTCGGTTGAGATGGTCGTCAGCGTCGCGGTTATCTCCCTGCCCCAGTAGTAGTTGCTTATCTTGGCGCTGTCGCCGGGCTTGAGACGCCGCGCCTGCTCATTCGTCACGGAGAAGGATAGCGTGTACCCCATATCGGGCACTTCAATGGTGCAGAGGATATCGTCCTTCATTTTGGTGTCACCGGAGGTGCATTCAACGGACTGCACCGTGCCGGATACATTGGCGGTGATCTCGTTTTCCTCGCCGCCGCTCAGCTCGCGGATCTTCTTCTGCTGGTTGGCTATCTGCGCGCCGATATCGGCAAGGTCAATGTATGACAGCTGCTGATCCTTATTGTCCTTCTGCTTCTGAGCCTCCAGAGCGTACTGAAGCTCAAAGAGCGCGTCCTCGGCAGCTTTTCTCGCGGTCACAGCCTCCTGATAGGCACTGCCCGCCGCGCCGGTGGCGTTGGTGAGCTTGTCGAGGCGCTCCTGGCAGCGTGTCACATCGGCCTGATAAGCCTCAAGCTGCGCGCCGGTGCCGTTGATGATCTCGGCAAGCGCCGCCTGCGCGTCAGCAAGCTCTTTACGCGCATTTTTGATTTCCTCGCTCTCACCGGAAGTGCCGATTCCTGCACCGGTACCCGCGTCCTCTGTACTGCCGGCAGGAGGTGCGGAGGGGACAGCCGCAAGCAGCTCATCAAGCTTTGCCTGAGCCGCATCTATCTTGGCCTGAGCAGCCTGCTTCTGCTGCTCTGTGGACTCGGCGAATTTATCATAGCGCTCCTGAGCGTTTTTGAGGTCATTCTTCGCCTGCTCCAGATCCGCCGGGTTCACTCCGCCGGCGTTGGTCATATTGTCAAGGGCAGTCTGCTCCGCCGCCTTGGCCGCTTCCAGCGTCTCCTTGGCCTGAGCGATCTTACGCTCCTCGGCGGTGTAGTCATAGGTGGGCACATTAAGCGCCGAGCGCTGATAGCTTACCTGAAGCTGGCGCAGCGTCTCCTGCGCCGCCTCAAGCTCATCGCTGTCGCCCGCGCCAAGCACGAACAGCACGTCCCCGGCGTTGACCTCCTGCCCGACCTTGACCATAACGGCGCGGATCTCCCTCGTCTCTGTGGCCTTTACCTTGTGGCTGCCGTTGGCGACCACCGTGCCGCTGCCGCGCACCTGAGCGGTTATCGAGCCGCTCTCGACCATCTGCGTCCCCACTTGGGGCAGGGTGCGGTTGAGAATAGTATTGGAAAAGAAGGTCAATATAAGCAGAATAAGTAGAAAAATTATCGCCGCGTTTTTGACCCATTCTCTGTTTTTCGGTTTGAAGTCCATTTTGTTTTCCTCCTTAGCCTTTGCTTAGCCCTTGACGCTGCCGGAATTGGCTATGCCTTCAACAAGATACTCCTCTCCGGCGAGGAATATCAGCAGCGAGGGTATCATATAAACGGTTGCCATTGCAAAGGCAAGCCCTATTTCTCCTGCGTTTATGCTGGAAAGGAACACGCTCAGCGGCTGGGAATCCGCGTCCTGCAAGAGTATCAGCGGCTGCTCGACCATGTTCCAATAGTCTATGAACACCAGAATCGCGACGGAGAATATCGCCGCGCGGCATTGGGGCATACATATCTTGGTGAATATGGCCCATTCCCCCGCGCCGTCGACCTTGGCCGCCTCTATAAGTGAATACGGAATGCGGCGCATATATTTTGTCAGCAAAAACACGGAAAACGGGGCGAATATACCCGGAAGTATTATCGACCATCTTGTGTTTATTATCCCCAGCCACTCGCTGACCAGATAGTTAGGCACGAGCGTGACTTGATATGGCATAAGCATGAGGATAACATAGAAGAAGAATATCCCGCTGCGGATCTTCCCGCGCCAGCGCGTGAAGCTGTATGCCGCGACGGAGGCCACCACCACCTGGAACACCACTATCGGCGCCACCAGAATGATGCTGTTCCAGAACTTGAGTAGATACTCCGGGGATTTGATAAGCCCCGTGATGTACTGCGAGAGCGTGACCTTATCGGGGATAAACTTGAGGTTCACCGTCTCTGACACATAGCCGCCGGAGGTGGTGGAGAATATCATGCCGTAGTTTGACTGTATCTCCGACTCGGCCATGAAGGAGTTGGTAATGGTAAGGACGGTGGGCAGCAGGAAAAGCACCGCGAACACCGCGCAGATGAGAAACATCGCCCCTCTGCCGAAATAGCGTTTTTTCTTCACCCTTCCACATCCTTTCCGAACCAGTCCTCCGCCTTAAAGAGCAGCGCAATGATAAACACCATGACTATCGCCATGATGACCGCCGCGGCGGAGAGCTTTTGATAATCCAGTGAGCGGAAGGTGTTGTTCATGAAATGCTGGAGCATATACAGCTTTTCATAGGGGTAGTCCCCCGTCAGCAGATAGACCTCCCTGAACACCTTGAAAGAGTTGATAAGCGAAAGGATCGTCACAAAAAGCACTGTCGGCGAGAGGTAGCGAAGCTTTATATTAAAGAACTTATAGCTCTCGGAGGCCCCCTCCACATCCGCGACCTCCAGCAGCTCCTTTGGTATATTTGCAAGCGCCGCCATGAAGAGGATCATGTTGTAGCCAAGATTCTTCCATAGGAACAGGATCAGCACCACTATCTGGCAATATTCCGATTGCAGCCAGTCTATCTTGTCCGCGCCGAAGATGAGCAGAAACTCATTGACCGTGCCGTTATAGTTAAAAAGCACCTGCCAGATAAGCACCACCGAGGCGACTGGCACCATCATGGGGCTGAGGAAAAATGTGCGGAACTGGCTCTTGAGCGGAATGCGGCATTCGAGCATCAGCGCCAGCGCTATCGACAGCACCACCGCCAGCGGCACAGCCAGCAGCGAGAAGCTCAGAGTGTTCCCCTCCGCCAAGCGAAAGGCCGAGTTTTGAAACAGATTTATAAAATTTTTCAGAAACACGAAGTTTCTGGAGCCCACCCCGTCAATAAGCGAGTAATACACCACAACGCCGAAGGGCAGGATAAAGAATATTCCCACGCCCAAAAGGCTGGGCGACAGAAAGCAAAGGCTCTTTCCAAGATCCCTGAGCCTTTCAGCGGGTTTTTCTTTGCGCTTTTTCATAAAATGTTACCATTTCGTAATATATTGTGCTTTAACAGCCCTAATAACGGGGAGATTGTACCACATATTGGGTTTGTCCGCAATAGAACTAAAGATTTCTTAATAAATTGGTAAGGTTTGTTTCAAAAGCGTGGAAAAAAACCCTCTCCGCGCAGGTCGAAAGGTGACAGTACGAAGCAAGCCGGCCATCGGAGCGGGAAATCAAACCGTGCTCAGCATATATATTATGT
The DNA here is from genome assembly GCA_002493305.1 of Clostridiales bacterium UBA7103. GTDB lineage: Bacteria > Bacillota > Clostridia > Oscillospirales > Oscillospiraceae > Limivicinus. Next base: position 14,413 of record DKYJ01000050.1, on the reverse strand, counting down.
AAAAATCAAAACAGACGGTAAAACCGTCTGTTTAAATTTTGTTAAATATAATGCTCAGGGCGTCTAAGCTGGGTGTAAGGTCTACTGTTTCTTATCCCGGCAGACTGTCTCAGGTCTATCTGCGCATATATGATCTCTTCCTTGTCCCCGCCGAGAGCGATAATGTTCCCGTTCGCGTCCACCGCCACGGACTCTCCGGAGAAGTGCATCGCGTCCTCCCGGCCCGCGCGGTTGCACATGGCCACCGCGACCGAGTTTTGAAATGCCTGAACACGCAGCTCCCACTTAAACATTTCCGATGGCTCCGCTTTCGTGTTGGCGGTGGGGATCAATATGAGATCCGCTCCCATCAGCGCCTCGGTACGTATACTCTCCGGATAGTGCCTGTCAAAGCAGATCACCGCGCCGATCTTACCGTGGGGCGTGTCAAAAACGAGAAAGCCCTCATCCGACGGGGCATAGTAATCCTGCTCATAAAACTGCTCCGCCTGAGCAATATGCACCATCTTCTGCTTTCCTATGATCTCCCCGTCCGCTCCGATGAAAACGCTGGTGTCGTAGCAGCCGCCCTTTTCCTCAAGGTAAAAGTTCGGCACGGCGATAATTCCCGTCTCCCTGCACGCGCGGCGAAAGGCCATGACCTCTTCGCTGTCAATAGCAAGCGCCATATCGCTTGCATCTCTGCCCGGGTATTGCGGGAAAAAGCGGCTGAGCTGTATTTCAGGATACAGAATAAGCTCCGTCCCGGCGGCTGCCGCTTCATACAGAGCGGACAGGCTCTTTTCAAGATTTTCCTTCCGGCTGTGGCTCATCGCCATCTGGCACATTGCGATTTTCATGTCGTTTCCTCCAACGCTCTCGCGCGCGCCTCTCTGAGGGATATTCCCTCCCGCCGGGCGATCCCGGCAAGGTCGTCATATTCTATCTTGCTCCGCCGCACTCCGAAGCCCTCCGCACGCTTCACCTGAACGGCGCCGAGCCGCGTCTCAAGTGTCTCTGATTGGCGGACAAGCGCATAGCGGTTCATAGTCTCTTCCCGGACGCCCAAGGTGCTGGTGTTTTCAAAAATGCAGCGCAGCATCGTCTCCCGCTGCTCCTCGCGGCATAGGCAGCAGAGCATGACCGCGGGGCGGCTTTTCTTCATGCCGATAGCCTGCGTCCAAACGTCCAGCGCCCCGGCTTCCAGCAGCCGCTCCATGCAGAAGCCCAGTTCCTCTCCGGTCATATCGTCAATATTGCAGCGCAGCTCCACAACGGCTTCACCCTGCCGTTCCACCTCGCCCAGCACGGCGCGGACAGCGTTCAGCCGGCCAAAATCCTTCGTTCCGAAGCCATAGCCGCAGCCTTCCGTGCGCATGATCGGCATAGGGCAAAATTGGTTTACATAATATTTTATCAGTGCCGCGCCGGTGGGAGTGCACAGCTCGCCTTTTATCTCCCCAGCCTGATACGGAACGCCCCTGAGCAGCCGCTCGGTCGCCGGGGCGGGGACAAGCAGAACACCGTGGGCGCATTTCACTGTGCCGCTGCCGACAGTCACCGGTGACGCGAAAACCCGCTCCGGCGCAAGCTCGTTCATAAGCATACACACGCAGACCACATCGCCCAGCGCGTCCATTGTGCCCAGCTCGTGAAAATGTATCTGCTCCATGCTCTGCCCGTGAACGGCGCTCTCGGCCCCGGCGATCATGGCGTACACTTCCTTTGCGTCGGCGCGCGTCTTTTCCGGCAGAGGCAGCACGTCAATTATGCCGTATATCTCACCAATGCCAATGTGCCTGTGGTGATGGTGCTCGTGGTGCTCATGCTCCTCGCCCTCGACCTCGCCGCCGATATCCATGGTCACATGCAGGCCCATTATGCCCTGCTTGCTCTGCCGCTCAGCGCGAAGTTTAACCAGACCGCCGAGGGCAGAATTAAAGTCGTCGACAAAGCGCTGCCGCTCCGGGTGCAGCTCCAGCAGGGCCGCCGCAAGCATGTCCCCGGCCACGCCCATGGAACAATCCAGATAAATGGCTCTCAAAGTGCTTTTTTCCTCCCCTTATCGTCAAGGCGCACAGCGGAAAACAGACCGCTCAAGCGCCCTTCTATCTCTTTAAACTCTCTCCTCGCCCGTGGCAGCTCCTCCTGCGTAAACTGGAGCAGCGCCTCCTGCCCGCGCAGCCGGGCGCGAAAATCCGCAAAACCCATCTCAAAGAGGCTATCCTCCGCCTGCTGGATTTTACCCAGCTTTTCGGCGCTTATCTCCTCCCCGGCGGGTATGCGCGTGGCAAGGCAGGCATAGGCGGGCTTGTCAAAAGTGAACAGCCCCGCCTGCTTTGAAAGAGCGCGTATCTCCGGTTTCGTAAGGCCGCACTCCCGCAGCGGGGAAACTATCCCCCGCTCCCGCAGGGCTCTCATACCCGGCCTGTCTCCCGCGTCGTCGCTGGCATTGGTGCCGTCGAGTACAAGGTCATACCCGTCCTCCTCCGCCCGGCTGCATATGGCGGCCATTATTCTCTGCTTGCAGAAATAGCAGCGCTCCGGCGGATTTTCGCAGATCTGCGCGTCGCTCAGAATGTCCAAGGGTATAATGCGCATATCCGCTCCAAGCTCACGCGCAAGCCGCTCCGCGTCCCGAAGCTCAAAATCCGGCTGAAAGGCTGAGTTTACATAATATGCAGTGACATCTGCTCCACATTTCAGCGCCGCATAGAGCAAAAACGCCGAATCCACGCCGCCGGAAAAGGCGATGGCGGCCTTGGGGTGGAGCGTGAAAAATTCTCTCAATTCCATGTCTCAGTCCAGATGATTTATCATGCTCGCCATGTAGCCCGCGCCAAAGCCGTTGTCGATATTGACTACCGACACGCCGCTCGCGCAGGAGTTGAGCATACTCAAAAGCGCGGCTATACCGCCGAGCGACGCGCCATAGCCCACGCTCGTGGGCACGGCTATGACCGGGCAGTCGGCAAGGCCGCCGATGACCGAGGGCAGCGCCCCCTCCATACCCGCGACCGCCACGATTACCCTTGCGGACATTATATCCTCCATGTGCGAAAGGAGTCTGTGTATGCCGGACACGCCCACATCGTAAAGCCGTGTGACAGTGTTGCCCAGAACCTCCGCCGTGACGGCGGCCTCCTCAGCGACAGGCATATCGCTGGTGCCGCCGCTGGCAACTACCACCTTCCCCTTGCCGTCAGGCTCCGGCATGACTCCGATGATGCCGGTTTTTGCCAGTTCATTGTACGAAATCGGCAGCTCCTTGGAAACGAACTCCGCCGCTTCCCCGCTCATTCGCGTGACCAGAACGGTTTTCTGCCCGTTCTGGAGCATGGTGCGCGCGATGCCGAGGATCTGCTCCTTGGTCTTACCAGCGCCGTATATTATCTCCGGCACGCCCTGACGCACGCCCCGGTGCATATCCACCTTTGCATACTCCTCCACCTCAGCGATGGGCTGCATTTTAAGCTCAAGGGCCGCGTTCTCCGGGCTCAGTTCCCCCGCCGCCACCGCGCTGAGCAATTTGTTAAGTTCGGTTTTGTCCATGGTAAATGCTCCTGTGTTATTGGGTTTTTGATAATTATAATATACTCCGCCTTTTTTCGCAAGAGTTGGGATATGCCGGTTGCTTATGCGCCGCAAATCCTGTATAATACCCTCATAAACATTTACAGGAGAGTGCCTATGAAAGCGATAGTCAGCGTATTCGCCAAGGATTCCAAGGGCATCACCGCCTATGTGACGGCGCTGCTTGCCGAAAGGGAGATCAATATTTTGGACATCAGCCAGACTCTTATGCAGGAGTTTTTTGCAATGATAATGCTGGTCGATCTTGAGGACTGCCCCCTGCCCTTTGAGGAGCTTGCCCGCGTCATGAAGGAAAAGGGCGCGGAATGGGGGCTGGATATCCACATCCAGCGTCAGGATATCTTTGAAGCGATGCACAGGATCTGAGGCGAAGTATGAGTTATCTTATAAACAGCAGTGAAATACTGCAGACCATAGAGATGATAGACCAGCAGCACCTTGACGTGCGCACGGTGACAATGGGCATCAACCTGCTTGACTGCGCCGACAGAGATATTTCCCTCTGCTGTCAGAGGGTCTATGACAAGATCTGCTCAAAGGCCGAGAAGCTGGTTGAAATGGGCTGCGCCATCGAGCGGGAGTTTGGTATACCCATTGTCAATAAGCGCGTTTCAGTCACCCCCATATCTCTTGTGGCGGCAAGCTGCGCGGCGGAAGACTATACTCCCCTCGCCCTGACGCTGGACAAGGCGGCGAAGGCCGTGGGCGTGAACTTCATCGGCGGCTTCTCCGCATTGTGTCACAAGGGCTTTACCGAGAGCGACCTGCGCCTTGTCCGCTCAATACCCACCGCCCTTACGGAGACGGAGCTTGTCTGCTCCAGCGTGAACGTGGCCTCCACCAGAGCGGGGATAAACATGGACGCCGTGGCCCTCATGGGCAGGATAATAAAGCAGACCTCCGAGATCGACCCCATCGGCTGCGCAAAGCTCGTCGTCTTTGCAAACGCCGTGGAGGATAACCCCTTCATGGCGGGCGCTTTCCACGGCGTGGGCGAGCCGGAGTGCGTCATCAATGTGGGCGTGTCCGGCCCGGGCGTTGTGGCGCACGCGCTCAAGGCCTGCAAGGGTCAGCCCTTTGACGTGGTGGCAGAGACTATTAAAAAAACCGCCTTCAAAATAACCCGCATGGGTCAGCTTGTGGCACAGGAGGCCTCCCGAAGGCTGGGCGTGCCCTTCGGAGTGGTGGATCTGTCCCTCGCGCCCACCCCCGCCGTGGGTGACAGCGTGGCCGAGATTCTGGAGATAATGGGTCTTGAGCGCTGCGGCTGTCACGGGACTACCGCCGCTCTCGCGCTGCTCAATGATGCGGTTAAAAAAGGCGGCGTCATGGCTTCCGGCCATGTGGGCGGGCTGTCCGGCGCGTTTATCCCGGTATCTGAAGACGCGGGCATGATAGCCGCCGCAGAGGCGGGAGTGCTCTGCCTTGACAAGCTTGAAGCGATGACCTGTGTCTGCTCTGTGGGGCTTGACATGATAGCCGTGCCCGGCGATACAAGCGCCGAGACCGTCTCCGCAATAATCGCGGACGAGGCCGCCATCGGCGTTGTCAACGGCAAGACCACCGCCGTGCGTCTCATCCCCGCCAAGGGCAAGAACGTGGGTGACCGGGTGGACTTCGGCGGGCTTTTGGGCAGCGCCCCTGTTATGGCTCTGCACAGCCCCTCCCCTGCCGAGTTTATAAATCGCGGCGGCCGCATCCCCGCCCCGCTCCACAGCCTGAAAAATTAAACGAAAAGTCTACTGCGAATTTTTCATCATTCATTACAAAAAACAGAGGGCTGCAGCATATCAGTTTTGCTGCAGCCCCTATTCTATTTCCTTTTAGCGTTATTATAATACCTGTAATATGGCACGGCGAAGGCAATGAATATGATGAGGTACACCACAAACATAACCTCAAAAAATATCAGCAAGCCTCTGCCAAAAGCTGAGGAATTAAAGCTCAGGTTCATAAGCTGCGGTATGATTATCGTGAAGAACAGCACCACAAGCGGGAGCATACGCCCTCTGAAAACACGCTTCATCATATCAAGGCGGGACTCATCATCGCAGAATATCTCCTCCTCGCCGCTCATCTTATCGGCGGGCTTTCTGAAATAGCTGTAACCCGCGTAATTCTGCAAATACTCCCAGCCGCAGTCGCCAAACAGCTGGATATATTCCCCTTTTTTGTTAACGCTGTCCGGGTTATAGTCAAGCTGATAGACCACATCGCGCGGCTGGCAGCGTTTGAAGCGGTACAGTCCCAGCCCGCTGAGGCTTACAAATTCCCAGCCGTTTTTGTGCTGATCGCGCAGATATTCTTCTTCCTCTCTCCACTGGGGAACGGTGAAAAACTTGATTTCGGTTTTATATTCGCTCATCGTTATCTGCCTCCTTTATGCTGCTGTAAAGGCGCTCTATCCGCTTCATCTCCAGCTCAAGCACCTGTTTTCCAAGTTCAGTTATGCGATAGATTTTGCGCTTCTCTTCCTCCCTGACGAAGCCGATAAGTCCGTCATTTTCCATTTTTGCGAGGCTGCCGTACAGCGTCCCCGGGCTGAGCTTTATTTCCCCGCCGGTGAGCTGCTCCGTCTTTTTCACAATGCCGTACCCGTGCGTCTCTTCCCTGAGACAGAGCAGGATATAAAAGCCCGTCTCCGTCATGGGCACATATACTTTTCTGATGTGACTGTCCAAGCTCCTGCTCCCTTTCGCTCGCCTATATATCGCACTGCGATGTATATAGTATAGCACTGCGATATATCTTTGTCAACAAAAACCAGCCGGGAATCCGGCTGGTTTCTTAAGTTTTACAGCGTTCGCCGCAGATACACCATGTCGCGCAGTTGTACGCCGCCTTCGATTATTGGGTGGTCGTAGTATTCGGTGAAAAAATTGGGGACTCGATGGGAGTATTCAAAGCCACAGCGCTCATAAAAAGGCAGCGTAAGCGGGCTTTCCCCTGTGCCTACCTGTAAAACCGCGTACTTTCCCCGGTATTTTTCCGCCACGAAGTCAATGAGCGCCCTGCCGCAGCCCCGCCGCTGATGCTCCGGCGCGGTGGCCAGGTTTTTTATCTCCAGCACTCCGTCTCCCACCGGCAAAACCACGCACTCGGCCCGCACGTCCCCGTCCTCCAGCACATACATCGTGCCCCGCTCAAGGTATCGGTCTATCATGCTCTCCTGCTCGTCTGCCAGAAGCAGCAGAGGAAGATATTGCTTTTTATTTTCGTTTATCTCCCGTACGTTCAACCTCACTCACCCCTTGTTTTGATATTTCTCATCGCACATTTAGTTTACATAATTATTAGAATCTAGTAGTTATGTTTCCCTTTTATTCAATGTCGAACTCTTTTGCATAGCGCAGAACGCCGCTTATATCACCCGCGCCGTCCCTGAGCTTTATCGCCATAAAGTTTTCCCGCGGCACCTCAAAGGGCGGAAAAATTCCGTAGGTTTCCGCCGGGATATAACCGTGCTTTGGGTAGTACGCTTCGCTTCCCAGTACCACGGAATACTCATATCCAAGGCTTCGGGCGATCTCATGCCCAGCGTTTATCAGGGCCGTACCTATCCCCGTTCTCTGGTACTCCGGCAGGACTGACAGCGGTGCCAGAGCAAGCACTGTCTTACCCTGAACCTCCGCCCTGGTGAACAGTATATGCCCTGTTATCCGCCCGTCTTCCTCAGCCACCAGGGACAGCTCAGGAATATAGCTATCCCCCGCTCTCAGCTTATTCACAAGAAACTGCTCGTTGCCGTCCGATTGCTCCGCGCTGAGAAAAGCGCTCTCAACCACGCTGAATATTTCTTCCCTGTCCGCAGGTTTTTCCTGACGTATTATCATAAATCGACCTCATTTTCTCCGGGCATAGTCCGCCGCCTCTTTTATCCAGCCCATCAGTTCCCCGTCGATCTCATCAGGGCTTGAAATGAGTATATGATGTGTCCAGCGTTGCGGATATGGCTCAGTCGCAATGTCTATCCGCGGCGATTCAAGCCTGTGCTCAAGACCTAGTGTCACCACGATATGATCCTCTGGGCAGTTCTTCTTTTTTCGCGGGCGCGATAATGACACGCAGGCAAACATGTGCTTATTGTAAAAGGAGATCTGGCTTTTCTGCACCCTGATGCGCACGTCTTCAATTTCGCTCAGGATCTGCTCCTCCAGCCGCTCATACAGCGGCAGGCAGCACATATGCCCCGCAAAGAACAGCAGCACATCTTCATTCATAAACTGACCCCCCTTGTACATAAAAAGCGGCGACTGAATCTTCCGTCAGCCACCGCTTTATTTTATCCGTTTTTATTGGAAAACTCAAGAGGCTTATTCGAATGGCAGCTGCCATTCATTGCGCAGTTGGCGCAGCCGCAGCCACAGGAGGATTTCCCCCTTTTCTTATCGCGCAGCAAACCCACTGTTATTGCCGTCACAGCGGCGATCAGCGCCGCTAAAATCAAAATCGTTCCTATGTTTCCCGCTATCCAGGCAAGCATTTTTGTTCCTCCTGTTCTGTGTATTTTGCTCCAGAGCATTTTATAGTCGCGGCAGCCTGCCCGTTTCCGGACAGGCGCCGCAAATCCCCACGCAATTTAGTTTCGAGGTGTTATTTTGAGTAATGGAAAAGAGGTTATGGAGTAACATCATGGTAAGGAAGTTATGCAGCTGACAGCGTGGGGATCGAAAAAATCGTCTCAAACCGCCCTTGTGAGCTTATTAGCCTCTTTATAAGGCTTGAAGAGCATGTAAACCATAGCGGCCAGCACAGCCACGGCAAATATCACACCGATCACATTTCCGCTGCCTGTGAAAAGCATACCGAACTGATAGATCATGAAGGAAATCGCGTAGGCAAAGCCGCATTGATAGCCAATAGCAAACCATGTCCACCTGGCGCTGTTCATTTCCCGCTTGATGGCTCCGATGGCGGCAAAGCAGGGGGCGCACAGTAGGTTGAACACCAGGAAGGAATAAGCGGCGATCCCGCTGAAAGCGAGAGCCAAACTCTGGTATACTCCGGCGTCTCCTCCGCCGTACAGGATACCCATTGTGCCAACAATATTCTCCTTTGCGACAAGTCCCGTGATGGAAGCCACGGCTGCCTGCCAGTTGCCCCATCCAAGAGGTCTGAAGATCCAGGCAATAGCGTTACCGATGACCGCCAGAATGGAGTGGTCTATCTCCTCCTCGGAGAGCATGCGGAACACGCCGTCCACAACACCGAAGTAGGTTGTGAACCACACAAAGATCGTGGAGAGCAGGATAATAGTGCCGGCCTTCTTGATAAAGCTCCAGCCGCGCTCCCACATGGAGCGGAGCACATTGCCCAGCGTGGGCAGATGGTAGGCGGGCAGCTCCATGACGAAGGGTGCCGGGTCTCCGGCGAAGGGGCGGGTCTTTTTCAGCATAATGCCGGAGACAATGATGGCCGCCATGCCTACAAAGTAGGCAGATGTCGCCACCCATGCGCTGCCGTTAAAGATGGCGCCCGCGATCATGGCTATGAAGGGAACCTTCGCTCCGCAGGGGATAAAGGTGGTGGTCATAATTGTCATGCGGCGGTCACGCTCGTTTTCGATGGTGCGGCTGGCCATGATGCCCGGCACACCGCAGCCGGTGCCGATGAGCATGGGAATAAAGGACTTGCCGGACAGGCCAAATTTGCGGAAAACACGGTCAAGAACAAAGGCAATACGCGCCATGTAGCCGCAGGCTTCAAGGAAGGCCAGCAGCAAAAACAGC
>DKYJ01000050.1:4687-4848 GCA_002493305.1 Clostridiales bacterium UBA7103 | reverse complement strand
CACAAAGCCCAGCACAGCGCCCACACCGGCTACAATACCGTCGTTAATAAGCCCAGCCAGCCAGTCAGCGGCCCCCGCCGCTTCCAGACCATTGCCGATCAGCACGGGGATACCGGGTACCCACACGCCGAAGTCCGCGGGGTCAGGTGCATCAAAGCCGT
>DKYJ01000050.1:4017-4387 GCA_002493305.1 Clostridiales bacterium UBA7103 | reverse complement strand
CGGGGTCAGGTGCATCAAAGCCGTTTTCTTCCAGATAAGCCACCGCGTCCAGATAGGTCATACCTACGGTCTCTTCCTCGTCAGCATTCTCCGGGATCGCGTCAAAATAGGCGGTCAAGGTGCTGACGGCAAGTGTCTCCTCGTCCTCTACATCTACCGCGGCGCTTGCACTCTCAGGCTTCAGCTCTTTCAGTCCAGCGAGTGCGGCAGCCTCGTCAAAATCCTCCGCCTCTGCGTCGATGTCGACGAAGGCGTTAATTGCCTGCATGGCAGAGGTGTATTCATCGTTTACCTCTTCATATGCGGCGGTGCCCATGCCGAACAGGTGCCAGCCGTCACCAAACAACCCGTCATTTGCCCAGTCCGTGGC
>DKYJ01000050.1:0-3768 GCA_002493305.1 Clostridiales bacterium UBA7103 | reverse complement strand
CAGCCCGTCATTGGCCCAGTCCGTGGCCGCCGTTCCCACCGTGACCATTGAGAGATAGTACACAAGGAACATGACCGCCGCAAAAATCGGCAGACCCAGCCAGCGGTTTGTGACAACACGGTCTATTTTATCTGAGGAAGAGAGCTTTCCGGCGGACTTCTTTTTGTAGCAGCCCTTTATGATCTCGCCTATGTACACATAGCGTTCGTTGGTGATGATGGACTCCGCATCGTCGTCCAGTTCCTCCTCAGCGGCCCTGATATCCGCCTCGATATGGCCGCGGGTGGCCTCGTCCAGCTTCACCTGCTCAAGGACTTTGTCATCCCGCTCGAATATCTTGATGGCGTACCAGCGCTGCTGCTCCTCGGGAAGGCCATGCACCGCCGCCTCCTCAATGTGGGCAAGCGCGTGTTCCACGGCGCCGGAAAATGTATGCATAGGTACGGTTTTCCCATTTTGGGCAGCGCCAATAGCCACCTCAGCTGCTTCCATGATGCCGCTGCCCTTCAATGCGGATATCTCTACGACCTTGCAGCCGAGAGCTCTTGAAAGCTCCGCTGTATTTATCTGGTCGCCGTTTTTCTTCACAATGTCCATCATGTTGACAGCCACGACCACAGGGATACCAAGCTCGGTCAGCTGAGTGGTAAGATAGAGATTGCGTTCCAGATTCGTACCGTCAATGATATTGAGTATCGCGTCCGGACGCTCGGTGATCAGGTAATTTCTTGCCACGACCTCCTCAAGTGTGTAGGGGGACAGAGAGTAAATGCCGGGAAGGTCTGTTATGATAACGCCGTCATGCTTTTTGAGCTTGCCTTCCTTCTTCTCCACAGTTACCCCGGGCCAGTTGCCCACAAACTGGTTAGAGCCGGTGAGAGCGTTAAACAGCGTCGTTTTTCCGCAGTTTGGGTTGCCCGCAAGGGCAATTCTCATATCCATTTTCTTTCCTCGCTTTCGATGTTAGTTTATACTAACTCATATTCAAAAAAATTTTTTATTACCCCACTTCTATCATTTTCGCATCAGCCTTGCGGATGGAAAGCTCATAGCCACGCACCGTGACCTCAATAGGATCGCCCAGCGGCGCCACCTTTCGGATAGCCACATTTACGCCCTTGGTTATGCCCATGTCCATGATCCGGCGCTTGACCGCGCCCTCGCCGTGGAGCTTCACCACCTTGACGGTTTCACCGATTTTTGCCTCTCTCAATGTTTTCATTATTCTTCCTCCCTTAATAAACTCATACCATGATTTTTTGTGCCATTTCCCTGCTGATAGCAACGCGGGAGTCCTTTACATTGACGATCACATTACCTCCCATGGCGCAGATGATCGTCACGGTTCCTCCCACAACAAAGCCAAGGGTCTCCAGATGGGCCTTGACCTCCTGCTTCCCCCCGATTTTCTTGATGATGTTTTCCTCCCCTACCGGGGCAAGGATAAGCGGCATCATACTCCCACCTTCTTTTTCTGTTTTGATTAGTTCCGGCTAACTAAGACGCTTTAAAAAGCGGTTAGTCTTTTCTAACTGCTTGATATTATATGCATATAAGCCCCGCTTGTCAAGATGTTTTCGAAAAAAAATTCTCGGCGGGGCATAGCCTGATGGCGTCAATTTGAACACGCCTCAAATTGCGCCATCAGGCTATGCTTGAAAATCTACCCGGATGGTGATAAGATATAGCTAACTATTATACAGGGAGACATCGCCATGAACTATATTGAGCACAAATCGGAAGAATCTCTGGAAGATTATCTGGAAGTCATATTGATCCTCAGCCAGAAATCCCCTGTCGTGCGCGCTATTGATATTGCCGCGGAGCTGGATTATTCCAAGCCCAGCGTCAGCGTTGCTATGAAGAAGCTCAAGAGCCGGGACTATATTTCGATCTCCGAGGAGGGGCATATCTCCCTGACTGACTCCGGGCGTGAAATTGCTGAGAAGGTGTATGAATGTCACAGGCTGCTGACAGACTGGCTGGTGCATCTGGGCGTTGACCCCAGCGTCGCCGCCGTTGATGCCTGTAAAATGGAGCATGACATCAGCCCGGAGAGTTACGAGGCCATGAAGGGCTGTATTCTGTCCATTCTGGGCAGGCGGGAGTGAAAAATGCAGCTAAAGCCGCGGCGGCGATATTGGGCGCAGCACCTATGAAAAGTACGAAAGCGGCGAGCTGAATATCCGTATCAGCGTTCTCGTCACGCTCCGCAAAATATATGCGCAGTTATGACGCCTTCTTTGAAGGCTTGGATGGTGAGATTTGACCGCAGTAAAGCAAAGCGGGCAGTCCATATTGGGCTGCCCGCTTTGCTTTTATTCATTTTTCCAGCGCTTGAGTTCAGGCACCACTGCTTCCATATGTGCTCGCACCTGTTCTGCGGGCCAATTCTCGTTTGCCATATGTTCCACACAAAAATCAATCAGCTGTTCTTTACTGGTATACTTGAACTCACCATCTGAATAACACCACTTACAGTATTCCTCATTAAAATCACCATTTGTCTCTTTGCTGATCGTAGAATCATCAAGGGGCATACCGCAGCACTGGCAAATCAACGTCCTTGGCGCGCCTAGAAGCGTGTTTATAGAGACATCGAAGAGCCTTGAGAGCAGCTTCAATGTGTCGGTGTTTGGAACCGTCTCCCCGGTTTCCCAGCGTGATACCGCCTGTCTCGTAACGTGTATCTTCTCCGCAAGCTCTTCCTGTGACAGCCCCATTTTTGTCCTCAGCTCCAACAGAACATCTTTTGTGTTCATTAAAAATCACCACCTTGCCTATATTCTACCCTAAACCGCTCCCATTGACAAGCAACCCGCTGTTGCGGCGGGATAATATAAAAACCGTGCAGCTTCAACCGGACTGCACGGTTTATTTTGTCGGCTCATTTGATTTCCGCCCCGCCCCACTCAACAACTGTGAAGCCACTGCGCTCAAAAGCCGGAAGCTCCTGCGGCTGTATATCCACCGGGGCATCCAGCGCCTGCCAGGCCATGAACACCCGCAGAACGCTGTCAGGCTCCGGCGAAACGGTCAGGAGGGCATGATCTGTGTATGCGCCGTACTGGAATGAGATGAGATTGTATGGATTCTGCTCCATTTTCGGCAGCCAGTATACAATAAACTCGTTGGCCTCCCTGCGATTCAGGCCAAGCTTTAGAAGGGCTTCCTCCAAAAAGGCGGCGGTATTCTCCCCGGGGATACAAGCTCCATGTGAAAGGTCGTACTCATTATCAGAAACGCCCTCCCAGTACAGATAGTTATAACTCTGTCCGTTCTCATCGGTCAGTGTGCCATCAGGCGAGGCGGTAACTGTCCAGCCCTCATCATAGGCTGGATAGGTGCATGTAAGCTCCCCGTCATATTTCAGGCAAACAGTGACCTTGGTTTTTTCCTCCGGATATAGGTAAATCACTGGCTTTGCGTCCATGTGGGCGACATCGCTGTCATTGTCATTCCGGCAGGCGGACAGAAGCATCGCGGAAAGCAGACAGAGCGTAATAACAAAAATTTTCCGTTTCATGATTTAGCCTCCCAATGTTTAAAACAGCATTCACCGGAAGCGGCTCTGCCATATCCGGTGAATGCTGTTTTGCCAGTCTGTTACTCCAGCGGCTTCATCGTGGGGAACAGGATAACGTCCCTTATATTGCTGCACCCGGTGAGGAGCATGACGCAGCGGTCTATGCCTATGCCGAGGCCGCCCGTGGGGGGCATACCGTATTCCAGAGCGTTGATGAAATCCTCGTCCATCATGCCGGCCTC
>DKYJ01000046.1:108376-115904 GCA_002493305.1 Clostridiales bacterium UBA7103 | reverse complement strand
CTGACATAATACCCGAACCAAAATATACAAAAAAGGAAGGGCGTAATGAAAGAACTAAAAAATCTTATCTTTTTTGAAGGTCTGCTTGAGGAAGCAAACAATGAGCTTGTGCGCAAAGCGGTTGATGAGGGCAGTCTTGCAATAGGCTATACCTGTTTCCATGCGCCGGAGGTTCTTTTGAATCTGGGAAACTGCTTTTCAGTCAGGCTGCGCGCTCCGCACACAAGCTCTCTGGAGCTGTCTACCTATTATATGGCGAACAACAGCTGCGAATTTTCCAGGGCAATTCTTGAGCGTGCGCTTGAGGGGAGCTACAGCTTTCTTCATGCTATGGCCGGCGTTGATGTGTGTGAGGCCAATAATAGAGCCATCGAGAATATGGAGATCATGAAAGCGCAGGGAAAGGACAGAGACAAGTTTTTCTACTGCAATCTGGATATTCCCTACTCCGATGATGAGGACTGTGTTGAACATATAAGAGAACAGGTCTCAAGAAAGATACTGAAGCCATTGCGGGAAAACTATGGTGTGGACACATCCGATGAGGCTATCCGCGCCGCCGTCAGCGAACACAATGAGGTCAGCCGTATCCTAACGGAAATCGGAGAGCTTCGTAAGCTGGATAATCCGCCCATTACCGGATATGAATTTGCTGTTCTGGTTCTGGTCAGCTATACCTGCCCCAAGCGGTTTATCCTCCCCTATTTGCGGGAGACGCTTGAGGAACTGAGGCTGCGTGAGCCAGATGCCGAAAGAAATTACCGTGTTCGGGTTGCCGTTGTCGGCTCTGAAATCGATGATCCTAAGCTAATTAAGCTTATTGAAGGCTGCGGAGCGCTTGTAGTTGCCGATCGATTCTGCTATGGAAGCTTTCCCGGCAGACAGGTCATAGAGCTTACACAGCAGGAGGACGCGCTGACCCAGGTCTGCCGCTGGTATCTGCAAAATACGGAATGTCCCCGTCAGAGCGCTCTGCACAGGGTAAAATACCGCAACGACCATGTGGCCGAGCTGGTATGGGATTTCAAGGCGGATGGCGTCATTTATGAGCAGATGAAGTTCTGCACCTATTGGTCTTATGAGCGCGTTATCGCCAACCAGATCATGCCGAGAGATTACGGAATACATGTTCTCTCAATTGACAGACCGTATATCTCCGGACAGAGCGGCCAGCTTAGGACGAGAGTGCAGGCTTTCGTTGAAAGCATTGAAATGAAAAAAATTCGCGCAGAGCAAAAGGAGGAAAAATAACATGGCGTATGACCCCAAAACCGGCAAGGGACTGGGACGCTTTTATGATGCCCGACGCCGTTCATTCCGCGCCCGCGAATGGAAGGGCTTTCGAGATACCTTCTATGACTTTTTCCGCTGGCTCAATCTTTATGGCTACATGGCCGTAAAGCTGGGCTGTCACCCCATTCTTATGGTGAAGGCCATGCTGCGTTACCGTTGGCTTGTGTCCTACCTGACCGCTTCACACATGGTGGACAGGCACACTATGGGGCTTCGCGGCAAGGAACTCCGCTATGCCCATAATCAGTTTTTCTCCGTCCTTCATAATTCAGTTATAGCTGTGAGGGATATTATCGTCCGTGATGAAAATTTGCGTCCAAACAGCAAGCGTGCCGCAAAGCTCAGAGAAAACACGGTAATGTTCGATGAAATGACTCCGCATCTTATCATGATGGGCTTTCCTACAGTCAAATGGATAGATATAGCCATGTTTGCCGTTGGGCTTCCCTCTGAGGTTGACCAGAACTCCAGCATGTACTACATTGACGCTATGGAGCATCTCGGCCTTCCTGCGGATGTCTGTCCCGAACCGGCTGCTGAAAGCGGCTGCGCCGTTGTGGACGATTATCCGCGGGTTGGCAAATGCTATTTCACAAGCTCTATGCCGTGCGACGGAGCTATTTCCCAGACGAATATTCTCACCCGGCATTTCAAGGATCTACCCTCCTTTCAGATCACTCCGCCTCAGCGGGTTAATGAGCCGGAGGTACAGGCCTATGCTGTGAAAAATCTTAAAAAGGGCATCGAATTTCTCGAACAGCAGTTCAATGTCAAATGGGACTGGGACGCTTTCTGGAAAGGCGCCGAGATGTATAACGAAAGCTCAAGCTTGATGGTAGAGAAATGGGATGTCAACTGCACCGATTACCCGCAGGTTTGCGGCGCGGCGCTGGCATTGCAGCGTGAATATGAATTTATGGCTGCTGCCTGTATGGATGAGTTCATGCTTAAAACCGACCGTAAGGTAGCTAAAATGATGCTAAAAGGCTATGAACGAGATAAAGCGGCCGATGCAAACAAGCCCAAATACCGCTGCATAGTATGGGCGTGCCCCGCTCACTATTACACAAATTTTACATACTGGACGCAGCATTGTTGGGGCGTCACCTGCGTAAATGATATGGAGGCTATGCTCAGCTATCTCCCGATCACCATAGGAGATAAGGAACAGGCGCTTAAGGATCTTGTGCGCTGCTATGAAAAAATGATGATGCGCTCCCACACAAACGGCGGCTATGTTAATCTGCTGGATGAATGCTGGAAAATGTGCGAGAAGTTCAATGTGAACATCGTTATTATGTATGACCATGTGTCCTGCAAAAATGTAGGCGGTCTGCATGGCTTGTTCGAGGATCAGGCTCGAGAGAGAGGCATACACCTTATCTGGATACCTCATGATGTTATGGATCCGCGCACAGTTTCCCGCAGAGAGATGCGCGAGGCGTTCAACCAATATATGACAACTGTTTTGCGTGAACAGCCCATCGACCCAACGCTTCTCGATTATGAAGATGCACTTAGCTGGTAAAGGAGGAAATAAAATGCACTGGTACTGGATAGTTTTGATTGTAATTGTATCTCTGTTTGCTTTGTTGTTTCTTGTGTATATAACGAACGCAGACATGAAGCTCATTGAGAAGCTGTATGATTCCCTTATAAAATATCATGACAGCAAAAATATAGAAGAAAAGATCCGATAAACACATGGGGCGCATGGTTTTTCCATGCGCCCCTAAAATATAAGGAGTGAAGAGTGATAGCTTATTTAACGCTGAAAAGTATATCGCCATAGGAGGGGTACGGCCAAAAGCGGGCGGCGGTGTTGGTTTCAAGCTCGTCAACTACTATGCGCAGCTCGTTCATGGCGGCAAACACCGCGTCCTTATAATACTTTGCAAGCTCCAGAGAGCCGCTTATATTCTTGCTGTCCATGACCGCAAGCTCAAGAGCCTTGGCCTTTTCAACGGCGGAAGCGGTGAGAGTGCTTATTTTGGCGGCAAGCTCTGTCTCAAAGCTGCAATCAATATCAGCCGATAGGGACTTCTTCGCAAGCGCCGTGGAAGCGAGCTTTTTGGAATAGGCACTGACGGCGGGAAGAATATCCTTCCAGACCATGTCAAGCATGGTCAGCGCCTCAATGTGCAGCACCTTACAGTAGTTATCCAACTTTATCTCATAGCGGGCGTTGATCTCCGCAGGGGTGTAAACTCTGTGCTGTGTGAAGAGCGCCACATTCTTTTCGCTGAGGTAGTACGGCACGCAGTCGGGAGTCGATCTTAGATTGAGCAGCCCGCGCTTTTCAGCCTCTTCCACCCATGCGCTGTCATAGCCGTTGCCGTTAAAGATTATGCGGCGGTGCTTTTTGATGACATCACGAATGAGGTTATGCAGCGCCGTCTCAAAGTCATCGGCCGCCTCGAGAATATCCGCATACTGGCGCAGAGACTCGGCAACGGCGGTGTTGAGAACCACATTTGCTCCGGAGATGGAGTTTGAAGAGCCGAGCATACGGAACTCAAACTTGTTGCCGGTGAAAGCAAAGGGAGAAGTACGGTTGCGGTCGGTAGTGTCCTTTGGAAACTTCGGAAGCACATGAACGCCGACCTTGATAAGCTCCTTTTCTTTGCTGCCGTATGGCTCTTCGTTCTCGATAGCGGTGAGGATGCTTTCAAGCTCAGTCCCCACGAAGATGGACATTATAGCCGGGGGCGCCTCATTGGCGCCGAGGCGGTGGTCATTGCCGGCGGAGGCTACGGAAATGCGCAGCATATCCTGATAATCGTCCACGGCCTGGATCACCGCGCAGAGGAAAAGCAGGAACTGAGCGTTTTCATACGGAGTCTCGCCCGGCTCAAGGAGGTTCATGCCGGTGTTTGTTGTGAGCGACCAGTTGTTATGCTTGCCGCTGCCGTTTACTCCTGCGAAGGGCTTTTCGTGCAGCAGGCACACCATGTCGTGCTTCTTGGCGATCTTGCGCATAAGCTCCATGGTGAGCTGGTTATGGTCGGCGGCGATATTTGTTGTTGTAAACACTGGGGCAAGCTCGTGCTGTGCGGGAGCGACCTCGTTATGCTCCGTCTTTGCCATGACGCCGAGCTTCCAGAGCTCCTCGTTAAGCTCCTTCATGAAAGCAGCCACGCGGGGTTTTATCGCGCCGAAGTAATGATCCTCAAGCTCCTGACCCTTGGGGGGCTTCGCGCCAAAGAGCGTCCTGCCGGTATAAATAAGATCCTTCCTCTTATCATACACGCTCTTATCAATAAGGAAATACTCCTGCTCCGGGCCGACAGTAGGCCTGACAGAGGTAACGTCACTATTGCCGAAGAGATGCACGATCCTCAGTCCCTGGCGGCTGATAGCCTCCATGGAGCGCAGAAGCGGGGTCTTTTTATCCAGCGCTTCCCCGCCGTATGAACAAAACGCGGTGGGGATGCAGAGAACGCCGTCCTTGATAAAGGCATAGGAGGTGGGATCCCATGCGGTGTAGCCTCTGGCTTCAAAGGTGGCTCTCAGGCCGCCGGAGGGGAAGCTGGAAGCGTCCGGCTCGCCCTGTATAAGCTCCTTACCGGAAAACTCCATAATGACCTTACCGCCGTCCACAGGGGAAATAAAGCTGTCGTGCTTCTCGGCGGTGATGCCGGTCATAGGCTGGAACCAATGGGTAAAATGTGTCGCGCCCTTTTCAATGGCCCAATCCTTCATCGCGTTTGCGACGACAACAGCGGCCTCGCTCGTAAGGCGCTTGCCCTCGGTCATGGAGCGCTGAACCTGCTTGAACACATCCTTAGGCAAACGCTCCCTCATAACAGAATCATTAAACACCATTGAGCCAAAAATACCGGTAACTGTGTTCATAGCAATACCTCTTTTCTAAATATAAAAAGCGGCAAAGGCGCTTTGCACTATCTGCACGACGCCTTTGCCGTTTCAAGATGCTCGGATTATAATGCACTATGCTTAATTTGTCAACAACTTTTTTGTACAAAAAGCGCAAAAATTTACTCCTCATAGGTTCTGATGATATTCTGCGCCACCTCGCCGCGCTTTGCGCCGGTAGACATGGCGGTTTTTTCGATGAACTTGTGCGCCTCCTCCTCGCTCATGTTGAGGCGGGTCATAAGCAGGAGCTTTGCCCGGCTGACAAGGCGAGTGTCGCTCAATTTTCTGCGCAGGGTGTTAGCCTGAAGCCTAAGCACGCGCAGCTTTGTGCACTCTGAGAGCAAAAGCGGTAAAACACGCTCCAACTCATCATATTCGGCCGCTGCTATGCCGAGCGGGAGACAGGCGGCCTGCGCGTCATCAAGCTCTCCCTTTTCGCACAGCAGCAGGACGGCGGCCTCGCTGTGCCGGGCGATATCCCCCGCAAGCTCAAACTCGCCCTGCGGCAGAATAACAGCGTCATATGCCCGCTCCGAGAGCAAGGCGGGGATATCCCTCCCCTGCGCCCGGCAGAGCTCCGCGTCAACGCGCAGGGCAGGCAAAAGACGCAGTATCCGCCCCCTTATCTCCCCGCAGCCGGTGCTGAGCAGTATTCTTATTTTCCCTGCCGCGCAGACGCTCATAGGTTTCACCTCATTCTCCGCTCGCCCCATAGTTTGAAAGCACACGGGCGGACGGGTCGTTCACATCACAGCCCGACCAATCCTTGTTTGGCATCCAGAAGCATTTTATCATATGAGCCTGGCCGGGATAGTATTTCTCAAAAATATCCCTGTATAAAAGGCTCTCCTTTGTGAAGGGCGCTGCAAAGTCATACCTTGCGCAGCCCTCCTCAAATTCCTCGTCGCTGTACAGTCCTTCGGCATACTCCTTCAAATCGTCCACCATAGAGTGCCCCACGGCGTCGGAAAAAGCCGCCTTCTGCCGCCAGAGTATGCTCTCCGGCAGGATATGGTCATGCTCAAAGGCGTGGCGCAGAAGATATTTGCCCATGTCATAGCTGTTCACCTTGAGCTTCGGGTCAATGCTCATGACATATTTTACAAAATCCAGATCCCCAAAAGGCACGCGCCCCTCAAGGGAGTTGACGGAAATGCAGCGGTCAGCGCGAAGCACATCGTACATATGCAGCTCGTCAACGCGCTTTTTCGCCTCATGCTGGAAAGCCTCCGGCGAGGGGGCAAAGTCCGTGTATTTATAGCCAAATAGCTCATCAGAGATCTCACCCGTCATCAAAACGCGCACATCGGTCTGCTCATGTATGGCTTTGCAGCATAGATACATTCCAAGGCTTGCGCGGATGGTTGTTATATCATATGTTCCAAGATAGGAGATGAGCTCCTCCAGCGTATCAAGCACCTGCTGGCGGGTCATTATGACCTCGGTATGCTCAGAGCCTATAAAATCCGCCACCTGCTTTGCGTATTTGAGATCAATGGCGTCCAGATCCATGCCTATGGCAAAGGTTCGTATCTTCTTACCCAGCAGCTTTGCGGCGATTGCGCAGACAAGGCTTGAATCGAGGCCGCCCGAGAGCAGAAAGCCCAGAGGCGCATCAGCGTCAAGGCGCTTTTCAACGCCTTTTATGAGCTTTTGGCGTATCTTTGAGCAGGCAGTCTCCAAATCATCAGAAGAATATCTCTCCGCCGTTGTGATATCCGCATAGCGGACGAACTTGCCCCCGGCGTAGTAATGTCCGGGCGGGAAAGGCATTATCTCCGGGCAGAGCCCCACAAGGTTCTTTGCCTCGCTGGCGAAAACGGGCGCGCCGTCGGAAAGATAGCCGTAATACAGCGGACGGATGCCTATTGGATCTCTGGCGGCAATAAGCTCATCCTTCTCACCGTCATAGATTATCATGGCAAACTCGGCGTCGAGCATAGCGAACATCTCAAGCCCGTATTCCCTATACATGGGGAGAATTATCTCACAGTCGGACTCGCTCTGGAAGCTATATTTCTTTTCAAGCTCTTTTCTGACTTTGCGAAAGCCGTACAGCTCGCCGTTGCAGACGACCATATCCTTTCCAAGCTTAAAAGGCTGCATACCGCTCTCGTCAAGTCCCATTATAGCAAGCCTGTGGAAACAGAGCAAGCCCTTTCCTGCATCCTCAATGCGGCTTTCATCCGGGCCGCGGGAAATCGTCCTGTCAAAATACTCTTTTACTTCATCACGGCCTAAACTGTCAGACAAAAATCCAAAAATCGCGCACATGAAAAAAACACCTCCGAATACGACAGCTATCCTAAAAAATTTTAGGACGAATAGCTGCGATCCGCGGTGCCACCTAATTTAC
>DKYJ01000046.1:107708-108055 GCA_002493305.1 Clostridiales bacterium UBA7103 | reverse complement strand
ATCCGCGGTGCCACCTAATTTACTGCCTGAGCAGTCACTTACAGGGTTCGTACAAACCCGTGCGCATTAACGCTGCGCAAATCGTCTCCCCTACTGCGCCGAAGGGCGGTTGGGTTCGCTGCTCGGAAGTGTTATTCCCGCCGGGCCGAATCGTCAGGCTCTCACCCTCCCCGACTCGCTTGGACCGGTATTCGGCGGTACTTGTCTCCGTCAATGCATTTTGATTTTGTTGTTTGTATGATACTCCCCTGCCGCCCGGCGGTCAAGGCAAAATTATCACAAAGTTAAAATGCAATTCTCAGCATTTTTTGTAAAACTAACTGAAATTAATTAAAATCTAATAGAAG
>DKYJ01000046.1:52862-107416 GCA_002493305.1 Clostridiales bacterium UBA7103 | reverse complement strand
ATAGAAAAATGTATTGTAATTCATACATCCGTTTGTAAGAAAGAAATCATGTAAAAATTTTTTTGAAAAACGCTTGACAAAATTCCTTCGCTGTATTATCATGCAAAACAAGATGAAAAACCGCTGATGAAGAGTAAGTAACTTTCTATTCGTCTTGCAGAGAGCCGCCGTTTGCTGAAAGGCGGTATTCGGGTAGTCAGTGAATGGACTTCGGAGGGTGACCGAAAGCCGATAAGGCGAGTAGCAGTCAACGGGTATCCTGCTCCCGTTACCAGCGCAGGCTTGTATGATGGTACAAGACAGAGCGGGCGCTTATGCGTCAACTTGGGTGGCACCGCAGGTTTGTTTTTATTCCTGTCCCTTGATTTTTCGAGGGACAGGATTTTTGTTTTTGGAGGGATCATAATGAAAAAGATATTACCAAAAGAACGATGGCGGGCTTGCTGATGCTGTAAGTCAACAATATCAACAAACCACATTTTATAATTTGGAGGAAATAATAATGAAAAAGCTTTTTGCCTTTATTCTTGCCGCTGTTATGATCATGGCTCTCTGTGCCTGCGGGAACACCAATGCTCCTGTCGAATCAGCCCCCGTTGATGCTCCTTCCGCAGATATACCTGTCATCGGCATCTCCCAGTATGGTGAGCACCCCTCTCTTGACAACTGCCGCGAAGGCTTCCTTATGGGCCTTGAAGAAGCCGGTCTTAAAGAGGGCGTAGATTTTGAGTATCTGTATCAGAACGCCGGCTTTGACGATAATATAGCCATTCAGATCGCGCAGAACTTCTCCGCCAAGGATGTGGCTCTCATGTGCGGCATTGCCACCAACTCCGCCACCGCCTGCTTCGCTGCCGCTGAAGATAAGAATATCCCCGTCATCTTCAACGCAATCACTGACCCCGTGGAGGCAAAGCTCGATTCCGGCAATATAACCGGCGTATCGGATAAGCTCCCCATCGCCGCCCAGCTCGACCTTATCCGTCAGCTGCAGCCCGAGGCCAAGACGATCGGCATAGTCTATACCACCAGCGAGCCCAACTCCGTCTCCGCCATCGCCGAGTATAAGGAAAAAGCCCCTGAGTACGGCTTTGAGATAGTTGACATCGGCGTTACCGCTCAGGCCGAGGTAACACAGGCTGTGGATACTCTTATCAACCGTGATGTGGACTGCATCTCTAACCTCACTGACAACAATGTCGTCGGCGTGCTCGACTCCATTCTTGACAAGACCAACGAGGCCGGTATCCCCGTCTACGGCAGCGAGATCGAGCAGGTCAAAAAGGGCTGCGTTGCCTCCGCCGGTATCGATTATATAGAGCTTGGCAAGCAGACCGGCAGGCTCGCAGCAAAAGTCCTCAAGGGTGAGGCCACCTGTGAGGAGCTGCCCTATGAGACAGTCACCGAGTACAGCATCTATGTCAACAACGATGCGCTTGCCGAGATGAACATCGAGCTGCCTTCTGCTGTTGCCGACAAAGCGCTGGACGCAAACGCGGAGTAAACCATGCAGATTCTGGAATTATTAGAAAGCACAGTAACGCAGGGGCTGATATACGCCCTGCTGACCTTTGGAATATTCATTACCTATAAGCTATTGGATTTCCCCGACCTGACCGTTGATGGCAGCTTCCCTTTGGGAGCTGCCGTTACGGCTGTGATGCTCACCAGGGGCGTGAACCCCTATTTGACCCTTATCATCGCCATTTTAGCCGGCGCCGTGTCTGGCCTTATTACCGGGCTTATCCATGTCAAGCTCAAGGTGCGTGATCTGCTTGCCGGCATCATTACAATGACGGCGCTGTTTTCAATAAACCTTCAGATCGCCGGGTCAAACCTGAATGTAGGCCGCGATACGGACACTATTTTTACCGCTGCCCCGGCCATGGCACTGTTTGGCAAGCTCTCCCTTGTGCATAGAAAGTTTATAATCGCGCTGATCCTTGTTGTTATCTTTAAGCTCATACTTGACGCTTATTTCAAGACCAAGAACGGCATTCTGCTCAAAGCCACCGGCGATAACGCCACGCTTGTCACTACTCTTGCAAGGGATAATGGCAAGATGAAGATTCTCGGTCTTGTTATAGCAAACGCGCTTGTTGCACTCTCGGGTGCTGTCGTCTGCCATGAACAGCGTGGCTTTTCCAGCACCATGGGCACGGGCCAGATGGTCTTCGGCCTTGCGGCAGTCATCATAGGCACTACTATTTTCAAGAAAGCATCCATTGTAAAAGGAACCACGGCTGTTTTGGTGGGCAGCATTGCCTATAAGCTATGCATTCAGCTTGCCATAAGCATGGGCTTGCCCGCAAATCTCCTCAAGCTCATCACTGCGGCGCTGTTTCTTGTTATCCTTATCATCGGCAATTCCGGGGAGGGCAGGTCAAAGAAAAATGCTTGAACTGAAAAACATTTCAAAAATTTATAACCCCGGCCTTGTGACCGAGATGTGCCTGTTTGACGGCTTCAATTTAGCGGTCAAGGATCAGGAATTTGTTTCCATCGTCGGCAGCAACGGCAGCGGCAAGACTTCCCTTCTTAATATCATCTGCGGCAGTATACCCGTTGAGGGCGGTGAAATACTCATCGGCGGTGAAAAGGTCAACAATCTTGAGGAATATAAACGCTATAAGCGCATCGGCAGAGTCTACCAGAACCCCGCCCTCGGCACCTGTCCAAACCTCACCATGATGGAAAATCTCTCCCTTGCCGACAATAAGGGTCGGCATTATGGGCTTTCCTCAGGCGTTAACCACAAGCGGCGTGACTATTACCGCGAGCAGCT
This sequence comes from Clostridiales bacterium UBA7103, assembly GCA_002493305.1. GTDB lineage: Bacteria > Bacillota > Clostridia > Oscillospirales > Oscillospiraceae > Limivicinus. The sequence continues at coordinate 104,631 of DKYJ01000046.1, read as the reverse complement.
TTCCATGCTGGGGCTGGGACTTGAGAACAAGATGGATATATGCCTCGGCGCCCTCTCCGGCGGCCAGCGGCAGGCCGTTGCTCTCGTTATGGCTACGCTCACACCTATTGATTTTCTTATCCTCGATGAGCACACAGCGGCTCTCGACCCCAAAACCGCCGATATTATCATGGAGCTTACCGACAAGGTCGTAAAGGAAAAGAAGCTCACTGCCGTGATGGTGACGCATAACCTCCGCTACGCCGTGGAGTACGGCAACCGCCTGCTTATGATGGATAAGGGGCATATTATCCTCGACAAAAACGCCGAGGAAAAAGCCGACGTCACGGTCGATGACCTTCTGCATATCTTTAATCACATCAGCATCGAGTGCGGCAACTGAAAAAACGAGCCAAATTTGGCTCGTTTTTTTAGTTTCTGTTCTTTTTTTCTACCCTGCGGTGGATCTCCTCCATGCGCCTATCAAGCCTCGCGCCTATTTCCGCGCAGGCAAAAAGTTCGCTGTCGATAAGGGGAGAGGATTCAATGTCCTTTTTATAGCGTATTTTATGTTCAAGCGTCGCCCACCAGTCCATGGAGATCGTGCGAAACTGCACCTCAACATTCATCATCTTTTTCTGATTATGCAGAAAGATCGGCGTCTTTACCACCAAATGCAGGCTTCTGTATCCGTTGGGCTTTGGATTTTTGATATAGTCCTTGCGCTGTAAGAGAATAACATCGTCCTGCTTCAAAAAAGCGTCCGCCAGCATATAAATATCGGACGGAAAGCCGCAGATAACGCGCACACCAGCCACATCGTAAAGATTCTCCTCCACGCTTTTGAGCGACACCGGCAGACCTTTGCGCTGGAGCTTCTCTAAAATGCTCTCAGGGGCTTTCAGGCGCGTTTTGATGCTCTCTATGGGATTATGGTCATACTCAAGGGAAAGCTCCTCACTGAGGACATTGAATTTGGTCGTGACCTCCATCATGGCACAGCGGTAATAGGCCATCATCTCGCGAAAGCTCGAGGAGAAATCAAAAATTGCTTTCTTTACATCCTCCTGAGAGTTGACCTTTTCAAGCAGCATTTGTTGGAGCTGCTCATCGTTATCAGGTGTGTTTTGACCCATATCAGAACCTCTCTCTTTTTTTACCATTATACCTCGCAATAAAGCCTTAATGGTGAAAAATTTTTGAATTATGTTAACTATGCGTAAAAATACCGGGAAAGCAATAAGCTCACCCGGTATTACGAATTTACTTTAACAGCTCCATTATCATGGCCTTGGGGCGAACGCCAACAGTAGTAGACTTGACCTTTCCACCATCAAACACAATGAGCGTGGGTATGCTGCTGACTCTGAACTTTGCCGCAAGCCCCGGCTGCTCGTCAACATCTACCTTGCCGACCTTCACTTTGCCTTCAAGCTCTTCGGCTATCTCGGCAACAGTGGGAGCAAGCATACGGCATGGGCCGCACCAGGTTGCCCAGAAATCTACAAGAACTGGAATGTCAGCCTTCAGAACCTCTTTTTCAAAATTTTCTTCAGTAATGATAATTTCAGCCATAATATGATCTCCATTCCGTATAATGGTATATTAAGGCCCGGCTGAACTGCCGGGCCACTGATTTTTATTACTTTTTGCCTTTCTTGCTCCGGGCTTCGGCCTCAGCCGCTTCCATCTTGGCAGTGGTGGAAATAGACCACTTCTTCGCCTGAATACGGACTCTGTCCTCTCCGGTCTCAAAAGTGATGGTATCCTCAGTGACCTGTACGATTTTGCCGGTGAGCCCGCCGATAGTGGTTATCTCATCGCCGATGCTCAGAGAGCTGCGCATCTCCTCGGTCTTTTTCTTCTTCTTATTTTCAGGGCGAATAATAAAGAAGTAGAAAATGGCGAACATCAGCACGAGCATAAGGATCATAGAGCCGCCGCCGGATGCCGCCGATACATCGGCTGTAAGAAAAAGATTCATCAGGAATTTACCTCCAAACTTATGTTGAATTCATTATACATTGTTGCGCAAATAATTTCAAGCTACTTAAACGCGTTTATCTAAAATTTCTGTAAATTCACGCCGGAAAGCCGCAAATTCACCCGCTTCAAGACTTTCTCTGATGCGCTTTGTGAGATTATTGTAGAAATACAGGTTGTGCATCACGGAAAAACGCATTGCAAGCATCTCCTCAGCCTTGAACAGATGGCGCAGATACGCCCTCGAATACCGGCGGCAGACCGGACAGTCACAGGCGTGGTCAATGGGCTGTTCATCGCGCTGGTATTTCTCGTTTTTGATGTTTATGATGCCGCCCCATGTGAAAAGATGGCCGTGCCGCCCGTTTCGCGCGGGCATGACGCAGTCAAAGAAATCCACCCCGCGGGCGACGCCCTCGATGATATTTCCCGGCGTACCAACGCCCATAAGGTAGCGCGGCTTATCCTTGGGCATATACTCCTCCACGGCCTCAATGGTGTCGTACATCTCCTGATGGCTCTCCCCTACCGCAAGGCCGCCGATAGCGTAACCTGACAAATCAAACTCAGCGATCTTCTGCATATGCTCGATGCGCAGATCATGGAAAACCGCTCCCTGATTGATGCCGAAGAGCATCTGCCCGGGGTTCACGGCGTCCTCCTGTGAGTTATACTCGGCAAGCGCAGCCTTGCACCGGGCAAGCCAGCGGTAAGTCCTGTCGCAGGACTGCTTGACATAGTCCTTGGGAGACGGGATCTTGATACACTCATCAAAGGCCATAGCAATGTCCGAACCGAGGTTTGCCTGTATACGCATACTCTCCTCAGGCCCCATAAAAATGTGCCGCCCGTCAACATGGGAATTGAAGTTTACGCCCTCTTCCTTTATCTTGCGGAGCTTTGCCAGAGAGAAAATCTGAAAACCGCCGCTGTCGGTGAGAATAGGGCCGTTCCATGTCATGAAGCGATGCAGGCCGCCCATCTCCTTTATGAGCATATCACCAGGGCGGACATGCAGATGATAGGTGTTTGAAAGCTCTACCTGACAGCCGATGTTTTCAAGGTCATGGGCGGAGAGCGCTCCTTTGATGGCCGCCTGAGTACCCACGTTCATAAAAACCGGGGTCTGAACCTTTCCGTGTGGCGTGTCAAACTCGCCCCTGCGGGCGTGCCCCTCCTGCTTTATCAGTCTGTACACCGTATCACCTCTCACTTAATAAGCATCGCATCGCCAAAGGAGAAGAAACGGTACCTCTCATTGACGGCGGTTTTATAGGCGTTTAACACATTTTCCCTGCCTGCAAGTGCCGAGACGAGCATGATAAGCGTGCTCTCCGGCAGGTGAAAATTTGTAATAAGCGCGTCGATACATTTGAATTTATAGCCGGGATAGATAAAAATATCCGTCCAGCCTGACTTGGCCTGAAGTAAGCTGTCCTCGGCGGTAAAGCTCTCAAGCGTCCGGCACGAGGTCGTCCCCACGGCTATAACTCTGCCGCCCTCCGCGTGGGTGCGGTTCACGGCATCAGCGGTGTCCTGGGGTATAATACAAAACTCGGAGTGCATCTCGTGATCCTCTATCTCGTCCTCCTTTACGGGGCGGAAGGTGCCGAGGCCCACATGCAGCGTCACATATTTCACCGTGACTCCCATATACTCCAGCTCTTTGAGAAGCTCTTTTGTAAAATGCAGTCCGGCGGTAGGCGCGGCGGCGCTGCCAAGCTCCTTAGAATAAACCGTCTGGTAGCGTTCCGGGTCGTTCAGCTCTTCTTTAATATAAGGAGGCAGCGGCATCTTGCCAAGACTCTCAAGGATCTCCATAAATATGCCGTCATAATGGAACTGCACTATGCGGTTGCCGCCCTCGATGATGCTTTCCACCGTTGCGCGCAGCTTGTCCCCGCCAAAAAACAGCTCCGTTCCGGGTCTTGTCTTACGCCCCGGGCGGCTTAGACATTCCCATTTCCCCTCGCCCAGATCGCGCAGCAGCACCAGCTCCACGCTTCCCCCGGTGCTTCTCGTGCCTATCAGCCGAGCAGGGAGCACACGTGAGTTATTAAGTACAAGGCAGTCCCCTGCCCTGAGATACTCAGGCAAATCAAAAAAGTGTTTGTGCTCCAAAGCGCCCGTGTCCTTATCCATGACAAGGAGCCTTGAATGATCCCTCTGCATTATGGGCGTCTGGGCTATAAGCTCCTCCGGCAGATCAAAATAAAAATCCGATTTTTTCATGCGATGTAAACTCCGGTAAAATAAAACTTTATAATTTTCTCATAATCATAGCCGTAGACCTCGGCCATGGCCTTTGCTCCCCACTGGCTCATGCCGCAGCTGTGCCCCCAGCCGTGACCAAGAAAATCAAACCCGTCCCCTGAGGGCACGATGGCGAAACGGCAGCTGTTAAGCCGAAGCATATTATAGCAGCTCCGTCCGGCGACGAGCGCGCTGTTTCCCTCAACATCAAAAAAATTCAGGGCAATATTGTTGCCTGTTCGGGAGCGTATGCGCTCAATGCGGGTGATATCTCCAACATTATAGCCTTTTTCCCGCAATATCCCGCCTATCTCTGCGGCGCTGCGGTGCGCCTTCCAGTTCTTCACGGAGAAGTCGACCATACGCTCATAGTGATCGTATTTGCCGCGCAGATATGGCCTGTCAGCGTCAAAAACATTTATTCCGTCTTCTGTCGCCCCGCCATCGGCTGCAAAGTAATAGATTTCGCATACCTCGCCGTCATAACGGATAAGCTCTCCGGCAGTCTCATCAACTGCTCTGTCCGTATCTGCGGTCGCCTCGAGAACGCCGTTATAGACCTGACTGTACGTGTCGTCCGTTATATCAAATCCAAACTCCTCATATTCGCCCTGATTATACACTGCGTATGTCCGGGCGCAGACCGCCTGCGCTTTCAGCGCTTCAATTCCCCAGCCGGCGCTCATCTCATACGGCACAACGCCTTTTACATAGTTCTCAAGCTCCACATAGTTTATAACGCTCAGTCCCTTTTCTTCAACGCGGCAGGCAAAACCGCCGTGGTACTGTTTGCCGCCGTATTCCGTCAGGCCATTGTCCACGGGCAAAACCGCGATACTGTCAGCGTCTGCGGTGCAGATGAACGCGCCGGAGTATGTGTCAAACACATTTATTGCGCCGTCATACAGCGAGAGGGTAAGGCTTGTTCTCTCTGTTTCAAGCTCGCAGTGAAATTTTTTCTCGGCGTCATAGCTGCCAAGAAGTAAATACCCGCCATTTACGCTTCTAAACTCCGCGCTGGACACCGCCTCGTCGCCGTATACCAGACCCACCCGCAAAAGTGAAAAGTCGGACTGCGTATCTGCAGGGAGCGCATTAGCCGCAGTGTATGGAAAGCACAGCAGCAGAGCCAAAGCGATTATAAGATTTTTGATCATTTTCTTCATATCAACATATTCCGTGTCGTTTGATCCAGCTTTGTGATTATATCATGGCGGCAAAAGCTTGTCACTATCATATTTCGCCAATGCGCGGAATAGATTGTTCCGATGCTAAGCAGACGGGAATTGAACCCTTACCGCCCGTCTGCTCAAAAAAGGAGGGCGACATGGTTAAAGTTCCTGTTTTCAGCGGCTCTTGTACCGCAATAGTAACACCATTCAACGAAACCGGAGTGGATTATGAGCGCTTAAAAAAGAATATTGACTTCCAGTATGAAAATGGCAGCTCCGCCCTGGTCATCTGCGGCACTACCGGCGAGGCGGCAACACTCTCGGAAAACGAACAGGAGGAACTGCTGCGCGTCGCAGTACGCTATAATGCCAGGCGTATGAAGCTGATCGCCGGTATAGGCTGCAACGACACGGTAAAGGCTCTGCATCGTGCAGAGAATGCCCGCTTTGCCGGAGCGGACGCTGTACTAATGGTAACGCCTTATTACAACAAATCCACCCAAAAAGGAATAATTGAACATTTTACATATGTGGCAGACCGGGTGGATATACCGATGATCCTCTACAATGTGCCAAGCAGAACCGGTATAGGCATTGATGCACAGACATACAAAACTCTTTCGGCGCATCCGAACATAAACGGCGTAAAAGAGGCCTCCGGCAATATTGCAGCTGCTGCACAGGTGAAAAGCCTCTGCGGAGACGATCTATACATCTGGAGCGGGAACGACAGCGATACTGTGCCGCTCATGGCGATTGGCGCACTGGGTGTCATCTCTGTTGCCGGCAACATTATTCCTGCCGTCATCGCAAAGCTATGCACGCTCTGCCTTGACGGAGATTTCAAAGCCGCCACGGAACTATACGGCAAGTATGCAGCACTTTTCTCGGCATTGTTTATTGAAACAAACCCAATTCCCGTAAAAACCGCGATGCAGCTTCTGGATACGGATTCCGGGCTTATGCGCCTGCCGCTGACCGGCATGGGTGATGAGAATAAGGCCGCTCTTCGCTCGGTTATGCGTGACTCTGGACTAAATGTTTAACTGTAAAACCAAGACCTCCGGCAATACCGGAGGTCTTGGTTTTATAGCCTTAGTTTAAGAAATTCGTCCGGCTTGGCTGCGCCGTTTTTTACACATATGGCAAAAACACAGCCTTCCGCCTCGTGATGCCAAAACGAATATTCCATTATTTCCGGCAGGCACTCCCCTTCCGGGCAGATATCAAAGGAGTTGAGCGGCATACCCAGGCCCATACCGACAGCCTTTATATAGCTCTCCTTAAGCGCCCAAACTCTGGCAAAAGCCATGTCCATGTCCGGGCAGCTCTCAATATATTTTATCTCCCCCGCCGTAAAAAAACGTTTTGCAAGCCTACTGTCATATGAACCGGCCTGCTGCACATCTGCCCCAAGCTCGTGCCCGGACACTGCGCAAAAGGCAAGCTTCCCCGAGTGGGAAAGGCTGAAAAAAACATCGCTCTTTTCAAGATACGGCTTTCCGTATTCGTTCACACTGATTTCCGGCGGCAGAGCCATACCCGGCACGGCTTTTTTCAGCGCCTTATACAGCAGCAGCTCCGCGCCTATGCCCTGCTGTTTTTTTATCTGGACTTTGGCGGCACTTAAACGCTCCTGTCTGTATTTGGACAACCCCTCAATCCCGGTTTTCAGCGCGTCAACCGCGCCGTAATATGCAAGCAGCATCAGGCGCGCATCGCGTCAAGAGTCTTGCCCACAAGCTCGTTTATTTCCATGCCGAGCATCTCCGCTCCCTGCCTGATAACATCGCGCGAGCAGCCGGCGGCAAATTTTTTATCCTTGAACTTCTTCATCACGGACTTGACCTCCATCCCCTCCATGCCGGTGGGGCGCATCAGAGCGGCGGCGCCGATAAGCCCGGTCAGCTCGTCGGTGGCGAAAAGCACCTTCTCCATGTACTTTGTCGGCTCAACATCAATGCAGATTCCATAACCGTGACTGACAACGGCGTGGATCACATCCTCGTCAACATCAAGCTCCTTCAAAAGCTCCTGCGCCTTGACGCAGTGCTGCTCCGGGTAAAGCTCAAAATCTATATCGTGCAGCATGCCGACTGTGCGCCAGAAGTCAACGTTCTCCGGGTCGTACTCTTTGGCAAATTCGCCCATGACCTTGGAAACGGTCTCAGCGTGCTGAATATGGAAAGCCTCCTTGTTATAAAGCTTTACAAGCTCTTCCGCCTGTTCGGGTGTGGGTATGTAGCTCATATTTTTTCTCCCTTCGGACTTTTTTCTCATATTACCGCCGCGATAGGCAAAAATCAAGCAAATTTTGTAAAACAGCCATGACACAATGAAGCGTCATGGCTGCTTGCTCCTATTATCCTGCGCCCTCAGGGCTTTGCGGTAGCGGTTGGAACAGGGCTTGTAACAGCGGTGTTGCCGGTGGCAGTGTTGTTATCGGTTATTCCGCTTGTCCCCGGCGTGCCTGTCGCATCGTCAAGATTGCCGGTGCTGTCGTCATCGTCAATGATGCCGTCTCTGTCGTCCACATTGCCGTCAGTCCCAACTGGGTTTTCGGGCATGGGCACATCGTCGCGCGGGTCGGGGCTTGCTGTGTCAACGGGGGTGTCGGTGTTCACGGGTCTGTCCGCGTCCATGTTGCCGCAGGCGCAGAGCAGCGCGCAGGAAAGCGCGAGGGTCATAATGCTTAAGAATATTTTTTTCATAGTCATCCTCCTTATATTCGAGCAGGATTATTATTTGATATTAGCCGAATAATATACTGTTCATATTTAACTATTGCGGTGAAATAATACATGTGATATTATTCAAAACATGGATAAAATAAGAAAAAATCAAATATATACCGTGACCTTTGACGGCTATACCTCCGAGGCACTTGGCGTATGCCATGTGGGCGAGCGGGTGGTTTTCGTTCCAAAAGCGCTGAAAGGCGAGCGGGCGGAGATACGAATTGTTAAGGTGACTTCGTCGGCCGTATATGGCCGGCTTGAAAGGCTTATCGAGCGCTCCCCCGCCCGGATCGAGCCTGCCTGCCCGCATTTTGGACGCTGCGGCGGCTGCGACACTTGGCACATGAGCTATGCCGAGGAGCTGCGCTTTAAGCTCGATAGAGTCAATTCTGCCCTAAAACACATCGGCGGCCAGACGCTGGAGGCAAAGGAAATTCTTGGCTGTGATGTGCCCCTGCGCTACCGCAACAAGGCGATATTTTCAGTTTCTGAGCTTGACGGCGCGCCGCATTATGGTTTTTTTCAGCCCCGCAGCCACGACCTTGTCCCGGTGGATACCTGCCTTATCCAGAGTGAGCTGAGCTGCCGCGCTGCAAAAGCGGTCACTGAGTTCATGCTTAAAAACGCCGTCCCTGCCTACGATGAAGGCAGCGGCAAGGGCGTTGTGCGCCATGTGTTCTGCCGTCAATCTCACAGCCGGGCACAGGCCGTTGTATGCATCGTTGCCGCCCGTGGCTTTGGCGCAAAAACTGAAAGCCTTGTCACTTTTTTGCGTGAGCGCTGCCCGGAGCTGACCGGTATTGTGCTTAACATCAACAAAACCCACGGGAACACCGTCCTCGCTGGAGACTTTTATACGCTCTGGGGCAGTCAGAATATCGTGGATGATTTGTGCGGCTCTGAGTTTGAGATCGCGCCGCAGGCATTTTTCCAAATCAACCCGCCGCAGGCGGAGCGCCTGTATGAAAAAGCGCTTGAATACGCCTGCGGCGATAAAACCGATTTGGCATTAGACCTTTACTGCGGCGCGGGGACAATAAGTCTTTGTCTTGCGCGGAGCTTTGATAAGGTCGTCGGTGCGGAGCTTGTTCCTCAAGCCATTGAAAATGCCATTGAAAACGCCAGACGGAACAATATTGATAACGCCTCCTTCATCTGCGGCGACGCTGGAGAAGCCGCGGCAGCGTTTGCCGCACAAAATACCCGCCCTGATGTGGTTGTCGTTGATCCGCCGCGCAAGGGCATGAGCGAGAGCGCTATTGCCGCCGTCGCCGATATGCGGCCGCCGCGCATTGTCTATGTCTCCTGCAACCCCGCCACCCTCGCGCGGGATGTGGCCCGTTTTGAGGCGCATGGCTACGCTCTCACCCCCGCCACTGCAGTGGATATGTTCCCGAGGACAAGCCATGTGGAGACTGTGGCGTTGCTCTCCCACAAATATGACAGGTAAAATGAAGAAAACATTATTGAACCAAATACCAAATGAACTGCCGCAGGAAATTCTGCATTTTGTGTCCGGGTCGAAAATTTACGACAGCTCCTGCTCCCCCGAGGCGAGGGTTTATTTCATCGACAGAGGAAACGGATACTATTTGAAGCGCTCCGCCAAAGGAACTCTTGATAGAGAAGCAAAAATGACAGAATATTTTTATTTCAAGGGCATTGGCGCGGAGGTACTTAAATACATATCAGGTGACAGCGACTGGCTTTTAACAGCCGCTGTTGTCGGTGAAGATTGTATGAACAAAGAATATCTTATGAACCCTGAGCGCCTATGCGACACCATGGCATATCAATTAAGGAAACTGCACGAGACAGATTATTCCGATTGCCCGATCATGGACAGAACAGCAGAATACCTTGCTTTAGCCGTAAGGAATTGCCACACGGGAAATTTTGATAAATCTCAGTTCCCCGATAGCTTCGGCTATCGCTCAGCAAAGGAAGCTTATGATGTGCTGAAAAACGGAAAAGATGCTCTTAAAAGCAAGGTGCTTCTTCATGGCGACTACTGTCTTCCAAATATTATTCTTAATAACTGGAAGCTTTCCGGCTTTATAGACGTTGGCAGCGGCGGTGTAGGAGACAGACATATAGACATTTTTTGGGGAGTTTGGACGCTCTGGTTTAATCTGAAAACGAATAAGTATCGCGAACGTTTTCTTGACGTATATGGACGGGATAAGGTTGACGAGGAGATACTAAAAATTGTTGCCGCTGCGGAAGTATTTGGCTGAGAACAGGTGATGTATTATGATTAATTTTTCAAAAAATGAGTGAACTGTCCACAGACTTGACGAAGTACGGTCATCCGACATAATGAATAGCGGTGAGGATAACTATGAACTGTTTATAGTGTTGCTAAATACAGCTCTGTATGACGCGAAGTGCAGAAATGGCAAAGCCATGACATTCTTCTGTGATGAAGAATATTAAAAAGATACTATCAGATGCTGGTTTAAATGCGTAGGAAAATACCTTTGCAATAAAACCCATTTAGAATAGATCCAGCCTGTACCAGATGTCCATAGTTGATCTATATAGATGAATCCTCCTAAAGAGTAAAACTTCACTCCTTAGGAGGATTTTTGATTCACGCAGTATTTTTATCCCATTCTTTCTTTGCAAGCAGAACAGCCAGCGCTGTCATCAGACCTATGACAGCCTCAATAGCCAGTGCCGGAACGCCATAATGTGACAGGATCACGGCAAGCGCGTCCACAACAAAATGAACAAGGATAGCCGCCGGGTACAGATACCAGCGCGATTTGTTCTTGGCGGCAAACCACACAAGAACAGACAGTGCAATTTGAAGCAGCACGGCAAAAATTCGCTCCAAACTGCCGAGCAGGAACATATATGACGGTGTTGCTGTCAAAGCACTTATCCCAGCTTGAAGCTGTTCAAGGGCGGATCCTGACAGTGCTGCTGTCATAGCGCCCACGCTGCCATTATTTATTGCGACAGACAGGACAATATTATTTATCATGGAAAAGCCAAGCAGCACCACTGCTTCAAATCCACCGTGGCCTGCGCCATACATCAGCGCATTACAGTCCTTGTCCCTCGTTCCACGCAGCACGGTCTTAAAGGCTACAAACCGCCCTGTTTCCTCAAATAGTCCGGCCATCAGGCCGCCGTAGGCTGCGTAGAGCCAGACACTGCCGGTAATACGCTTTCCGAATGAGGAGGAAAGGATAACTTCATGTGCCCTTGCCTCCAGAATAAGCGCAAACAGGAGCATAATGCCGCAGCCAATAAAAAATGGAAGGACATCAGCGCCCTTTTTCCTGCGAAAATATATGAACAGGGCAACAGGTATTATGAACGCAGCAAGGCAAGAAACTGCCATAAAAGCTATTGATACTGCAGATACGGTGTCAGCCATGACTTCTCCTTAATATTCAAGCTCCGTAAAGCAGAACTTGGTGCAGTCCACAAGGCCGCGGTCTGTAAGCCGAAGCTCTGGCAGGCAGGCAAGCGGGATGAGCGCCATGGTCATAAAGGGCGACTGAATGTCGCAGCCTATCTCGGCCCAGGCTTTTTCAAGCTCGGCAACCTTCGCGTCCATAACCTCGGCGGGGTCTGTACTCATAATCCCCGCGAATGGCAGCGGCACGCACGCAAGGACCTTTCCGTTTTTGACGATCACCTCACCGCCGCCGCATTTTACGAGAGTGTTGGCAGCAAGCGCCATGTCCTCATCATTCGTGCCGATGACCAGCAGATTGTGCGCGTCGTGAGCAACGGTTGAGGCCATTGCGCCGCATTTTACGTGGAAACCCTTGGTAAAGCCTACGCCGTGCTTGCCGGTGGCCTTATGTCGCTCAAAGACAAAAGTCTTGAGCACATCCTGCGCCACGTCGCTCATGATTTCTCCGTTTTTGACCTTAAGGGTGACTCTGCGTTCATAGTCACCCACATGGACGGGGATGATCTCAATAGCGCGGACATCAACGCTGTCCTTCTTGTCGGTCAGTATCTTGAAGGTATCCGGAGTTATCTGCTCGCCGATATTGACCGTATCCATCGCCCAGTCTGGGAAGCCGGACTTTGGCAGCTCAAATGTGAGCTTCCCGTTTTCGGCCACAACATCGCCGTCTATCATGACCCGTGTCACATTTACATCGCGCTCATTGTTGATAAAGACTATATCCGCGCACTTGCCGGGTGCTATGGCGCCGAGCTCATGATCCATTCTGAAGCACTGGGCGCAGTTGAGCGTGACCATCTGCACGGCAGTGACGAAGTCCACGCCGAAGGACATTGCGCGGCGGATAATATGATCCATATGCCCGCCGGAAACCAGCGTGTGGGGGTGGGTATCGTCGGAGATCATCACGGCATAGCGGCTATCCACCTCGTGCTCGGTTATGGCTCTGCAAACCTCCTGAAGATCATGCCATGCGGAGCCTTCGCGCATGAGCGCGTACATGCCAAGGCGCATTTTCTCAAGCGCATCCTCCGCTCTGGTGGACTCATGGCAGCAGCGCACGCCGCTGGCGATATAAGCGTTGAGTCCCGCGCCGGTCTCGGGAATGGAGTAGTGCCCCGTTACTATTTTGTCGGCCTTCAAGGTCTCATCCACAATTGCATGGGTGGGAGGCGCTGAACCGACAATGCCGGGGAAATTCATCATCTCACCGAGGCCAACTGTACAGTCGCGCTTCATGAGCTCAGCGATATCGTTGGAGTCTATCTCAGCTCCTGAATCCTCAAAGCCGGGAACGGCAGGGACACATGAGGGCACGGTAAGCATGGCCTTGAGCGGCATTTTCTCCGCGTCTTCGATCATCAGATCCATACCCTTTATGCCGAGCACATTGGTTATCTCATGTGGGTCGTAGTATATGCCTGTTGTGCCGTGAGGGAGAACAGCCGCCGCGTACTCGACCGGGGTCATCATAGATGACTCGATGTGTATATGTCCGTCAAGAAAGCCTGGGGCAATAAGCTGGCCATTTGCGTCTATAATCTTCGTATTCTGTCCTATGCAGTGAGAGGCATCACCCACTAAGGCTATCCTGCCGCAGGATATGGCCACATCAACATTCTTCAGAATCTCGTGGGTACATACATTGACCAGACGGGCGCTACGGATAACCGTCTCAGCGCTTTGTCTGCCCTGTGCGACATCGGCCAAGGTGCCTGTGCATTCCCAAAGCTGTTTCTTGCAGAACTTGAACATGATTTTCTCTCCTTTTTAATCATTATTCTCACAGCCGCCTCGCGGCCGAAAAGGCAAGGCTCATAACCCCAGCAGCTGTCTTGTATGGCTGTCCTCACGGCCACCGTAAAACTTTTTGAGCACAGCGTCAAAAACTGCATCCGTCTGTGACGCGAGCTTGAACAGCGTCATGGAGGAGCGCAGCTTCAAATCGTCCGGGTATCCGAAAACATAGGACGCATCATCTGTGCCAAGTTCGAGAAGCGCACCGCAGATCTCCCGGAGATTCCCGCCAAGATATTCATTGTCAAGAAAAGCCCTCGCCTCTCCCAGGCCCTCTATGCCGTAAAGCTGAGCAGTATAGCTCATGCCGAGCCCCTTTAACTGAGGGAAAATATACCACATCCAGTGGCTGCGCTTGCGCCCGCCCTGTATTTCACGCAATGCCGTTGCGTAGTCGCGCTGATGTGCACTTATAAATCGGCTCAGATCATAGCTTTTTTCCATCGCTGTCCCCTTTCAACAATGTGTACATCAGTGCTTTCTCTGTATGGCGGCGGTTTTCCGCCTGATCTAAAATATGCTCAAGGTTCTTTTCCATTAATCCCTGAGATATCTCATATCCGGCGTGTATGGGCATATCGTGAAAAACGATTGCCCGGCTGCCCTCCATCAGCGATTCGTTCACCTGATATGGCAGCATTTTGGAGAGCACTTCCCTTTTCTTATCAATGTAAGCCGGGTCATTGAAAAATTCCATGTCTATCCATGTGTCGGTATAGACTGCGTCCATGTCCCGCGCAATATCCCTGAGCTTTGCCTGGGCAAGGCTTGGGTCAAGCTCAACGTAAAAACCGGTATCGGCGGCTGCGCGGTAGAAATCCTCGCCGCATATGGTATTATTTACAATAGGAGTAAAGCCATAGAGCGTACCCCGGCCCATTTTGGCAAAAAATTCGACCAGAGAATTAAAAACATTGTTCTTTGCGCCGATGTACATGAGCTTCACATCAAGGCTGCCAAATTTCTCAATAAGAGTCATTGCGTCTGCAAGGATCTGGCAGGGGTGAAAAGAATTATCGCAGCCGTTTATGAATGGAACGGTGGAATACTTGCCAAACAATTCCACCATTTCGTTTTTCATAAGCCGCGCCATAATGATATCAACATTGCGGCAGATATATTTTATCTCTGACATTGGTTCTGCCAGAGCAAAGTTGGAGTCTCGCCAGTTTTGATTATAATAGCTGCCTCCGAGCTCGGTAATTCCGGCTGCAAAGGACAAAAACGTCCTTGTCGAGGTCTTTTCAAACAGTGTATAGAGCTTTTTCCCTTCCAGAGCGTGGGCGTATTTTACAGGCTCGGCCTTCATATCCAGCGCGAGAGTCAAAATTTTCTCCAGCTCATCGGCTGAGAAATTGCTGTAATTTATCATGTGCTTCATGCTGCCACCTGCTTATTCATGCTCGCCCAGTTCTTTTATCAGCAGGGGCAGAGCCGTTTCAAATTTCACTCCATACCAGTGGGCAGGGTCGTCCTCGGTGTTTTCTATGCTGCGCAGAGTAAAACGCGCGGCAAGCTCCGCCGCGTCCTCAAGGCTCAGCCCACGCAAAAACGCGCCCGTAAAGGCCGCAGCAAACACATCTCCGGTGCCGTGGAACATGCGATTTATCCTCCTGTGGCGGAAATATTTCCGCTCCGTGCCATGGGCTATTATTCCGCCGGTGGCATCACTTGAAAAAACAACGCCGGTCAGAACAACGCTCTTTGCGCCTGTTTCAAGTAAAGCGTCAAGCAGCCGGGCGACATAGTCACCGTCCCAATCCTCCCTGTACTCCATACCGGTCAGCAGACAGGCTTCCGTCAGATTGGGCAAAATAACATCTGCCGCTGAGCATAGGCAGCGCATAGCTTTAACGCAGGCATCATCAAGCCCGGCATAGAGCTTGCCGTTATCCGCCATAGCAGGGTCAACGACAATGTGTGCCGCTGGGCGAAGGAGTGTATCTATCATCTCCCGCGCAAACTGCGCCTGCCTCGCGCTGCCGAGATACCCAGTGTACAGCGCGTCGAACATGATGCCCTCCCTCCGCCAGTGGTCGATAATGCCGGGTATCTGCTCTGTCAGGTCAAAAAAAGTATAACCCTGAAACTGGCCGGTATGGGTCGATAACAGGGCGGAGGGGATCAGGCAGGTTTCATGCCCGCAGGCCGACAGCACCGGCAGCGCAACAGAGCCGGAGCATTGACCAAGGCAGGAAATGTCCTGCATGGTGAGTATTCTCTTGTAATCTTGCATATTCATAGACATATTATTCCTTTTATTTCATCTTAGCCCACGGGCATAAACTTGTCAAGTTTACTGAGGTAATCTTTTTTACGAAATTTTAAACCATGAACCTGTTTTTCGTGTGCAAAAAACAAAAAAACACTTGAACTGTGGGGCTATATGTGCTATACTCTCATTCGTTAAATTCTGTATATTGTTTGAAAGGATAAAGATATATGTCTGCTCTTGTTATTGTTCTTACTGCTCTTCAGGTTTTGTCCGGTTTGATCGTCACTGTCGTTGTGCTTATGCAGAGCGGCAAGAGCGCCGGTCTGTCCGGTGCCATTGCCGGCGGCGCTGACACCTTCTTTTCCAAGAGTAAGGCCAAGTCTCTGGACGCGAAGCTTGCCAAATCCACCAAATGGTGTGCGCTTGTTTTCGCAGTGCTCACTCTGGTTCTGAACCTCATCTGAGCTATCTGAAGAACATTTCTGTGCACATTTTAGTTTCAGGTTAAGCAGCGCCCCCGATCAATTCGGGGGCGCTGCCTTTTTAAGCCTTAAGTCTTTCACGGCTTGACATTTCGCCGGTGGGATTTTATTATTACTTTAATAGAAATTATATTTTGGACGTTGTGCCGTGTTCAGGAGATAGTATGGAAAAAATTAGCGATAAATCAAAGCTGACGTTTTTTGAGGCGTCCAGCATTATAGTCGGTCACGGTGTTGGTGCGGGGATCCTCTCTGTGCCCTATCTTGCCTCCCGCAACAGCTTTCGTGAAACGCTCTTAGTGCTGCTGTTCTGCTTTCTCTTCAACGTTGTGCTGCACCTTATTATTGCGGAGCTGTCATTCAACAATAACGGCGCACAGTTTGTCAGCTGTCTGGATGCCGAACTGTTTTCCGGGAAAATTAAAAAGATTCTGACCTGGTTTGCTTTTATCATGCTGGGTGTGTCTGTCATCTTCAATGTCAGCGCCTTTCTAACCGGTGCGGCCGCTGTGTTCAGCTCATGGCTTGGGCTTCCAAGGACTGCCGGTATGCTGATTTTCTATGCGCTCGGCGCGGGGGTTGTCTTTGTTGGACTAAAGCTCGTGGGCATTTGCGAGAAAATAGCAGTCGGCTCTATGGTTGGCGTTGTTCTTGTGCTGTTGATTGCCACGCTCAGAGTCGATGTAAGTCCCCTGCCCGGCGGCTGGCACGGTATAGGCAACGCCCTCGCCCTCTTCAGCATGATCTCCTTCTCTCTTTCGGCGGTCATGAGCACTCCGCAGGTGGTCAAGGGGCTTGACGGGGACGTGAAAAGGATACGCGCTGCCATAGTGACCGGTCTTGCCATCAATGCCTGCCTTATCCTGCTCATCACTGTCATGACGCTCCTTGGCACCGGGGAAAAAATCACTCAGGACGGGGCCCTTGTTGACCTCTCCGATCAGCTTGGGGGCTGGGTGAGCATTGTTGGCTATGTTTTCACTTTGCTTGCCCTTGCGACCTCCTTCTGGGCCAACACCCTCAACCTGCGGGATATAGTCAATGAGCAGACCCATTTGGGAGAGCGCGTCAGCTGGCTTGTCGCCTCTCTCCCCTGCCTTATCCTTGCCTTTGTTGGTCTGACAAGCTTTGTTGGCCTGACCCGCTTTGCAAGCGTCATTCAGGTGCTCACTGGACTTGGGATCATTATCGCCTATCATCTGTCACGCAAGCGGACGGGTCAGTCACGCATCATAGGCATCTTTGGCTCGCTTCCGTTTCAAATTCTTGTTGCCCTCTGCTCCATTCTTGCGACTTTGGGCGCCGTTGTTCCGGTGAAATGATATGAGAAAAATCGTCAAAATCGGGCTTGTGACCGGTACAATTTTAACAGAGGAAATTTACAGATATATTTTTTGCAGAAAGGGTTCCCCTGTTCTCAACCGGCTTTTTGATAAAAAGGGCCACGAGGATGGCTATTACGAGTTCCGGGATTCCTCAGCAGATAGACTCAGAGCCGCGCCGCAGGAGCGCTTTTTCATCTCTTCCCGGCGTGGCTGTCGCCTCAGTGGTTGTTTCATTCCCTGCGGCGGCAATGGGCGGCGTATAGCCTTCATTGTACACGGTTACCGCTCAGAGCATGCCGAAACCGCCGGAATGTTTCTCGATTACTATCGCAGCCGTGGCATTGATATTTTTGCTCCGGATAATACCGCCGCCGGAGAGAGCGAGGGGCATCTCATAGGCTTTGACGTCTATGAAAGCCAGGACTGCCTCGATTGGATAAACTTCCTGTGTGAAAAATTCGGGTCAAATGTCCAAATCATTCTCCACGGTTTTTCCATGGGCGGCGCAACAGTGCTGAAAATGAGCGACAAATGCCCGGACAATGTAAAGTTCATTGTATCTGACAGCGGATATATGGATGCCGACTGCATATTCAAAGCTCGCCTTGGCATACTCAGGGCACCCGTGAATATTATAAACCGCCTTGTCGCAGGCTATTTTATGGCAGATACCTCCGTTATTCCGTCGCTGGAGCGCTCAACTTTGCCAATTCTTTTTGTACACGGGCGGGAAGACAGGACTGTTGAGTTTACCCAGGGGGAGATGCTATACAGGCTCTACAACGGCGAAAAAGACTGCCTTTTCACGGAAAACACCCGCCACGTAGAGAGCATGTATACTTCCGGTGAGGATTACGCACAGAAGCTGGATAAATTTATAGATAAATACATTGGGTGATGATTTTAGGCAATGAAAAAACATCTTTTTCTGACCGGTGTATCCGGCAGTGGAAAATCAACTCTGATAAACGAGGTTTTAGGAGAGCGTCTTTGCTCCGCCGGCGGTTTTATCACAAGGCGGGCGGAAGACGGAGCCGGGAACCTGCTGGGCTTTGACCTTATGCCTGCCTGTACTGCGGGCGGTGTTCAGGGCTTTGAGGCGCAGCGAATACTGGACTATTCCGTCAGGCCGCCAAAGGCCTTTACAGAGGTTTTTCGAAGCTACGGCGTACAGCTTTTGGACGAGGCACAGTATTACCCCTTTTCCGTTATAGACGAATTTGGCGGCTTTGAGATAATCGTGCCACAGTTTCGGGCAAAGCTTGCGGACTTTCTCTCCTATGAACAGCCGATAATCGGCGTCTTGAAAGGCCTTGAAAACGCACAGCAGCTCCGCCGCAGTCTGGGTCTTGGGGAGAAATATATTGCCTTTGCAAACCGCCTTAAAGCCGCGCTGGAGGACGACAGCCAGACTATGATAATTGACCTTGCCTCAACAGACAGCGCCTATGCAAGACGCCTTGTGACCCAGTGGGCTGACGAATATTGTTAAATGACATATTCTGACATTCATGAGGCTGAATTTATAGACCGTCCCAACCGCTTTATTGCTAATGTCATAGTTGACGGACAGATAGAAGTATGCCATGTGAAAAACACCGGCCGCTGCAGGGAGCTGCTTATCCCAGGCTCTAAGGTCTATATCCAGCGCTCAAATAAGCTGGAGCGTCGGACGAAGTGGGATCTTATAGCTGTTATGAAGGGAGCTCGCCTGGTCAACATAGATTCCTCCGCGCCGAACGCGGTTTTCTATGAATGGCTCCGTATGGGCGGCTTGACCGACACTCCCCCGGTGCTTATAAAGCCGGAGACGGTTTATAAAAACTCACGGTTTGATTTTTACTTTGAGCACGGCGTGAGGAAGGCCTATGCCGAAGTCAAAGGTGTAACTCTTGAGAAAAACGGTGTTGTTCTGTTTCCTGACGCTCCCACGGAGCGCGGTGTGAAGCACCTTCGCGAGCTTATCGACTGCGTGCAGAACGGATTTGATGCCTATGCAGTGTTTATTATCCAAATGCAGGGCGTCGATTATTTTACACCGAACCGTGCCGCACATCCTGAATTTGCCACCGCGCTGGAAGATGCTGCGCTTGCGGGCGTAAAACTCATCGCCCTCGACTGCGCGGTGGAGCCAGACAGGATAATAGCTTCTCAAAAGGTAAAAATACTGCTCTAAATCCCCCTGAGGGGCTTGTAAAACCGCCTTGTAAAAGTTTATACTACAAAAGATAAAATCAGACAGCACACAGAGCTTGGAGGTTCACCATGCACATTCCTGAAGAAGAAATATACTATCACGACCACGGTGACGGCCATGTTCACGCCCACTCAGCAGAGCATGAGCACGAACATAGCCACACAGATGGGCATGGGCATACACACACACAGACCAAGGCCGTTATAAATCGCCTCGCAAGAGCTATCGGGCACCTTGAGTCCGTTAAACGCATGGTGGAAAACGGGCGTGACTGTTCCGAGGTTCTTGTGCAGCTTGCCGCTGTTCGTTCAGCGCTCAACAATACCGCAAAGGTCATATTAAAGGATCATCTTGACCACTGTATAGACGCCAGCTGCGAAGATGTGCAGGAGCAGATGAAATCTTTGAATGATGCAATAGACAAGTTCATGTCATAAAAAAGGCACAGGTCAAGCCTGTGCCTTTAATCATATTTACCGTTTTTCACTCTGTAATTTCTTATGGCGATGTTAAGCGCCGCACCGATATATATTATCTGGCAGCAGATAAACAGCCAGAACATTAGCAGGATTATCGATGCAAGTGAACCATAGACCAGAGGATATTTCGCAGACGCTCCAATAAAAATGGAAAACACAAGGCTCATCACCACTATGCCGACAGTGGCCGCCAGTGCGCCCGGAAAAGTCCGATACCTGTCAGTCTTTCGTTTTGAAAGGATATAAACTGCCCATATCAACAGGAAAAAAATACCGCCCAACAGCAGGAAACGAAGCCATTCCCATGAGCTGCTTATGTCTATAAACGGTACGATACCGTTTATAAGCGCAAGAATGTCTTTCCCGGACAGGATGACCAAAACCGAAAAATACATACCCGCAAGGAACATCAGAGAAAAGACAATGCTAAAAATGAAGTACATAAAGCCCTGAAAGCGCTGCCCGCCCTGCATTTCTCCAATGGTAGCCTGTATACTGCGAAAGGCCGCCGAGGCGGAGGTTATCAAAACAGCAAGCCCTGCCGCGAGCATGGCGTTTGAATAGCTTGTATAGACATAATCCATGAAATCATTAACTATACCTATGACCTGAGGCGTCCACAGCCGGGAGATGAAGTCCAGCGCTTCTACTGCCCTCTGATAGTTGCTGCCCAGCAGAGTATAAAGACATATGATCAGCGGGAACACAGAAAATGTCAGATAATATGACAGTGCGGCCGAAGCCCGGGGAATACTGTGTTTGTTGAAAATATTCGCCAATTCAGTGACGAAACGCATAAATTTCTTAAACATAATACCGCCGTTTACCAGAAAAAGCTCCTCATTTCAGAGGAGCTTTTCTTATATTTTACGCTCTGACTTATTTTGTGTTGAAAATCTTGAAAATGCTGTCAAACGGATCCTCAGGGGGAGTTTCCGCGCTCTCACCCATCTCGGGAGGAACAGCGGCGGCAGCAGCCTTCTCGGCAGCGCCGGTAAAGAGACCCTGGGGCTTCTCTTTTGCGGCGGCGACAGGGGCGGCAGCTTCAGCGCCGGGGGCGGCCGGGACATCCTCAAAGCCGGTGGCAATAACTGTCACGCGGATCTCGTCCTGCATGGTCTCATCAAAGGTCGCGCCGAAGATGATGTTGGCATCGGGGTGAGCGGCCTCCTGAACAAGATTGGCAGCGGCCTCAACATCTTCAAGGCCCATATCCTCAGAGCCCGTGATATTGATAAGAACGCCTCGGGCGCCGTTGATGGAAGTCTCCATCAGGGGGCTTGCAACTGCCATGCGGGCAGCATCCTCTGCCTTGCCCTTGCCGGCAGCATGGCCAACACCCATATGGGCAAAGCCAGCGCCCTTCATGATGCAGGTAACATCGGCAAAGTCAAGGTTAATGAAGCCGGTGTTCTTGATAAGGTCAGAAATGCTGGTGACTGCCTGACGCAGAACATCGTCTGCTATCTCAAAAGCATTGGCCAGAGTGACCTTCTGGTCGGTGGCATACTTGAGCCTGTCGTTGGGGATTATAAGCAAAGAATCCACCCTGCCCAGCATATCCTTGATACCGGCATTGGCCTGATCCATACGGCGCTTACCCTCGAACTTGAAGGGCTTAGTTACAACGCCGACGGTAAGTATCCCGGCCTCACGGGCGATCTCTGCAACAGTGGGTGCCGCGCCGGTGCCGGTGCCGCCGCCCATACCGGCGGTAATAAAGACCATGTCCGCATCTTCGATAGCCTTGGCAATGTTATTGCGGCTTTCTTCTGCTGAACGCTTGCCGATCTCAGGATCGGAGCCCGCACCCTGGCCGCGGGTCATCTTTTCGCCGATCTGAAGCTTCTGATCGGCGTTGGAAACTGCCAGTGCCTGCTTATCGGTATTTATCGCGATAAACTCCACACCCTGAGTCCCTGCTTTAACCATTCTGTTGACAACATTGTTGCCGGCGCCGCCGACGCCGACCACCTTTATTGTAACAACATTCTCCGGCCCTGTTTCGGCTTTATAGTCCATAATATTGCCTCCCTGATTTTATCTAATCACAAAAAGTGAATGTATCTCTCCTGAAAACAGCCTGTCACAGACGGTCAAAAATTATTAACCGCCTGCATCAGTGTCAGTGCGTCTATATTATTACATTTTTTGCTCCGGGTCAATAGTTTTTTTGGCTCAGCGCAATATTTTTGTAAACATTTTGTAATTTTACTCAAATTAGGGGTTCAATACGGGCTAAAATGCCCGGTTACACCGTCAGAAACATTGATTATGCCTGCGTCCCCTTCTAAAAGCTTGTCCATAACGGCCACAAACATACCAAATTTATGTTCAATATTTTCCGAGTTTCCCAACATAACGGTGTACTTGCCATCATAGGAAAACTCAACAGCAGAGCTGTCAGTCATGTCAAGCTTTGCTACGCTGAAGTTAAGGCCGCGCGCCTCCATCTGAAAAAGTATCTCCGAAAGCTGGTCAACCAGCGCCTGATTCCCATCCGCCGTAGTGAGTGTCTCGCCTATGTACAGCGTTCCGGGGTCAATCCCAATAACAGGGATCATGTTCGCTGTCTCTCCATCGGCGGCTTTCCCAAGCACCTTGCAGCTGTGGTCAAGCGTCCACTGCTCATCTCCCAACTCCAGATAAGCAAGAGCCGTACTTTCAACCACATTTATGACCACCTTATTCGGCAGGCTTCTTTCGACGGAAACCTGCTCAATATAAGGCAGCTTCGCGAACACGCGGCTGACCGCGGAGAAACGGTCAAAGAAGAAAAGGTTATCCCCCTCCTCAATATCTATCGCGCGTATTATCTCAATGTCGGTATAGTGGCTGTTCCCTTCCACGCTGATATCGGATACACGGAAGAAAACGCTCATAACAAATATCGCGGCCACAACAACCATCAGGAACATCAGCGGCCCGCTGAGACTGCCCGGACGGCGTTTTGGCTGTCTATTCTCTCTGCCTCTGTCGTCAGAGGCGATGTCTCTATGCATTGACTGCGCCATAGCTGTCTCCATTCATCAGTATAAGTCAGTATTCAAGATATATGTCCGCTCCCAATGAGCGCAGGCGCTGGTCAAAGCGCTCATATCCGCGGCAGACATGCCCATCATCGCAGATAATTGTCTCTCCTTCTGCGGAAAGCCCGGCCACAATCATTGACGCGCCGCCCCGAAGATCCGTAGCTGTCAGTGCAGCACCGTGGAGGCAATCTACCCCCCATATCTCGGCCACATTGCCCGAAACAGTGATGTCCGCACCGAGCCTGCGCAGCTCAGCCACCTGGCGATAGCGGTTTTCAAAGATATTTTCCACGATGACGGTTTTCCCAGCCGCTTTCAAAAGCGCCGCCATCAAAACCGGCTGAGCATCCGTGGGAAAGCCCGGATAAGGAGCGGTGGATATCTCCCCGGCAGAGCGGAGCCTGCCACGGGAAATCACCCGGACAGACCTGTCTGAGCTTATTATATCACAACCTGCCTGATTTAGGAAGTAGAGAACTGTAGAAAAATGTGTGGGATCTATGCCGCGCAGCTCCACGTCACCACCGGTTGCAGCGGCGGCGCAGGCAACGGTTGAAGCCACTATCCTGTCTGGTATGATCCGCTGGGCGGCCCTTGACTTGCGCTGCATGCCGGATATAGTTACAGTGTCGGTTCCTGCTCCGCGTACATCAGCGCCTATCGCTCTAAGGTAGTTTTGCAGGGCAACTATCTCCGGTTCACGGGCTGCACCGTGAATGACCGTCTCTCCTTTAGCCGCACAGGCGGCGAGCATGATGTTTTCCGTTGCCCCAACACTGGGAAAGGGCAGCAGGATCTCCGCCCCATGGAGCTTTTTCGAGCGGCAATAAATCTCTCCCTTATCCTCTTCTATCTCCGCGCCCATCTCGCGCAGGGCAGAAAGATGCAGATCTATGGGTCTCTTACCCAGCTGGCAGCCGCCCGGCAGAGACAGATATGCTTCCCCACAGCGGGCAAGCATCGCGCCCATAAAAATCACCGAGGAGCGCATTTCAAGCATCAGCGAGTGCGGTATGCTGTTGCAGGAAAGGCCTGTTGAGTCTATGTAAACATCGCCGCCCCGCTGCTCAGCCGTGCAGCCAAGGTGCCGTAGTATACGCAGCGCGGCATCAACGTCCTTGAGCTGGGGCACATTAAACAGCTCGCTCTTCGCAGGGCTGATTATAGTTGCCGCTATAATAGGGAGCGACGCATTTTTCGAGCCTTGAACAAAGCAAACACCATCAAGTCTGCTTCCGCCCTTAATATGCCATATATCCATTAAAATACCCCCCGTACATTCATATCAAGCCATACTATGCAACGGAGGGTGTTTTTGCTATTTACTTGTTCAGCATGTCGAGTATAACGCCGCAGATACGGTCTGTTGCGTCTCTGACGGCAAGGGAGGACATGGCTCTGGACATACTATCAAGAGCTGCAGAGTTGCCAAGAAGCTCTTTAACAGTGTCCAGAAGCCCCTGCGCATCAAAGTCTCCTTCCAGCATGACTTTTGCTCCGCCGCCCTTTTCCAGTACTCTCGCGTTCTTCTCCTGATGATTGTTGGTCACATTGGGTGAGGGAACAAACACCGTGGGTTTACCAAGGAATGTAAGCTCCGATATAGTGGATGCTCCGGCGCGGCAGAGGATCAGGTCAGCAGCCGCCATGACTCTAGGCATGTCGTATATATATTCTCGTATATCGGCCCCGCAGTCTCTTTTCAGCTCCTCCGGCTCACCGAGCGCTTCCATCAGTCCATCAAAGTACCGCTTGCCGGCAGAGTGAATAAAGTAAAAGTCCTGCTGTCCCCGCATGAGCGGGAGCATCTTTGAAACAATATCATTCATATGCCCAGCCCCGAGAGAGCCCCATACAGACAGTACCAAAGGTTTGTCCGGGTCGAGCCCCAGTTCAGCCTTGGCTTTGCTCTTGGAGTAGCCCGCGAAAGCGCCTCTGACCGGCGTTCCCGTTACAGTGACGCTGCCCACGGCTCCATAAGCGTCCCTGCTCTCCTCAAAGCCAACCATGACCCGGTCTACATGACCGGAGAGCAGTTTTGTTGTAAGCCCAGGCACGGCGTTGCTCTCGTGTATGGCGGTGGGTATGCCCGTAGAGGACGCAGCTTTAAGCACGGGGTAACATACATAGCCGCCGGTACCTATAACGGCATCAGGCTTAAAATCAGCTATTATCTTCTTTGCTTCCCCGGTGGAGGCAAAGACATTTTTTACCGTTTCTATATTATGCTTTATTGCAGAAAGGCTCTTCCCTCGGCTAATGTTGGTTATTTTGAGCGGCAAAATGTCATAACCCTCACGGGGCACGAGCTCCATCTCCATTTTTCCTTCCGCGCCAAGGAAAAGTATGCCGCAGTCTGGCATCAGCTCTCTCAGCCGCCCAGCTACCGCGAGAGCGGGGTTAATGTGTCCGGCAGTTCCGCCGCAGGTCAAAATAAAATTCATATATATCTCCATTCTGCCGCATACCGACAGCACAGGTAAAAATGATAATCTCCATATGCGGCTGAATGAAGATTATTCGGCATGTGCAGCCTTGCCGCTTTAGCGGCGAGCGGCACGCCGTTTTTAATAAACAATTAGCGTGATTTATCACACTAATTATTCCTTTCTCTCCAGTATATCTCTCGATGCACTTAGAATTATTCCCATCTCGCCCAGCTGAATGAGCAGCGCTGTGCCCCCGTAGCTGAAAAACGGCAAAGATATGCCCGTGCATGGTATAAGGTTTGTAACAACGGCAACATTCAAAAAAACCTGTATGGCGAGCAAAGTTGTAATGCCCGCACAGGTGAGAAAAGAAAACCTGTCCCGACAGTGCAAAGCTATCCAGTATCCCCGGATAATCAGCAGCGCAAACAGCACCAGCACAAGCGCGGCGCCAATAAAGCCCAGCTCCTCACACCAGACGGAAAAAATAAAGTCATTGTGCTCTTCAGGCAGGTATAAAAATTTCTGCCTGCTGCCCCCCAGCCCCAGCCCGCTTATGCCGCCGGAGCCGATGGAATAGAGCGACTGGACGATCTGATAGCCCTCGTCAGATGAACTGGAAAATGGGTCACGCCAAGTGTTTATCCTCGATGACGCATACGGAAACAGCGTCAGCAGCACGGTGATGGCAGCCCCCGCCACACCAAATGCAGCGGCAAACCAGCCAAGGCGCACCCCACCTAAAAACATCATCACAGCGCCGATTCCAAGAATAATGATTGAAGCGGAAAAATGCGGCTCCAAAACCAAAAGGCCCACAATAAGTCCCAGCACCGCCGCAAATGGCAGAATACCGTACTTAAAAGTTTTCGTTTTTCCACGGAAACGGCAGATCATAACAGAAAACACGAGTATGACCGCCACCTTTGCAAGCTCCGAGGGCTGAAGCGTAAGCCCTCCTATGCCGAGCCAGCGTCGGGAACCGTTGGCCTTCACGCCGATTAAGGGCACAAGCAGCAAAAGCACAAGCGTCAGTACCATGAAGTGCCAGGCAAAACGGCGGTAAAAATTCATGGGCATGCGGGAGGCAAGGAGCATGGCCCCAATACCCAGAGCAGCAAAAATAAGCTGGCGGACAAAATAATACGCAGCGTTTCCGCCGGTCACATTCCCGGGGTCATAATAAGCCCTCGCATAGCTTGAGGACAGCACCATTATAACACCCATCGCCAGCAAAAGCAGCACCAAAAGGAAAAAGCTCATATCAAAGCCTGCCCGCCGGTTTTTCAGATCTGACAAAGAAAGGCCGGTGAGGCGGGCGCTGTCATAGCGCATTTTTCCACCTCCCGACCAATCAAAGCATTACATGGGGAAACGATTACAGACCCCTATAAATGATATGATGGCGAAAGCCAAAGATATGCCTGAAAACAGGAAAAACAGTTCTTTTTCTTTCCACTTTTTTCCCGTCCAGCCGCCCATTTCAAGGTGGTGATGAAAGGGTGCCATTTTGAACACACGCTTGCCGTGGCTGATCTTGAAGTAAAAAATCTGGATAATATCAGACAGTGTTTCGACAATGTATATAATGCCCAGTGTGATAAGGATAAGGGGCATGTCGTAAGCAAAGGCCATAGCCGCGATAGCGCCGCCCAGGAAGAGAGAGCCGGTGTCCCCCATAAAAACCTTGGCCGGATTAAAATTATACAGCAGAAAGCCCATAAGGCCGCCTACAAGCGCGCTGGCAAATATACCAAGCTCCAGATACGCCTCGCCCCACCTGTATGTAATCACTACAAAGAACAGGCACACGGGAATGGAGGTTCCGGCGGCAAGGCCGTCCACACCGTCGGTAATATTCACAGCATTTACCGTACCCACAATTACAAAAGCGGCAAAAACGAAATACAGCCACTCCGGCATGTTGATAGTAACATTAAAAAACGGGACGTAGAGGCTTGGCCGCAGATATCCTATCTGTCGCATGAGCAGCACAAAAACCAGCGCCGCAACAAGCTGGAGCAAAAACTTCATCTTTGCGGTAAGACCAAGGTTCTGCTTCTTTTTGACCTTCTCCCAGTCATCAAGGAAGCCGATAGCGCCGAACACCATGGCAAAGACCAGCACAAAAATATGCACGAAATTTCCGTGGAGCATAGCGTCAAAGCCCACCGTGAGGCAGACAAAAACCGCCGCAGCAATGAACATCACGCCGCCCATGGTAGGTGTGCCGTTTTTCATCATATGCCATGAAGGGCCGTCCTCTTTGATTGCCTGTCTGGCTTTTTCCTTCATGAGCCAGGGTATATACCAGCTGCCAAAGGCAGTGGCAAACAGAAACGCCAAAACAAAGGCGGTTATCAGCTTTATCGTCATGTTATTCTCCACCAAGCTATTTATTTAAGTGCTGGGATACGATCTCTCTTTCGTCCATATGACGCTTTTCATGACCAACGATCTGGTAGTCCTCATGGCCTTTTCCGGCGAGTAATATTACATCACCTTGCCCTGCGTTGTCAAGTGCCCAGCAAATTGCCTGCTCCCTGTCAATGATAACTTTATGCGGAACATCACCACAACCAAGGCCGGGAAGGATCTCATTGATGATGGCTTCAGGATCCTCGGTGCGCGGGTTATCGCTGGTCACAATAACAAAATCGGCATTTTCGGCGGCGATCTTGCCCATGATGGGACGCTTTACCCTATCCCGGTCACCGCCGCAGCCAAAGAGGCAGATAAGCCGCCCTCTTGTCACGCTCTTGAGGGTCTTAAGAACCTTTTCCAACGCGTCCGGCTTGTGGGAGTAGTCGATAATGACCGAGTAATCCCGGTTAGTTGGAACGATCTCAAGCCGTCCTTTCACACCCTCTGCGCTCGAAAGCGCGTCGGCGCACTGGTCAAGACTCAAGCCCAGCGAGAGCCCCGTACCAATCACAGACAGGGCGTTATATACAGAGAACATCGCCGGAATTGCAAGGTGGCAGGGAACATTCCGCCCTTTGTATATTGCATCAAAGCTGACCCCGGATGCACTGAGTACCACATTATCTGCAAAAAGCTCCGCGCTTTTATTTTCCGTGGAATAGCCCAGGCACTTGCATTTTTTTCCCGCTTTCATTATCTGCACATGTTCATCATCCAGATTGAAAACGCCGTTTTTGCAGCGCTCAAAGAGCAGACTTTTTGCCTTGGCATATTCCTCCATCGTGACGTGAAAATCCAGATGATCCTGGCTGAGATTAGTGTACACCGCCACATCGTAGCGGATACCTGCGACCCTGTCAAGTACAAGGGAGTGGGAAGAAACCTCCATCACAAGGTGGGTGCAGCCTTCGTCTGCCATACGGCGAAAGAGCATTTGCAGTTCATAGCTCTCCGGTGTCGTTCGTTCAGAGTGCATCATCTCGTCGCCTATCATGATGCCGTTTGTGCCGATAAGCCCCACCTTTGCGCCAAACTCCTGCTCAAGCATGTGCTTTATAAGGTAGCTGGTCGTAGTCTTTCCGCTTGTTCCTGTGATGCCTATCATTACCATGCGTGAGGCTGGATCTCCAAAAAACTCACGGCTGGCAAGAGCCAGCGCCAGGCGGCAGTCATCAGTCTGCACATACACTCCGCAGCCCGCGGGGATATCCTGACAAAGCACTGCGGCTGCCCCCTGCTCCAACGCCTTTGGAATAAACCTGTGCCCGTCAGACTCAAAGCCCTTTATAGCAACAAAAAGGTCGCCTTTTTTGACTTGCCGCGAGTCATAGCATATGCCGCTTATTTCCGTGTCCATATTGGCGGCAGCGCAGAGTATATTCACATTTTTCAGTATTTCCGACAGCTTCATTGTTTCTCCAATCAATATTTGCCAAGCATGGAGTCATCGTCACTTATAAGTGATACGGCGATGACTGTGCCATGGTCTACAAGAGTACCTTCCGAGATGTTCTGGCTGCTCACAAGCTGCCTGTCACCGTCCAGCACAGGACTTATTGTCTGTATATATATTCCATAATACGAAAGGGTGTCTCTCGCCTGATTATAACTCATTCCGGTCAGATCAGGCAAACTCTCCTGCTCTGCCGATGGTTCCGCTCCTAAGTATACTATCACCTGTGTACCTGATGCAAGAGTGCTGCCCGCTTTGGGAAGCTGATCTGTGACTGTATCGCCGTTTCCAATTGTCCTGTAATTGAGCCTTGCGTTTGAAAGGCGGTCTATTGCCTTGCTGAGACTCTGCCCGGTAAGAGAGGGCATGGTTGTATCCCCTTCCCCGGCGCTGTCCTCGTCTCGCTCCGGCTCAACACCAAGATATGGCAGAATATCCGCCATCATGTTCCCAACGACCGGCGCTGCCATCTGTCCGCCGCTGACATATATTCCGGACTCGTTAGAGGGTGTGTCAAGAAAGACAAGAATTGCTATTTTCGGGTCATCCGCCGGGGCAAAGCCGATAAAAGAGACTATGTACTGCTTCTCCCCTGTCTGAGCCTCAAGGCTTACCTTCTCGCTGGTGCCGGTCTTGCCGCCGATGCGGTAGCCCGCCACGGCGGCGTTGCGACCTGTGCCGTCGTTCGGGTCGCCCACCACCTTTTCCAGTATGCTGCGGACAGTCTCGCTGGTCTCAGCGCTGATGACCTGGCGAACCATTGTAGGCTTACGCTCATAGGCGACGCTGCCATCAGGGTTCAGCATGGAGCCGACCACATATGGTTGCATTAGCCTGCCGCCGTTCACGCAGGCGCTGACCGCGGTTATAAGCTGCAATGGGGTTATCGTAAATGTCTGCCCAAAGGAGGCCGCCGCAAGCTGAGAGAGATTTTTCGGGGAGCAGAAGGTATTCTTGCTCCACCATATGCTGCCGCTCTCGCCGGAGAGGTCTATGCCCGTTGTGGCAGTCAGGTTTTCGTCCGGGTCAGTGGATTGATTGAGAAAGCCGAAAGCTTCGCAGTATTTATAAAATGTCTCCGCTCCCACCCGCTGGCCTATATTTACAAAAGCCGCGTTGCATGAGTGCTGCACTGCTTGAGTCAGGTTTTGCGACCCATGTCCGGTAGTTTTCCAGCAGCGGATAGGCGTTGTGCGCCCCAGCACACTCACATTCCCTCCACAATAAAAGCTGTCGTTCAGGCTAACGGCTTTCTCCTCCAGCGCCATAGACAGTGTGATTATCTTAAAGGTGGAGCCGGGCTCATATGTGTCCGAAAGAGCCTTATTTCGCCATTGCTTCATCTGGGCGGCGCTCAATAGCTGCTGAGCCTCTTCCTCGGTAGCGGCACTGTTAATAGCATCCCGGGCGTCATCGCTCACATCAAGGAAGTTATTCAAATCATAATTGTCAAGAGAGGCCATGGCGAGAATAGCGCCTGTATTCACGTCCATTGCGATAGCTCCGGCCCCGTTTTGGATATCGTAATCCTCCACGGCCTGTTTGAGGTGCTTTTCAATGTAAAACTGTATCGTCGAATCAATGGTGGTTACAAGGTCATAACCATCCTTGCCCGGGTAGTATTCCTCAAATTGACTGAACAGCAGATCTGTTCCAAAGGCGTTGGTAGCGCGAACCGTTCTGCCAGTACTTCCCCGCAGGGCGCTGTCATAGCGAGCTTCGATGCCCTCAAGCCCGTAGTTATCCGTACCCACGAATCCTATCAAGTGGCAGCCAAGAGTCGAATTGGGGTAATAACGCTTTGTGTCGGTCTCAAGCCTGACGCCGCGCAGAGAATTTTCACTCTTGAAACGGCGAACCTCGTCCGCCTTGTCCTGCTCGACCTTTCTGGCGACTGTAACATACCATGAGCCTGTTCTCGACGCCTTATCCAGTATATCATCATAGTCAAGCTCCAGTATATCAGAAAGCCCTTTGGCGATAAGCTCCTTATCCTCGCCGTACATCTCGATCTCGGCGGGGCTGAGATAAATGTTGTCAACGCTGGCACTAACAGCAAGGGGCAGCATATTTTTGTCGTAAATAGAGCCGCGGGCGGCGGCTGTTGGTGCTTCCCTGAGCTGCTGCTCAATTGCAAGGCCCTCGTAGTAGTCATGCTCCACGATCTGCAATCTATACAGGCGCAGAAGAAGCACAACAAACAGCGCAACGCCGAACAAGGCCATAAGTACGATAGTTCTTCGCAGCATTTGCCTGTTTGGCCCTGGGCCAAAAGACATCTTTTCGGTATTATCCCGCATGGCACGTCCTCCCTGAATATATAGGCAAAAGAACTTATGCCGCAGCGCAAAAAAACTTTGAGCAGCGGTATGTTCGAAGGGGAAAGCCCGCCTCGAATCAAATTAAGTTCAGCCCAAACGCCGCGTTATCACATGTTTTCTCATCAGATGAGAAATAACAGCCATATAGCGTCTGGCATTATCAGTTTGTCAAAAATGCTTTTTGACAGTCTGATATATTATTCCGCTCTATATATATTCAGCGGCGCATTAAAATACGCCATGCGCGGATCAATTCAAGTCAATATAATAAACCTGTGAGGGGCTGCAAGGCTGCATGCCCAGTTCGCCGCTTGCGTAGGCCTCAAGCTCTTCAAGGCTTATGCTGTTATCATACTCGGCGCGCAGCAGCTCATTTTCGGCCTTAAGCGCCTCTGTTTCCTGCCGCAGTTGGGCAGCCTCATCGTTCACAGCGGCGGTTTTGATATTCGTCAGCAAAGCCAGCACTATGAGCAGCGCCGAAAAGCACATGCCCACCGCCCGGAACAATGTCTCATTAAGCTGCTTTGTATAACTCATGTTTCACACTCTTTCAGCCACACGCAGTTTCGCGCTTCTTGAGCGTGGATTTCTCTTTATTTCCTCCTCGCTTGGAAGTATGGGCTTTCTGCACACACTTTTCAGTGTCTGCACAAAGCCGCAGGTACATATAGGTGCTTCTCTGGGGCAGGTGCAGCTGTTTTCTCTGGCCGCTATGCCGGATTTAACTATTCTGTCTTCAAGGGAATGGAAGCTTATAATGCAGAGCCTTCCACCTTTACTGAGCTTATCCGGGGCTGTCTCCATCATCTGGCGCACCGCGCCCAGCTCATCATTTACAGCGATGCGTACTGCCTGAAATGTGCGCTTTGCCGGGTGCTGCTTTTCTCTGAGCGCAGCTGCAGGCATAGCACTGCGGATAATGTCAGCGAGCTCAAGCGTGGTCTCAATGGGCTTTTCCTCTCTTCTGGAGACGATTGCCGAAACTATGCGTCTTGCATAGCGTTCCTCACCGTAATCAAACAAAATATGCTCAAGCCGTGACTTGTCCCAGCTGTTAACAAGATCATAAGCCGTAATGCCGCAGGAGGTGTCCATACGCATATCAAGGGGCGCGTCATTCATATATGAAAAGCCTCTGTCGGCTTCATCAAGCTGTGGAGATGACACACCGAGGTCAAACAGCATACCGTCAACTGAGTTAATGCCTGCGTTGTCAAGAAGCTCCGCCGCGTCAGAAAAGTTTCCATGTATCAGAGTGACCTTATCCCCGAATGGAGCAAGGCGTTTACCGGCACGCTTTATAGCAGTTTCGTCCCTGTCAATGCAGATAAGCCGCCCGCCTTTAAGGCGAGAGGCTATCTCAAAGGAGTGACCGCCGAGGCCAAGCGTACCGTCAAGGTAGATCCCCTCCGGGTCAATGTTAAGGTTTTCTATACATTCCTGCAAAAGAACCGGAATATGCACAGGTGTATCCATCAAAACTCAAGCTCCTCCATAACGGCGGCAATATTTTCAGGTGTTGTCTCAAGCTTATATATCTCGTTCCATGCATCGCTGTCCCAAAGTTCGGCATGGTTGTTGCAGCCGAGCACGATGACATTTTTCTTAAAACCCGCGTAGTCCCGCAGGTTTTGAGGGATCAGTGTGCGTCCCTGCGCGTCAAGCTCACAGCGGGCGGCATAGGCAAAAAGCGGTCTCATTTTCCGCTGCTTTATATACGGCATAGCGTTCACCTTATCAGAAAACTGTTTCCAGTTTTCACAGCTGTAAAGGCACAGGCAGCGATCCATTGACAGCGTTGCATAAAAAACATCGCCCAACTCATCCCTGAGTTTGGCCGGAATAAAAAGTCTGCCCTTGTTGTCAAGAGAGTGCTGATATTCGCCCGTCACCTGCGTTGCCTCCATTTCATAGGGAAAATAAACCATTTTCCACCACTTACTACCACTTTCCTCTTTCATTATAGGGGGTACGGTGGTAAAAAGCAAGCGAAACTTTTTGTCTTTTTCTTGTACTTTATTGCTACTTTTGCATAAAAGAAGACCGCAGGCAAATACCTGCGGTCTTTAAACAATTTCTTCTGTTATTCCTCGTCCTCAGATGGCTTATTTTCTTTCTGGCGAGGCTGAGCGGGAGTAGACATACCGGAAGCAGAAAACGCGCCTCGGGTGGCTTGGACTGTATTCAATGCGCCGCTGAGCGTATTCTCCGCCTGGCGCATTAAATCGTCCACATACTCGGAGGCGACGCGGCGCAGCTCTTTGGACTTCGCCTCGGCTGAGGCTATCATCTCGGAGCTTCTGGCTCTGGCAACTCGGATAACCTCCTGCTCCTCCACCATGGCGCGGGCCTTTTCCTCGGCGCTCTTGCGCATGGCCTCCGCCTCACGCTTGGCATTGCCGATGAACTCGTCCCTCGCGGCTACAAGGCGCTTGGCCTCCGCGATAGATGCAGGCAGACTCGCCTTGATGTCATTTATAATTTCTATTGCTTTTTCCCGCTCGATGACGCACTTATCGCTGCCCAGAGGCACTCCCCAAGCGTCAGTCACCATACCATACAGGATATCCAGCAATTCGATCACATCGTTGTTATCCATTTTTATCTCCATTCTGCCGTTTTTTCATAAATAGCGCTTAACGCTATTTCCTCCAAAAAGCCGCCTTGCGCTCAATATCCTCTATTATTTCATCCGGCACGAGACCTTTCAGGCTCGCCCCGTAGAAAGCCATTTCACGCACCACTGACGAACTGAGAAAAGTATATTTTTCGCTGGCGGTCAAAAACATTGTCTCCAACTGTGGATTAATATTTTTATTTATAAGGTTCATTTGGAACTCATATTCAAAGTCTGACGCAGCCCGAAGACCCTTTACAATAACCGCTCCATTATACTTTTTCGCATACTCAGCGAGCAGACCAGACCAGCAGTCCACCTTGACATTTGGATACTTCGCCACCACGCGGGAGCACATATCCAGCTTTTCCTCCACTGTAAACATGGGGTTTGGCTTCATGGTGTTATTCATGACGCAAACAATGACCTCGTCAAAAATCTGCGCCGTGCGGCGAATTATATTCAAATGACCCAGAGTAATTGGGTCAAAGCTGCCGGGACAAATGGCTATACTCATTGATCCGTTTCCTTTGTATAAATACCGATTTTGACCTTGCCATAGCAATACTCCCGACCTTTTTTATAAGGGGCAGTCATCTCCGGCAGAGGCGTCTCGCGGCGAATCTCGCAAACTATTATACCACCATCCGACAATATGTCAACCAAATTGACGGTTTTTAACACCGGATCATACAATCCGGAGTCATAAGGCGGGTCAACAAAAATAATGTCGAACTTTCCGCAGTGCCGCAGATATTCAATAGCGTCCGACTGAAGAACAGTCCCCCTCAATCCACAGCTTTTGAGATTGTCCTTAACAATACTTACTGCCTGACGGCTCTGGTCAATAAACACAGCCTCTGCTGCCCCTCGGCTGAGGCATTCAATGCCGAGCTGACCTGTACCGGCAAAAAGATCAAGCACTCTGCGGCCGGGAATATCAAACTGGATAATATTAAAAACCGCCTCTTTCACATTGTCAGTCGTGGGACGGATATCATAGTCAGGTGGTGTTTTCAGCTTTCGTCCTCTGGCAGTTCCGGTTATAACTCTCACATTTCGTCCTCCCCTTTGTGGAAATAGTCATAGACTGCCTGCGCCGTGTTCTTCGGAACACAAGCACAAAGCTGACCATAATTGGCTTCCTTCACAGCCCTGACTGATTTAAAATGCTTTATCAGATCATTACGCCGCTTTGGGCCGACACCCGGTATCTTATCAAGTGTAGAGCCGTAACTCTCGGCGCGCAGGGAGCGTTGGTACTCGATAGCGCTGCGGTGTGTCTCCTCCTGAATGCTGCCGATGAGCGCAAACACCGCCTGATTGGAGCTTATGCCAATTTCATGCCCGGCAGAGGTGATAAGGGCGCGAGTACGATGTCTGTCATCCTTTACCATACCAAACACCGGCAACATGATCCCCAGTTCCCGCAGTGCATCCTCCGCCACAGCCGCGTGGTTTGCGCCGCCATCGATGAGCAGCAGCTCCGGCAGCGGGGAAAAGCTTTTGTCCCCGTCAACATACCGCTTGAAACGGCGGTACACCGCTTGACGCATGCTGGCATAGTCGTCGCGAATTTCAAGCTCTTTTATGCGAAATTTCTTATAATCCCGCTTTAACGGCTTTGCGTCCACAAACACGGTCATAGCTGCGACAATGCCCGTGTCGCCAAGGTTTGATATATCAAAGGCTTCTATCCTTTTAGGCAACTCCGGAAGCTCCAGCGCCTTTTGTATCCACTCCAGCGTCTTGCTGCGCCGCTGAAAAGCGGTGGTACGCCTGCGTATCTCCTCCTGCGCGTTCAGCGCGGCACTGCGTATGAGTCGAAGGCGCTCTCCACGCTGGGGGAATTCGATATGCACCCTGTGCCCGCATTGCTCCGAAAGCAGTGCCTCAAGGTTTTCGCTGTCCTCAAGCTCGCAGGGCAGCAATATGGTTTTTGGTATCAATACTCTCGGCGCAGTGTAAAACTGGCGCACAAGCTCAGATATGGCAAGAGCGTCGTCCTCCAAAGGCTCGTCAAGCATCTCCACATCTTTGGCGGCAAGATTGCCCTCCACAAAATGAAGTACTGTAAAGCAGCTCTTCGCCCCGCGGCAAAAACCCACGGCGTCAGTATCGGAAAAGGCAGTAAACACCACTCTCTGCTTGTTAGCAAGACTTTCGATCGAGCGAAGCCTGTCCCTCAGCTCCGCGGCTTTTTCAAAACGCAGCTCTTCCGCGGCCTGCTCCATCTGGGTGCGGACATCGTTTATAAGCTCATCGCTTTTTCCGTCAAGAATGAGGGCTGCCTGCCGCATACGGCTGCGGTAGTCCTCCCCATCGCAGTCCTTGAGGCACCATCCGGCGCAGCTGCCCATATGGTAATTAAGGCACGGGCGGGCCTTACCTATATCCCGTGGAAACTTTCTTGAACAATCCGGCAGCAGCAGAGCCTTGCTCACGGTGGATATTATATCCCTTGTCTGGCTTCTGCCGCCGAAAGGGCCAAAATATTTTGCATCATCCTTCTGCGGCTGATTTACAAGACTCATGGAGGGGTACTCACTTTTTATGTCCATACGGATAAAGGGGTAGCCCTTGTCGTCCTTCAGCAGGATATTATACCGTGGCTTGTGCCGCTTTATCAGCGAGTTTTCAAGCACCAGCGCTTCAAACTCACTGCTGGCAACAATGACATTAAAATCCGCCACCTTTTCCACCATTGCGGCCACCTTGGGCAGGTGCTCGCCATGGAAATAGCTGCTGACCCGGTTTTTAAGCTTCTTAGCCTTGCCGACATATATGACCTCCCCTTCCCTATCCAGCATGATGTACACACCGGGGAGCATGGGCAGATTATTCGCTTTTTCCCGTAAAGTGTCAAGCACGGAAGATCACCTCATTGCACTTCGGCAGTTTCCTTCTTATCAGTGGCAAGCCAAACCGTGATGGAGGCCACTACTATGACTCCGCCTATCAGTGCCCAGATTCCGGGGCGTTCACCGTCAAAAATCGCGACCCACACTGGGTTTAGCAGTGGCTCAAGAGCTCCAAGCAGGCAGCAGGCCAGCGGTGGACAGTATTTTGACGCCTTCACATACAGAATATAGGATATCCCGAGCTGGAATATACCAAGCGTAAGTATGCTCGCGGTTATTGTGGGAGTGAATACCAGGCCATAGCGGACTATAAACGGCAGACCTATCAGGAAAGTCAGCCCCTGGCCGAGTATTATGGCGCTGAAGCGGGCCTCCGGCTCAAGATCGCCCACGAAAATGAACATAAGGGCCATAAACAGCCCTGCAGCTATGGCGACAAAGTTCCCCGCCACGTAGCCGGGCTTGAGCTGATCAAAGAAGAAGAGCGCTATACCCAGAAGCGTTAATATAACGACGCTCAAATCCCGCTTGCGGATACGCTGCCTGAAGATAAGCGCGGAGAAAACCACGATGAACACCGGAGACGTAAACTGCAAAACGATGGCATTTGCCGCTGTTGTGAGCTTGTTGGCCACCGTAAAGCAGGTATATACAAGGCCTGTAAAAAGCCCGGCACACAGCGTTTTTTTATTAATAACCAGCTTATATCCCTTTATGAGCACGTATGTGAGCATAGTAAGCCCGGCGATAAGGCTGCGCACCCCGGCGATAGCAAAGCCATTCCAGGGTATGAGCTTCATGAATATACCCGCGATGCTCCAGAGCAGCGCGCAGATAAGCATTTCTATTGTTCCGATGGTTTCCTTTTTCATAGCTACCTCAGCACTTCAAAAAAGAGGTGTGCAATGCACACCTCTTTTTTGATTGTAACAGTTTAGAAAATTACTCAGAGAAATCCGAATCAATAAGCTCGGACAAAGTAGCAACTGCCGCTTCCTCATCAGCACCGTCAGCGATGATGGTTATAGCCGTGCCCTTAACAATGCCCAGAGACAGTACGCCCAGAAGGCTCTTGGCATTTACGCGGCGCTCTTCCTTCTCTACCCAGATGCTGCTCTTGAACTCGTTGGCTTTCTGAATGAAGAAAGTCGCGGGTCTGGCATGGAGACCTACCTGATTGTTGATGACTACCTCTTTGGTTATCATACTCGCCACTCCTTACTACTAATAGAAAAACATAGAAATATTATCTCGATGTTGCACCAATAATACCAAATCTGCGTTCAATCGTCAACCGCTTTCGTCCGTTTCGTTACTTTTAACATTTCCTGCAGCAAATTGACTTGAATTTTATTTCAGTTCGACCACAGTAACTCCGGCCTCGCCTTCCCCGTATCTTCCCAGACGGAAGGATTTAACAGCTTTGTTTCGCCTGAGCATCTGCTGTACTGCGGCGCGAAGAGCTCCTGTGCCCTTGCCGTGGATAATCGTCACCGTGCTGAGCTTAGCCATTATGGCGCTGTCAATATACCGCTCGGCAGCTGTGACCGCTTCAATGCTCTCCATGCCGCGCAGATCTATTTCGGAAGGAACCGGCGCCGCACGGAGCTGAGCGCTGCTTGCGGCTGAAAATGTTTTTTTATCCGGTGCCGCGCGACCCTCGATAAGCAGCACCTCGTCCTCTTTAGCCGTCACATTCATTATGCCCGCGCGGAGCGTTAATACCCTCTCTGGGCTTATACCCGTAACGCTGGCCTTAACACCCATGGACTTTATCTCAACCGTATCCCCAACTTCAAGGGGTCTTGCGGACTGTTTCTCCTCAGCACTCTCCTGCCTTGCCGGACGCATGGCCTCTTTCGTTAGGTTCAATTTACGCCTCAGCTCTGTACGCGCCTCATTAAGACGCTGGGCATCATCGTCCTGTCGGGAAGTCCTGCGCATATCGTCAAGCTCTCTGAAAACCTCCTCAGCAGTCTCCTTAGCCTCGTTTATTATGCGCTCAGCGTCCCGTCGGGCCTTCTGATCGGCTTTTTCAAGGCGCACTTCCAGCTCCGCTCTAGCAAAAGCGGCCTTCTTCGCGTCCTCCTCGGCCTGACGCAGCTTGCGGGCAGCCTCGTCTCTATCTTTTTCCAGCATCAGACGGGTATGCTCTAGTTTTTCAATAGTCGCCTCGAGGCTTGCGCTCTCTGTGCCCATGCGGGTTTTCGCATCGTCTATGACATACTCCGGCAGTCCCAGCCGCTTGGATATGGCAAAGGCGTTTGATTTGCCGGGTATACCCACAAGCAGCCTGTATGTGGGACGCAGTGTCTCCACATCAAACTCGCATGAGGCGTTTTGAACGCCCGGCTGGTTTGCGGCATATACCTTCAGTTCTGAATAGTGGGTTGTCGCCGCGATCCTCGCGCCCATAGCTCTGGCATTTTCAATGATAGCGATGGCCAGCGCCGCACCCTCTGTGGGGTCAGTCCCCGCTCCCAGTTCGTCAAAAAGCAGAAGAGACTCATCGTCGCACTCATCAAGTATGCTGACGATATTTGTCATGTGGGCGGAAAAGGTTGAAAGGTTTTGCTCTATGCTCTGCTCATCGCCTATGTCTGCAAGAATATGGCTGAAAACCGGCATATTGCTGCCGTCAGCTACCGGTATATGCAGACCGCACTGGTTCATTGCAGCAAGCAGTCCTATGGTTTTCAGCGACACGGTTTTGCCGCCGGTGTTGGGGCCGGTTATAACCAGCGTGTCAAACTCTTCTCCCAGCTCGAGGTCAATGGGAACAGCTTTTGCCTGATCAAGCAGAGGGTGTCTGGCTCTGCGCAATACGATCCCTCTGCCCTCGAGGCTAGCCTCCTGACAGTTGAGCTGATAGGAGAGCTTTGCCTTGGCAAAAATGACATCAAGGCGCACTATAAGCCCATAGTCCGAAGATATATCATCCTGATGCCCTGCGCAGTCTGCCGAAAGCTCGGCCAAAATACGCTCTATCTCCTGCTTTTCCCGAGCTGCCAGCTCCCGAAGCTCATTATTTGCTTTTACAGCGGCCATCGGCTCAATAAAAAGCGTCATGCCGGAGGCGGAAATGTCGTGCACCAGCCCCGGCACAGCGCCCTTGTGGTCGGCCTTTACGGGGATAACATATCGGTCAGAGCGCATAGTGATTATAGGCTCCTGAAGAGCCTTAGCGTATGAAGGTGAGGATATTATTTTTTGCAGCGCATCCCGCGCCCGGGCGGAGGCAGCCCGCATCTTCCGGCGGATATCCGCAAGCTCAGGGGAGGCGCTGTCGGCTATCTCCTCCTCAGCGGGTATAGAAGTAGTTATCTTTTCCTCAAGGAATTTGTTTGCATGCAGAGCTGAAAACAGGCTGTCAATGCAGGTTTTGCCAACACTGTCATCGGCAATATAGCCCCGGACAAGGCGGGCGCAGCGAAGCACCGCTGCAATATCAAGCAGCTCTCTTGTGTTGAGTACTCCGCCGAGATCGGCCCTTGCCAACACAGGGCGCACGTCTTTTACTGCGGAAAATGGCGGGCTTCCCCGCACAACCATCATGGTTTTGGCGGCGGTAGTCTCCGCAAGGCGGCGCCTGACCTCAGCCACATCGGCCGAAGGGCTTATCCGGGCCGCCTGTTCCTTGGCCGTCTCCGCTACCGCCTGAGCTGACAGCAGCTCAAGCACAGCAGGAAGCTCCAGCGTTATAAGAGATTTTTCAAAAAAGCTCATATTTATCGTACTTTCTCCCAATAATCAAGTGTTTGGAACTTTCTCTCGCTGTGAGCGAGGATATATTTTTCCCATGTGCGCTCAAGACACTTGAGGTCAGCCTCATCAAGAACAAAGTTCAAAAACTGCTTCGGCGGTGCGCCTATAATATACCTTGAGGCTTCCAGAGCCTCGGCTGTCAGCAGGGCAAAACCGCCCTCCGAAACTTTACGGCAGCTGCGGCAATATAACGTTCCGTTTTCTATGCCAAGCAGTGGTTCCTCCGGCATCTCCGCTCCACAGCCCGCGCAGCAGATAAGATTAGGCTCGTATCCCGCAAGGCACATCAGCCTCAGCTCAAAAGCCGCCTTTATCTGCTCAGGCAGACATAAATCCCGGCTGAGGGCAAAAAGGGCGTTGAGCGCAAGCTGTAAAAGCGCGGGTTCACTCTGATCCTCCACGCCGAAGCCGTCAATGCACTCGGCAAAATAGCAGCCCAGCGCAAATTTTGATATATCCTCCCGCAGGGCAGTAAAGGGCTCGATGATCTCTGCCTCGTTCACAGTAAGCCTGCCCCGGTTTTCAAATATAGTAAGCTCCGAATAGGTAAGCTGCTGAGTGGCGGCACAAATGCGGCTGCCCTTTCGCAGGGCACCTCTGGCTTTCGCGCTCAGCTTGCCTCTACTGTCCGAAAACAGCGTGAGCATTTTGTCTGCTTCCTTATACCTTACCTCGCGCAGTATCAGCGCCTTGGTTTTAAAAAACATGTCAAATTATGTAAACCACTTTCCCGGTTCGGGATCAAGCTCCCGAACCGCTATTCATTGCGGCAGCGAGCGCTGCCTTGTACAGCAGATAATATATGGGGTCGCCTGTTTCAGCAAAGGCAGACCAAACAGCGTCGTCTTTCATTCTGACCACCTCTGCTTATATTATCTGCATACCGGCGGTCAAAAATTTTGGTATATATTACAGCTTGACAAGCTCAGTCTGAAAATCCGAAGTTCCTCAGAGAAGCCATAGAGTCGCGCCAGTTCTCCTTTACCTTGACCCATGTCTGAAGATATACCTTTGTACCCATAAAGGCCTCTATATCCTCCCTGGCAAGCTCACCAATGCGCTTGAGCATCGCGCCTTTTTTGCCTATAATTATCCCTTTATGGCTGTCTTTTTCACAGTAAATAGTCACTTCAAGGTCAATTATACCATCGTCCCGTTCGCTGAAGCGGGTGACCTCCACAGCAGTGCCATGGGGGATCTCCTTATCAAGACATTTAAGCAGCTTTTCGCGCACAAGCTCAGCGCAGATCTGCTTTTCCGGCTGATCGCTTATCACATCGTCCGGGAAAAAATGCGGCCCTTCAGCTGCAAATTTCTCAAGCTCCGCAAAAAGCTCCTCCACGCCGTCCCCGGTTTTGGCGGATATCGGCAGAATCGCCTCAAATTCATGAGCGCCAGAGTAGAGCGCCATGACCTCAAGCAGGCGCTGCTTGTCCACAGTGTCTATCTTATTTATGGCGAGCAGCGCCGGAGCGCCGGTCTGCTTTATGCGCTCGATAAGCGCCTGCTCCTGCGGACCTATCGCCGCCACCGGCTCGACCATCAAAAGCACGCAGTCCACATCAGCTATGCTTTCGCGCACGATGTTCACCATATAATCTCCGAGGCGGGTACGTGGCTTATGAAAACCCGGAGTGTCCATCAGCACAAGCTGAGTCTCCCCACGGTTTACAATGGCGCTTATCCTGTTGCGGGTTGTCTGCGGCTTGTCCGTCACAATGGCTACCTTTTCCCCGACCATGGCGTTTGTCAACGTGGATTTACCCACATTCGGTCTGCCGCATATAGTTATCATGGCTGATTTTGTCATATTATTCGTCTCCCATTATATCTTTTTCACGGCTGCGCATCTGTTTTTTCATCTCGCCCTCATCCATATGATCATAGCCAAGCAGATGCAGGATGGAATGGACAGTGAGATATTGTATCTCCCGCTCGTAGCCGTGACCAAACTCCTCTCCCTGCCGCTCACAGCGGGGCACTGATATCACCATATCCCCCAAAAGCATCAGGCCGGTATCCAGATCCTTTTCACAGGCGGAGGGGTCAAACTCCCCGGGCTTAAGTTCGTTGAGCGGGAAAGACAGCACATCTGTCGCGCTATCCACACCGCGAAAATCCCGGTTCACAGCCCGTATTCCCTCGTCATCGGTCAGCATAACGCTTATTAGGCAGGGCACGTTTATTTTCTCTGCCGCAAGGGTCATTTTTATTGCTTTCTTTATGAGCGCAGCCGAATTATTGTGCCCGAGGCCGGTCTTTTCCCGGCTTATATATATCTCGTGCTCCATATTATTCTCCTTTTTTACCCCGCCTCTGAGCCGGCTTTTTTGTATCCTTGGGTTGATTCTTCTTATCAAAATCCTCGTAGGCCTCGATTATTTTCTGTACCAGCCTGTGCCGCACCACATCAGAGCCTGTAAGCTCGCATATCGCAATATCCTCGATACCCCTGAGCACCTTCATAGCGATCTTCAAACCGCTGGTCTTGTCCTCTGGCAGGTCTATCTGGGTGATATCACCGGTGATAACGACCTTTGAACCAAAGCCGATGCGGGTCAGGAACATCTTCATCTGCTCGCGCGAGGTGTTTTGTGCCTCGTCCAGAATTATAAAGCTGTCGTCCAGCGTCCTGCCGCGCATGTATGCAAGGGGAGCGACCTCGATATTACCACGCTCCAGATATTTCTGATAGGTATCCGGCCCCAGCATATCAAAAAGCGCGTCATACAGGGGGCGCAGGTATGGGTCGACCTTGCTCTGAAGGTCACCTGGCAAAAAGCCCAGCCGCTCGCCCGCTTCTACCGCGGGGCGGGTAAGAATGATGCGGTTGACCTCCTCCGCGCGGAATGCCGCCACCGCCTGAGCCACCGCAAGATAGGTCTTACCCGTGCCGGCGGGGCCTATACCAAGAGTGATCGTGTTATTGGTTATCGCGTCACAATAAGTCTTTTGGCCAAGGGTTTTCGGCTTTATGGGCTTTCCCTTTGCGGTTATACACACAACATCCCCGGCAAGCTCATTCAGCTTTGTCTCTTTTCCTTCAGCCACGAGCTTTAATATATACCGCACATTCTGAGCGTCAATATTCTCACCCTTGGCAGCAAGGCCAAGCAGAGCACTGATAGCCTTCTCTGCCAACATTACCTTTTCCTCGTCGCCGCAGATGTGGAGCATATTGTCCCGATCCATGACCTTTACGCCCAGCTCTGTTTCTATAATTCGCAGGTT
Organism: Clostridiales bacterium UBA7103; assembly: GCA_002493305.1. Taxonomy (GTDB): domain Bacteria; phylum Bacillota; class Clostridia; order Oscillospirales; family Oscillospiraceae; genus Limivicinus. Next base: position 60,445 of record DKYJ01000046.1, on the reverse strand, counting down.
TTGGTCAAAGGAGCCAAAAACGCTTATCACATGCTCCATGCGCTCAACTTCAATGGTTTTCTCTATCATTGGTGCATATCCTTTCAGGACGGCAGGTTTTCGCCGTCGTACTGTGTTATCTCAGAAATTTGTGCGATGTCCTCAAAGCAGTGGGCACTCATTGTAACATACAGCACCCCGCTCTCGCGACAGACCGAGTATCCACAGGAAATTATTTCTCCGTCGATGGAAGCGGCCAGATACTCATAAAGCCGCTCTTTCATACCGGCCTCATCGCTGAAAATTTCGGTGCTCTCTTCTCTTGAAACAAGCTCTTCTACAACGATGCTGACTGGTGTGGCAAAAAGACCCTCTATACCCAGATTATACTCTTTTATGATTTTATCACAGCCGTCAATATCCTTTCCACTGCCAAAATATAAATTTATCCGATTTTGGCCGATTTTCAGGGCGAATTTCTTTCTCGTCCCTCCCTGTTCCCCTTTTATCGGCAATTGCTCCGGGCAGGCAGCGCAAATTTCATAATAAGTATCGGCCATGATTTGACCCCGGGCGCAGACAAACCGGGGCGGATTCGTTATGCTCTCCACACGGCCACTCACAAGTATTTCTCCCTCTATGACCGCCTGACCGCGGCTGACAAGGGCTTTGCCGCTTTGAACCGCCACTCTTGAGATTATGCCCGTTTTCCCGGCCACAATATTCCGCGGGAGACTCTCGTCAAAGATTTCCGGCTTTTCCGCTCTCTCACAGACCAGCACAACAGCCCTTGATCCGCTGACGTTTACCGTCATCCAGCTCAGTTCCGGCAATAGCGTCAGCATTTTGCTGCGAACAAGATCGGCTGACATTCCGGGCCAGAAGCAGCCCGGCTCAACGCCGCAGTCGGCCAACGCCCGCAGCACCTGCCCCTCGTTAAGTCTGCCACAGCCTCGGATATCAATTTCCCAAATGAAAAGTGAGGACACGCACAGCAGAAAACCTACAAGCCCCGCGCTAATAAGCAGCCACAGCCGCCGCTTTACAAGCTTCCTGCTCCGGCTGCCTCCGCGCATCGATATGACCGTCATTTCACACATGGTTTTCTCCGCTATCAAGCGCAGCTGTTTAAGCTGATCTTCGTACACTGTCGCCCTGACGGTACATTCATCCACACATTCCAATTCCCACAGCATAACGCCGTTTACGGCGCAGGTATTCAGGACGGATTCAGGCAGCGCTCCGCAGAGCTCAATCCGCACTGCGCCCCGTATTTGCTCTGTAAATTTCTTCATCATTCCCACTCCGCCATGCATATTTTTCCGGTTATCAAAAGCTCACTCTTATTCATGGCTGTGAGCAGCAGCTCCTGCCCGGAGACGACTATTCTGCCCTTCTCCGTACCTACAACGATCCGCTCCCTGCCGTATTCCAGGATCCCCTTGTGATTTTCTATCAGCGCCCTCCGCCCGCCGGTTATGCTCAGCTTTGCCGCCGCACCCAGAGCCTCCGAGGGCAGCTCCAGCTTTTCTGCCAGATCATCGGCAATATCACGCAGTTTTTTCAATTCGGCCACCCCCTGTCCGTATAAATCTATGCTCCGGGACATAGTTTGATACATGGACAGGGGGTGCGCCTATGAAAAACAAGCTTTCTATTTTTGCGGCGCTGTGCGCGTTGGCCGCGCTTTTGATGAGCACGGAGAATGTAATATGCTGCTGCCGGAACGCATTGACGCTCTGTCTTGAGCTTATTATGCCGTCTCTTTTTCCGTTTTTCGTGTTGAGTGGACTTCTCAACAGGCTGGGGCTGCCTTCGCTGCTTGGTGAGCTTTTGTCTGTGCCCGCATCACGGCTTTTCAGGGTTTCTGGCCCTGGAGCTTCTGCCTTTTTTATTGGCATAACCGGCGGCTACCCCATGGGCGCATCCTATATCGCGGATATGCTTGAACGTGGGCAAGTAAGCCCTGAGGAGGCTTCACGCCTGCTGGCCTTTTGCAACAACTCCGGCCCCGCTTTCATTGTGGGCGCTGTCGGTGCAGGCGTCTTTCACTCGGCAGGCGTTGGGCTGCTGTTGTATATTATACATATTCTTTCCGCGCTCATTACCGGGGTACTGCTGCGCCCCAAAGAGGCTGTTTCCGGCGTTTCGTGTACTGTTGAAACCCATGAGAGCATAAAAACGGCTCTGCCGGAGGCTGTCCGGCAGAGCGTGATATCAACGCTGAATGTCTGCGGTTTTGTTGTGTGTTTTACTGTGCTCACCGGACTTCTGGATGCATGGGGGCTGTTTTCCGGCCTTGCAGGTGCCATTGCCGCCCGTTCTGGCCTTGAGCTGCACTTTATACGCGCGGCACTTACCGGAGTGTTGGAATTGGGCAGCGCCGTTGGCGCTATGCAGGGGCTCTCGGCAACTCCGCTTAATCTGGGACTCGCCGCCGCGATTCTTGGCTGGGGCGGTATATCCGTCCACTTTCAGACTGCCGCAGTGCTGGCGGACGCGGACATAAAAACCGCCCCCCATTTCAGAGGGCGGCTTATGAGCGCGGCAACAGGAGCTGTGCTGGGTTATATTCTCGGAGCTGTGTTCTTTTAAAACGTGAACATGACCCCCGCTATTGCGGAGCCGAGAATAAACACAACCGGATGGAGCTTTTTGGTCTGCTTAACAAACCTTGTCAGAATAATAAGCACCGCCGCGAGAATAAGGGCCTTAAAGTTGAATAAATCAGCAAAATTGCCGCTCTGGGTGAAAAGGTCAAAATCGAACAGCGCTATCTTCACCACCAGCAGGCCCGCCGCAGCGATAAGGCCCAGTGAGCAGGGACGCAGGCCGTAAAACGCGGCGTCTACATACTTATTCTGTCGAAAGGTGGCAAGGATTTTAGCAATTATAAGGATGACAATGACCGAGGGCGTGACAAGGCCCAGAGTAGCAACCAACGCGCCGGGTATTCCCGCCGTTGAAAAGCCCACATATGTCGCCATATTGACGCCTATCGGCCCCGGCGTAGACTCGGAAACGGCGATCATATCTGCAAGCTGGGCATGGGTAAACCAGCCCGTGGAATCGGACATACTGTAAAGGAACGGAAGCGTGGCCATTCCGCCGCCGACGGAGAATAGCCCCGTCTTGAAAAACTCAAAAAACAGACGCAGATATATCATTTCCCACGCACCCCCAACTTTGTAAGAAGTATGCCGGCCAAGGCGCAGAAAACGACAAATACCACAGGCGAAACATCAAGAAAAACAGACAGCACAAAGACAAGAAGGCACAGAGCGAGCGCCCCTTTATCGGTTATAGAGCCCTTCCAGAGCTTTGTGACCGCGTTAAAGATAAGCACGCAGACGCAGACTCTTATCCCCGCGAAAGCGCTTTTCACGGCGGGGATATCCGCAAAATTGGTCAGTATCCCGGCAATAACGCAAATTATCACCAGAGAGGGAAAGACTATCCCCGCCGTAGCAACGACAGCTCCGGCCACGCCCGCGAGCTTTGCGCCCACAAATGTGGCGGTATTAACGGCTATTATGCCGGGGGTACATTGACCCACGGCATAATAATCCATTAGCTCCTCGTTGCTGGCCCATGCCCGTTTGGTGACGATCTCCCGTTCGAGGATCGGGATCATGGCGTACCCGCCGCCAAAGGTCATCACACCGACCCGGGCAAAAGCAGTGAACAATTCAAGAAGCAATTTCATTTTTTCAGAGACTCGGCGTAAACTGTGTATCTGGCAATGCGCTCTTCACAATCGGCCTTGCTGCTGCCGCGAACGAGCAGATAGATTTTTATCTTCGGCTCGGTACCGGAGGGACGGACAATGAAGCTGCTGCCGTCGGCAAGCTCAAAATACAGAACGTTGGAGCCGGCGATCGGCGTCTTATCCACCTTGCCCAGGCCATAAACAAAGATGCTGCCATCCTGATAATCTCTCTGTCGAATGACTTTCTCGCCGTTTATATCCTCAGGCGGGTTATTGCGCAGGTCAGCCATGATGGCCTTCATCTTCTGCAGGCCGTCAAGCCCTGGCATAACGAGGTTCAGAGTCTTTTCACTGAACCAACCGTACTTCTCATACAGGGCATTCAGTGCATCAAGCAGGGTCATGCCCTTGAGACTGTAATGGGCGGCCATCTCCGCCACCATCATCGCGGCAGTCACAGCGTCCTTATCGCGCACATAGTCGCCCATCATATAGCCGTAGCTCTCCTCAAAAGCGAAGATATAGCTAAAGCTCTTCTCACTCTCCCAGTGAGCGACGCGCTCGGCCATGAACTTGAAGCCAGTAAAGGTGTCCTCAAAATGAACGCCGTTTGCTTCGCACACAGTTCTTGCCATGCTGGTGGAAACTATGCTGGACAGGGCGCCGGGATTTTTGGGCATGGTGCCCGTACTTTTTTTTGCGTTGATAACATAGTCAAGCAGCAGAACACCCATCTGGTTGCCGGTAATGGTCACATATTCATCGCCGCGGCGAACCATGGTGCCGATGCGGTCAGAGTCGGGGTCAGTGCCGATGATAAGGTCACTGCCTACTTTGCGTGCAAGATCGACTGCCAGATAGAAGCCCTCGGGATTTTCAGGGTTGGGACTTTCCACAGTGGGGAAATTGCCGTCAATGACCATCTGCTCCTCAACGGGGTAAATGTGCTTAATGCCCAGACGGCGCAGGGCCTCAGGAACGAGCTTATACCCGCAGCCGTGGAAAGGCGTGAAGACTATCTTGAAGTTTTCGGCGGCAGCCTTGACAGCCTCCTTATCAATAGCCTGAGCGAGAACCTTCTCAAGGAAAAGCTCGTCAGTCTCCTGGCCGAGAATTTCTATACCACCATTGCTGACAGCTTCGTCATAGTCGCAGGTCTTAAATCCGGTGAAGATATCTATCTCTTCCATGCGCTTGGCAATAGCCTCCGCCTTCTGGGGAGGGAGCTGAGCTCCGTCAGACCAATAAACCTTGTACCCGTTATACTCCTTGGGGTTGTGGCTCGCCGTGATGTTAAGGCCTGCGGCAGTTCCATAATGAATGACAGCAAAGCTCAGCTCTGGTGTGGGGCGCAGATCCTCAAACAGGCGCACATGTATGCCGTTTGCCGCCATAACACAAGCGGCTTCCTTCGCGAAAAGCTTGCTGTTGATGCGGCAGTCGTGGGCAATAGCTATGCCTTTCCTTGCCGCCTCCGGCCCCTCTGCGTTGATAACATCGGCAAAGGCCTGAGTAGCATGGCGGATAATATGAACGTTCATGTTGTGCAGGCCAAGCTTCATCGTCCCGCGAAGGCCCGCCGTGCCGAACTCCAATGGTGCGTAAAAGCGGTTTTCTATCTCAGTTTCGTCCTCGGCAATAGCGTTGAGCTCTGCCCATTCCTGTTCACTCAGCGCGGGGCTGTCAAGCCAGCGCTGATACTCTTCCTTATAATTCCTCATTATTCTCCTCCTTGCATAATGCGACAGCGTCAGAATACAAGCTGTGCGGCACATAGATATCCACACCCTGGCCGCTCATTCCGAGCAAGACCTTGCCGAAGCTGCCATCACCCGGATAGACGCTAAGGCAGGGTATGCCATAGGCTTCCAGCATATTGATACGGATCATATCCGTCATGTCGTTGCTGATACACCGGCAAAGAAATTCCGGCTTCTCCAGCTCCCCGTTTTCATCTTTGGGCCAGCGCTCCATCAGGGCTTTGTCCATAGACCTGCCCCAATCAGAGCGGTCACTCGTTCCCATGTAACCCCTCATTTCATTTGTGGTATTTTGAACCCTCTTTTATCTTAAAGCCCCTGTACACCTGTTCTAAGAGCATAACTCTCGCAAGGTGGTGGGGAAAAGTCATCATTGACATACTAAGGCGCAGATCCGCCATGTTTTTAACGCTCTCGGCAAGGCCAAAGGAGCCGCCGATCAAAAAGCAGAGCCTGGGTTTGCCGGAGTTCTCTCTTTCCATGATAAGCCGAGCCATACCTTCGCTCGGAAGCTGCCTGCCCTCCACACACATTGCGACAACATAAGCGTCCTGTGGAATGTTTCGCAGGATCTGCTCCCCTTCACGCTGCAAAGCTGCATCTATTTCCCTTGTTGACGGCTCAGTGGAAAGACGCTGCTCATTGATTTCCGTACAGTCAAAGCTGCAATAGGCAGTCAGCCGTTTTTTATATTCCGAAAAAGCATCAGTATAAAAACGCTCTTTCATTTTGCCGACGCATATAAATTTTATACTGAGCAAGCCACACCGCTCCTAACCTCAAGCTCAAGAAAGCCCAGTTCCGGCGCACTGTACAAACTGACAGACAGCCCTTCAAGCGCGGCGCCCACAGTCGCGAGGGCAATATCAGGGCGATTGTTCTCACGGCTCAAGTGGCCGAGGACTATCTGCTCTGTGCCGCTCAGGGCGAGGCTGTACGCAAAGCGGGCGCAGTCCTCATTTGAAAGATGGCCTCTTCCGGACAAAATGCGCTTTTTTAGATAGTATGGATACGACCCATCCTTGAGCATCTGTACATCGTGATTTGATTCTATCACAACTGTACCCACTCCTGCAAGAGCTGATGCAATTTCTTCACTGATACAGCCTGTATCCGTCGCGATCCCAAAGCTTCCGCTGCCCTCCACAACATAGCCAACGCTCTCGTCAGTGTCGTGCATGGTGTGAAAGGCTGAAATAGAAAGCCCGCCGATGTTGAATCTCTCTCCAACGGGTATAATATTCAAATTATCCTCAATAGAGGGCATAGCACCCAGCATGCGCGCCGCAACTGTGCGCGGAGCATAAACAGGGATACTGCGCTTTTTGACAAGCTGTGGAAGGCCCCTAACATGATCGGAGTGCTCGTGTGTCACGAGCACTCCGCCGATATCATCCGCTGTAAGCCCGGCCCTCGTCAGAGCGCTTATAACTCTGCGGGCTGAAATTCCGGCGTCGATCAAAATATTTGTGTTTCTGTCAGCCACAAGCAGGCAATTACCTGTGGATCCGCTTGCAAAAATACAGACTCTCATCAGCCAATAGCCACTATCTTTTCTGAGCCCTCAACATCGTCCGGCGTATGGTCAACGTGGATATCCGCGCCAAGAGCACGGAGCTTCCCCACGAAGTTTTCATAGCCGCGCTCAATATAGTGCACATCTTCTATCTCGGTAACTCCCCGTGCGCACATACCGGCAACCACCATTGCGGCGCCTGCTCTCAAATCGCAGGCCTGAACAAGAGCCCCGGTAAGCTGCGCGCCGCCCTCTATAACAGCAATTCGCCCGTCAACCTGAACCTCAGCGCCCATCTTGCGCAGCTCATTCATATATTTATAGCGGTTATCATATATGCCCTCGGTTATGACAGATGTACCGTTTGCAAGGCAAAGGAGCGTCCCCATGAGCGGCTGCATATCAGTCGGAAAGCCGGGATAAGGCAGAGTCTTGACATTGGCCCTGCGCAGGGTGCTGGCACCCTTTACAAGAATAGAATCCTCATACTCCTGCACAATGGTACCGGTCTCTCTAAGCTTTGCACTGATGCACTCAAGGTGCTTGGGAATAACATTCTTTACCAGCACCTCGCCACCGGTGGCCGCAGCGGCAACCATGTAGGTGCCCGCCTCGATCT
>DKYJ01000046.1:42264-52587 GCA_002493305.1 Clostridiales bacterium UBA7103 | reverse complement strand
GGTGCCCGCCTCGATCTGGTCGGGAATGATGGTATAGCAGCCGCCGTGGAGCTTTTCAACACCGTTCACTTTAATGGTATCGGTACCTGCGCCTCTTACATCCGCGCCCATTGAGTTAAGGAAGTTTGCAAGGTCAACAATATGAGGCTCGCGGGCGGCATTTTCAATAATCGTGCGCCCCTGAGCAAGCACTGCCGCGATCATGATATTCATCGTAGCGCCGACGGAGACCTTGTCAAGATATATTCTCGCGCCGTGGAGCTTACCGTCGGGAGTATTCGCAATGACGAAGCCGTTTTTAATGTCAATATCCGCACCAAGCGCGGACATACCTTTTATATGCTGATCAATAGGCCGCACGCCAAAGTTGCAGCCTCCGGGCATAGTCGTCTTGGCGCTGCCGAAGCGCCCGAGCATAGAGCCAATAAAGTAATAGGAAGCGCGGATCTTGCGCATCAGATCATATGGAGCGTCATTATAGGAAACATTGCTGCAATCCACCTCTATGGTAGATTTATTTATAAAGCGAACCTTCGCGCCAAGGTCAGCGAGAATGGTCAAAAGCATATCGGTATCGCTGATCTGGGGAATATTTTCAATACGGCAAACGCCCTCGACCAGAAGCGCGGCAGGGATTATCGCAACAGCGGCATTTTTCGCACCGCTTATCTCAACTTCACCGTGAAGGGGTATTCCGCCGTTAATAACATATTTATCCAAAAGAAGCACCTTCCAAGTTATTGGCAGAGCAGAACGCCATACCAATCATTGATTTTATCATAAATCCGGGTGTTTTACAACTATTTTATAGTCCCGCGCTCTTTGAGGTATTTTTCTGCCTTCAAAACGGCCACTATCGTCTTTCCGTCGTCTATCTCTCCTGCCATGACCATGCGGCTCAATTCCGAAAGACTGTGCTTTTCCACATCAAGGAACTCGTCCTCATCAGGATGGCTCTCACCGCTGTGCAGACTCAGGGCAAGGTAGATATGCAAAACCTCGGTTGAAAAGCCGGGAGATGTGCAGCAGGCGCCCATGTAAATTATCTCATCCGCACTCAGCCCTGTCTCCTCGGACAGCTCTCTTATGGCGCACTCTCTGTGATCTTCCCCTTTTTCCAGCTTCCCGGCCGGAGCCTCAAGCATCATGCGGCCAAAGGGATATCTGAACTGCCGAACCATGTAGCAAAAGCCATCATCGTCAACCGGCAGTACCGTCACGCCTCCCGGGTGCTCCACCACCTCTCTGCTGACAATGTCTCCATTTACAAGCTCAGCCTTATCAAGGCGGACATTGACGATAACTCCGGTATACTTCGTCTCGCCTGTAAGCCGCTTTTCCAAGTACTCCATGCGCAACGCCTCCGATTTCAGGGGATCAGACGGAAATAATGAATTTACTTTACATAATTTCCTTGAACAGTATAGCACAGGTGATTATAAATTTCCATATTTTTTGCATGGAAAATTCAAAAAAAATTGATTATATTTGCTCTTAGATACTCTAAAAGTGAAAAAATATAAAATATATATTGCGAAAGAAGAACACAATGGTTACATATTGTATTTCTCCCCGCTGTGTTGTACTTATAATTTCACGGGAGGAGTTACCCGCGGTGCGTGATCTCGTCAACTCATGCCTCAAAATCAAGGCCCGGCGGCTATGGCGGGACATTGATTTTGACGTGTTTCCCGGCCTGCACGGTGAAATAATGCTCATTGCCAGACCTGCCTCACCTGAGCTCAGACGTGCCGATTCCTTATCGCTCAGGCTCGGAAGACGCTGAAAATGCACAGGCGAATTTCCGCCTGTGCATTTTCAGCGTTTTACTCAACAACCGCGCTCGTGATCTTGCCAATGGAGACATAACCATGCAAAAGCGCATGTATGTCCGTACCTTCTGCGGCGCGTACTGTTGAGCTCAAATCAGAGTAAGGAACAAATTCCTCTTCCCCATCGTCCCGTTTTTTAAGCTCATAGCAATTTTCAAAAAAGCAGAGCTGAGCAATTTTTCTGTCTCTCAGTATTCCCTTGCACTCGCTTAGCGGGCAGCCCGGGAAGTTCACATTCCACACCTGCCCCAGCGGCAGGGGTTTCGCAAGCAGTTCCCCGGTTATTTGTTCTATGTATTTTTCGGCAACAGCATCACTGCCATTATGCTGGCTTGAAAACGCAATAGCCGGAATACCGTTTATTGCCGCCTCCATCGTGGCCCCAACAGTGCCGGAGTATGCGATATCAAGCCCGGCGTTATAGCCAAAGTTTATGCCGGAAAACACGATATCCGGCTTTTCCTTCAGCAACATTTTCACCGCCACCTTCACGCAGTCGGCCGGGGTTCCGTCAAGGCTGTATGCCGCCATGACCGGCACGGGAAAATCTACCTGCCTGACTTCCATATTTTCAAATATAGTCAGCTTCTGGGACATTCCGCTGCACTGCCTTGCCGGAGCTATGACCCATACATCTCCGAATTTCGCGGCATTTTCGGCAAGGCGCACTATCCCGGGTGAACTTATACCATCGTCGTTTACGACCAGAATTTTGAGTCTTTTTTCCATCTTCTCATCCTCATTTTTTTAATATGATATCTCACCAGATGAAGTTGGCTTTTGCCATCTCCCCGTTGTCGATGATGATATCCTGAGCGGTCATGGAGCTATTGACCATGCAGACGAAATATGCCCAGTCCGCTATTTCCTCAACGCTTGCCCATTTGGGCAGCAGGGTTTCGTTCATCACCGCCTGCCAAAGTGCGGGGTCGTCAATTATGTGGCGGTTCAAATCTGTCAGCACGCCGCCGGGAGAAAGGCTGTTTGCGGTGGCGCCATATTTTGCTACGCGCAGGGCAGTGCTCTTCATATACGCCACCATTCCTCCCTTGCTGGCCGCATACTCAGGAAACTCCGCACCGCTTGTTGCGCTGGCAGAGGCAATGAACAGCACACTTTTTATTCCCTCATGAAATGCGTATTTCTCCGTTACACGTATCGTGCCCTTGAGGTTAATGTCAATATCCTCACCGGAATTTTGCACCCCTGCGTTATTTATCAGTATATCAACTGCCGAAAGTTCCGGCAGCTCATCTCTGAAAATGTCCGCCTCGATATGGTGATAAAGGCTGTGGTTTATCACTGAGGGAAGCTTGTCAACGCCTGTGACAGTGTGGCCCATAGTGAGGAACTTCTCCGCAATGCCCTTTCCGATGCCGCAGCTTGTCCCAGTGATAAGAACATTCATTTTACAGCTCCCCCTTCAGCGCGAAATACTCTTTGCCCACATTTTTTGCCCGCCAGTTTTCACATATTCTGTATCCGAGAGGTGAAAACAGCACTTCCAGAAGAAGCTCAACCATCATTCCGGTCAGGGAGCAGACAAAGCACTGTAAAAGAGTCCAACCGAAGAAAACCCGGCTCACCACCAGCGCAAAAACAAGATTATCGCAAAGCTGGCCGACAGCAGTGGAAAAATAGCTGCGCAAGGCATAGGCGCCAAAGCCGTCAGGCTTTTTGTGCAGCAGCTTACCGATAAAATAGTTTAAAAAATTATTTATGACTGCGGAGCTTATGAAAGCCAAAGTGCTGCCCAGCAATACATACCATGTGCCGCAGATCGTGCTGTCAAGTGCGCTGTTTATCACGCCCTCGCTTCCGGGAACATATGACTCTCCCCATGTGCCCGGTATGCTCCCGGCAAGAAAGAAAAAGCCACAGCACAAGAGATTGACCAGCACAACAGCAACTGACAACTCCGTCGCCGCCTTTGGCCCAAAATGCTTTGTCACTATGTCCATGGACAAAAAAGAGACCCATGAAATCAAAATCCCACAGTCCAGAGCCATATACTCCCAGCTCAGGTCAATGCTCTTATTTGCCAGCAAATTCATCATAATGACGGACACTGCAAACAACGTTACGACCGGCGCAGGTATACTGCCCAGCAGGACTTTGACCTCAAGGCTCTCCTGTTTAATTCTCTGTGACATGGTATTGCTGCTCCTTGTTTTTTATTAATAAGATGGTTAGGCAAGAAACATCTTAATTCGCTCGGCTGGTTTATTATATACACATTTTTTCACAGTTGCAAGGAAAAGATTTTATTTGCTGCAGCAGCGGCGTTCTGAGCAGCTTGGCGCATTGCTCTTATTATAAAATTAAAGCCGTTATTTAGTCTTCTGCAAACGTTAAAACAAGGCAAAAACAGATGAGGAAAAAATAAAAGTGTTTTTATAAAGGCGCGGTGGGATAAGAAAACACATGGTTTTGCGGGAGACTTTTCGCTCCAGCTTCATGGAAAGATTTGATAATACACAAAGTATTGTCCGCATCTTTCCGTTTCGCCGGAACAAAAATTCTCTCCCGCAAAACTGCAAAGCACCCTAAAACGAAATATCCGTTCTGAGGACAGGCGCGGCAGCGCGGGAATACTTTGTGTATTTCAAGCTGCCGCAACGAAGCCTCAGGACGGATATTTAATTTCAGGGCATATGTTTTCTTGTCTCACCACGCCTAAGCCGGGTTGACTTTATTGCATTCAATGAAAAATTTTTAAAACCTCCTCATTGCATTGGAATATACGATGCCTGTATAATACGTGAGAGGTGATAAAAATGGCAGGAGAAGACAAAAAGGATTTTAACTTCATGCTCCATGACAGCAAGGATATGCCCAAGCTCAAGATAATTACCGACCGTCCCAGTATAGAAAGATACGGCGGAAACAAAATGTATTTTGCGCCGCCGATATACTATGATGCCGCAATGAAAAAGATTCCCGAAGGAAAGCTTACCACCGTGGGTAAGCTTAGGGAACACTTTGCAAGGAAAGCCCAGGCGGATTTTACTGACCCTATCACCGCAGGGATATTTGTATCTATCGTCGCATGGGCAAGTTACCAGCGAAGCGGAGACAAGACGCCGTACTGGCGCACACTGAAAGCCAACGGTGAGCTTAACGACAAGTACCCCGGCGGTGCGGCAGCACAGAAAGAACAGCTTGAGGCGGAAGGCCACATTGTGATCCAGCGAGGCAGAAAAAACATAAAATACTATGTGAAAGACTACGAAAAAGCTCTGCTTGATTTGGATACATAACTTTTAGTTTGATTTGTTTAAATCAAAGCTGCTGCACATTTTTGTAAAGGCCGGGGCAAACGATCCGGCCTTTACCATTGCGTACGTTTTGACCGCTGCCTCCGTCCAAATAAGGCTTTTTTATTTTGCCTATCCCCTGCCGTTCGTCTCCTGCCGTTTCTGCATTTTTGACCAATTGATATATCCGTAAATGTCGTTTACAAGGAACACGACGAAACATATAAGCACCGACAGATATGAGGCGTCACAGAGCGCCGCCAGAGTCCATAGAACGATGAGCACGATATCATTTGCCGCGTAAGCCAGCGCAAAAAACGGGCTTCGCATCGCCGTCAAATAAACCGCGATAAAACTGGTGGTGATGGACACGGTGCTTGGTATCAGGTTTGCAGTGCCAAAAAAAGCCAAAATGAAATAAAACACCACCGTTATCAGCACCGCCAACACAAGCATAACCGCCAGCTCCTTTGGCCTGAGCCTATGCACTCTCACCTCGGCCCGGTTCCCGTTGTAGGGATTTCTAAGCCAGCTTACCAGAGCAAAAAAAGCCATTGGAGCCGTCATGCCCAGATAACTTATCATCTCCCCATAGTATGCAAAAGTATAGGATACCAAGCCGTACAGCAGGCTGAAAATAAGCATAAGCACCTGTCCGACAGGATTGCCCTTTGCGTTAAAGATCAACGAGGTCACGCCTATCAAAGACGCCGCGAGAGTCAGATATCCCTCACGGTCAAAATAGAAGAAAAATATCAGTATCAGCAACACTGAAGCACACCACAGAGCACGCTCCGCTTTTGTGAAGTAGTTAAGTTTTTTCGCTGGCCGGCTCATTTTGACCTCCAAAAAATAAGCACCCGCTCACGCATCTTCAAAGACCTAACGATGCGCTGCGAATGCTTCCATTCTCTACCCGGTGGCAGAATCATAATCAAATTTGAACCAAGTATAGCACAGCCGGCGGCGGAAAGTCAATCCCCGCCCCGGCTGTATATTTTTACCTTTTTCCGCTCAGGTGTGCCGCCGCATGGTTTGGCGTCACTAAAACGATGCAGTTTAGCATATTAAAGCGCCTGCGCATCTCCGTCTGCGTTTTAATATTATTTTTTCGTGCGGACACTCTCTATCAGCTTTCTGAAATCATCTCTGCTCCATACCACAGGCACAGGATAGAGAGGATTGGCTTCTTTTCTGGCCCATGTTATCATCTGGTCGATGTCCTCGTCGCGGATCACATCAAAGGAATCGGGCAAACCCATCTTTTCATTGGTCTGCTCTATCCAGCGGATAAAGCCCTCTGCCTTTTCAGCCTGAGTGGTGCCGGGGATACCGCACTCATCTGCAAGCTCGGCAAGTCGCATGCGGGCAGGAGCGCCAAACTGCCGCATCACATGGGGCAGCAGAACCGACATTGCAAGCCCATGGGCTACACCGTACAGTCCGCCCAGCGTGTGGCCCACAGCATGAACATAACCCACGCAGCCGCGGGTAAAGGCACGGCCGGCATAAAAGGCCGCACGCTGCATATTCTGCCGGGCTTCAAGATTTTCACCGTCCTCAAAAGCAATGAGGATATTATCGTGAATGAGCTTAACCGCCTGCTTTGCAAGCTTATTTTCAAGCCTTGTGTTGTATGTATGGTTCGTGTAAGCTTCAACGGCGTGAGACAATGCGTCCATACCGGTTGTGGCGGTTGTAAAAGGCGGCAGACCCACTGTAAGCGTCGGGTCAAGCACCGCATACTTTGGGATAAGCGCAGGATCGTTGATGGCAGCCTTGCGGTGCGTTGCGGAATCGGTGATGACTGCTGCAACGGTGGTTTCAGAGCCGGCGCCCGCCGTGGTGGGAATGGCAACGAAGGGCGGGATACGCTTGTGCACCTTCAGCAGCCCCTGAAGCTGGGAGACTTTTTTCCTCGGGTGCACAGCCTTTGCCGCGATACCCTTGGCGCAGTCGATGCGGGAGCCGCCGCCAAGCGCCACAAGTGCCTTGCAGCCATTTTCCTGATATGCCTTGAATCCGGTTTCAACATCGTCGCTGGTAGGATCGGAGTGATCAAAACACTGGACTGTATAGCGTATACCAGTCTCGTCAAAGCCGTCCAGCATGGGCTGCACCGTACCCCGGCGCATCATGCCGGAACCGGTAATCACCAAAACATCATTGATGTCTTTCTCTCTCAGGAATCCGCCAAGCTCACGGATCTTCCCCGCACCCTCCATATACTCGGGCATACGGTAACCCAGGAAGTAGTTACCTACCTTCAAAACCGCCTGGAAAACGCGGCAATATGCAACCTCTAATTTATGATTCATTTGGCTCCTCCTTATCCGCCTGCCACCGGCGACATTAGGATCACCTCGTCGCCGTCCACTAATTTGCTTCGTTTGCTCCCCTGTTTTCCGTTTATAAATACTACACATCCGTCCAGCTTCTTTGGGGTTATACTGTCTGACTGTCTCACCAGCGCATCAAACAATTTTTTTACGCTGTCTGCCTCCAGCTTCAGCTCCCGGATCCCTGAATCCAGCCGAAGCATGCCCATGAGTTTAACGGTAATCATATGATTTTCAAACGCCTCAGCGTCTTTTCCTTGGGAATGCCATTTTGATCCCAGCCTCTTGCCTTGTAATAGGTTTTTTTCATTTTTTCAAGCGGTATTTTCGTTTTAGGGTTCTTAGGATCCTGCGGCACATCTGTCAGCCGTTTAGGCAGCTTGTCATTTTCCGCGCTGATGCCGAACTTTGTATTGATACACCGCTCCATGGTATATCCACGCTCTCCAATGGATATATATCTGCCGAAATTCATCTTCATGCCGACAGCATAACAGATCATTTTTGTGTGGTGGAATATCGGCAGATGAATTGCCAGCGCTCGGGGGTAACGGTTAATAAGGCGAACAGCCCAGCCAATATGGGGAATAGCAGCATTGACCATGCGCGTGGCAAGACCATTTGGATTTGTCAGCAGAAACGCCGGGAAAAAGGCATAAGATGTGAACAGACATTGCCCGGAAGCGGAAATAGTTTCCATCAGGTCTTGAAACAGCATTGTAAAGTCCGCCTTAGCCTTTGGCGTCTGAGGATCTGTGTTCAGGCCGAGGCCCTCCATGATGACCAGATATCCGCCGTTTAAGTGGCAGCCGCCACGGTTGGACACGGCATAACCCAAGCCCTGCCCCACAGCCCGGCGCGGCTCATAAGCCGCAAGCTCCAGGCCCTTGGAGTGCATGGCAAATTCCTTGCCGCCCATCTTCTCCGAAAGGCGCCTGCTGCCCTCGGCAAGCTCGTTTCCTATCCCCCGGCGGTAGGCAATGTCCTCAAATATCTGCGAAAGCTCCTCCACCTTTCCAAATTGCAGGCCATTGTTCCATATGCCCTTTTCATTGGCCTCCATAGCCCATGCAATCGTATTGGCGGCGGAAATGGTGTCCATGCCCAGCTCATCAAGCTCATAGTTCCAGTCAAGGATCTTTTGCATGTCATTGTTACAGATGTTTCCACCCAGAAGTCCCAGCGTCTCAAGCTCAGGCCCTTTCACGGCCTGCCCCTGAACCTTCACCGTTCTGCCGCAGCGGATTGGACAGGTCAGACAGCCCTTGTTTACGATGTTATACTCCTCTGCCAGAGTCTCGCCGCTGACCATGTCAAAATCCTCGTACTGGCCGGCGGAATAGTTTTTAGTGGCAAGCAGCCCGTGCATCTGCATGGAACTGACAAGCCCCGCCGTACCCATCTTCGGAAGCTGTTCACCGGTAAGCGGGTGCTTCTGCAAGTATGTAAACCACTTTTTGCACCAGGCAACTGTCTGCTCCTTATCAAAAATTGGCACTGTTTTGCTGCCGCTGGCGGTAATAGCCTTCAGATTCTTCCAGCCCAGCACCGCGCCCATGCCGGTTCGGCCTGCCGCTCGCTCGTCGCTGATGATCCCAGCGTATTTTACCAGATTTTCCCCGGCAGGGCCAATGCATAGTCTGCCTAACATCTTTTTCCCTGTAAGCTCTGTAAGCTTTTTCTGGCACTCCCCTGTTTTCATTCCCCAAAGCTCATCCGCGTCATGAAACTCAAACTTATCGTCTGTTATCTCAAGCCACCGATGGCTGCGGCACCTTCCGGTAAGTATAAGGGCGTCATATCCCGCCTTTTTCAGGTAAAAGCCAAAGCTGCCGCCGCAGTTGGAGGAAGCCAGAATACCTGTCTGCGGAGAGAGGGCAGAAATATCAAATCTCGCGGAGCTTGGGGCGCCGGTGCCGGTGAGCGGGCCTGTTGCAATGACGACCCAGTTTTCCTCGGAAAAGGCCTCCTCCTTCCCCGTCAGGTGCTCATAGAGTATCCGGGCAGCCATGATCTTGCCGCCCAGAAACAGTTCCCTCTGCTCATCACTCCATGGGTACTCTTTCACGGTCTCAGTCGTCAGATCCACCTGCATGATTTTCCCCATATAACCCGCGTATTTTGACTCCATAAGCAGCTCCTCATTTTCTGATTTGTTTAATTTATTATATATGCAAAATGCACAAGCCGCAAGTGGAAACGCGCATTTTGTTCTGTTAACTTTGTGGCAATTGTGCACGCTGTATAATTTGTTTAAGTTTAGTGGAATATTTTTATATCGCTGACGGAAGAAAATAATTATTCATCAGCGAAGCGACTTCATTATTCATTATTCATTACAAAAAACCGTTTTAATGAGTAATGAATATTGAATAATGAAAAATTAAGAATACAAAACAAAAATCCACCCTCAACCGAGAACGGATTTTTGTTTTATGATATCGCAAAAGAATATGTGCCAAAATCTTCTCGTCTGCACAAAAACAAAATCACAACCCAGCAAAGCGGTTGTGATTTTGGAAGGGGGAACAGCAGCATGAGCGCGCTCTGACTTTTGTTAAAAAGTCGGAGCAAGTGATATGAAGCTTGCTCCGACGTGGTGGAGTTAAAAGCACAGAATCCGAACCCAAAAGGTTCGGATTCTGACTGTTTGGTGGAGATGGGGGGAGTTGAACCCCCGTCCGAAAGTACTTTAACAGGAACTTCTCCGGGCGCAGACGGTCGTTTACTTTCCCTCGCCCCGCCGCAGGCCGTCACGCTGCGGGGCTTGGTAGCTTCATTATGCATGGTGCGCTCAAAGCTTTGCGCACTCACGGGCACCACTAATCGACGCCCGAGCCCGGGCCGTGGTCCTCCCGGGTCAGACGCTCGCTAATTAAGCAGCGAGAAGAACAG
>DKYJ01000046.1:16746-42040 GCA_002493305.1 Clostridiales bacterium UBA7103 | reverse complement strand
CCCCCGTCGAAACCGTTACATCCCCATATAAAACGGGTCAACGACCCGTTTATTGATGTGTTTGGGCGCTCCGCGGCTCAGGCCTTAATAGGCTCGGGGTAGTCAACGCCAAAGGTTTCAACGGTGACAGTCTTCATACGCTGGGGCGTGCGGGGCTTATCGTTATAATCCGTGCGCACAGCACAGATATTGTCAACCGCCTCAATGCCCTCGATGACCTTGCCAAAGGCGGCATACTGACCGTCAAGATGAGGCGCATCCTCGTGCATGATGAAAAACTGGCTTCCGGCGGAGTTGGGCGCCATTGTACGGGCCATGGACAGCACGCCGCGGGTGTGCTTTACGGGGTTCTTCACGCCGTTTGAATCAAACTCGCCCTTGATGCTGTATCCGGGGCCGCCGGTGCCTGTCCCCTTGGGGTCGCCGCCCTGGATCATGAAGCCGGGAATAACCCGGTGGAAGATCAGGCCGTTATAGTAGCCCTTATTGATGAGGGAGATGAAATTATTGACTGTGTTAGGGGCAGTTTCGGGATAAAGCTCCGCCTTGATAACATCGCCGTTTTCCATCTCGATGGTGACAATCGGATTTGACATTTACATATTCCTCTCTTTCATAATTCTGTCTATGTCGCGTTTGGACTGCCTGTCCGCTTCGCTCTCACGTTTGTCATAATTCTTTTTGCCCTTGCAGAGGCCAAGCTCCACCTTCACGCGGCTGTCCTTAAAATACAGTGAGAGCGGGATCAAGGCGACGCCGTCCTGCATAACGCGGGCGTGGATCTTCAGGATCTCGCGCTTGTGCATCAGAAGCCTGCGCGGGCGAACCGGATCCTTGTTGAAGATATTGCCGTGCTCATAGGGGCTTATGTGCATACCGCGCACAAAAAGCTCCCCATCCTTCACGGTACAGAAAGCGTCCTTCAGATTGACCTGCCCAGCACGGATCGACTTGACCTCCGTACCGGCAAGCTCAATACCCGCTTCAAAGCGCTCAAGCACAAAGTAGTCATGAAATGCCTTGCGGTTGTCCGCTATTTTTTTTATTCCCTGCTGCTTCGGCACAGCGCTTTCACTCCCTTTCGTTGTATTTTACCACATTATTGCCAAGAATAAAAGTATATTTTGTTAACGGAAAAAGCCCCGCGAAGCGGGGCTTTTCAGCATCGGCAAAGGCGCTTACTCAGCGTCCTCCCAGTTGTGCCAGACGTTCTGGACGTCGTCATTGTCCTCAAACATATCCAGCATCTTCTGCATGTTCTTGATGTCGTCCTCATTGCTGAGCTTGATATAGCCGTTCTGGGGCAGCATCTCAACCTGAGCGGAAAGAAGCTTATAGCCCTTGGCGGTGAGCGCGTCAGATACATCGGCAACATCGTCAACGCCGGTGTAGACCGTCATGACCTCGCCCTCAGCCTCAAAATCGGCAGCGCCCGCATCCAGCGCGTCCATCATCACGGTGTCCTCGTCAAGCTCCTCGTCCTCATTGTCAATGACGATGACTCCCTTTTTATCGAAAGACCAGGACACGCAGTTGGCAGCGCCCATGTTTCCGCCGTACTTATCAAAATAATGCCGCATCTCGCCGGCGGTGCGGTTGCGGTTATCGGTCATTGTCTCAACGATGACGGCCACGCCGCAGGGGCCATAGCCTTCATAAACTATCTTCTCATAGTTCTCGGTGTTGCCGGCGCCCAAAGCCTTATCAATGGTGCGCTTTATATTATCATTAGGCATATTGGCAGCCTTCGCCTTGGCAACAACAGCAGCGAGCCTGGAATTGCTGCGGGGGTCGCCGCCGCCTTCCTTGACGGCAACGATCATCTCTCTGGCGATCTTGGTAAAGGTCTGCGCACGCTTCGCGTCAGCCGCTCCCTTGGTTTTCTGTATATTGTGCCACTTGGAATGTCCTGACATATAAGCATCTCCTCTTTCGCATTGTTAGCACGAAGTATAATTTCGGTTTAATATTTTATCACGCCGGCGCTGATATGACAAGAGCAAAATTTTCAAGACGCTGAAAAATTCGGCGTCTTGAAAATATTATAAAGTTCAAATCTGCTTAGGGATCAAAAGCATACGGCCTTCGCTTTCGGGATTCATCGCGGCAATAGCGGTTTCGCAGGAGTGATAGCGCTTTGCAAGCTCCCAAAAGCTCTCCCCCTCCGTGCGCACAACGGTAACTGCCGGGAGAGCCGCCCAGTCATAAGCCTCCTCCTCGTTGAGCGCCACGGCTCCGACCCGGGTTATTTCCGCATAACGACAGCTATGGCAATATAGCTCCGCGCTTATGCGGCTGTCTATTTCACCGCCGTTTGGCCTTAAATACAGGCCTGTGAGCCTTGATGAAATTATCCGCATGGGCTGATCCTGACATTCTCCCTCAAGCGTTACGACACGTCTTACCGCCGAAAGGCTTCCTGCCTCCGTGCGGTAAATTATATCCAGCGCGGCAGATGCGGAGCATTTTCCCGAGCCCGCCGTCTGCTGGCTCAGCGTTGAGAGGACACAAAGCACATCGGCGCAGTCCTCGGAAACGCTTATCCGCTCCTCTTTACTGAGTCTCAGCGTCTCCATACCGGAGGAGAGCGTCAGTTGGCTGCTCTGGGCGGTGCAGACGGCGCTCGTCAGATTGCTGTAAGCGTCGGACACGAAGCTGATTTCCCTGCGGCGGCGGCTTACGAGCTGCAAAACGGCGTGTATCTCCGCGTCAACGGCCTTGTCGCCATTTATTGTGTCGATAAGCTCATAGTATGCGGAGGTGAGCTCTATCATCACAGTACAGCCGTCCATCTCTTCCTCGGCTGTGTCGATTATCTGTGAGAATGGCGCGGAAAAGGCCGTTGTCACCGGATAACCGCCCTCAGCTGTCAAATAACAAATCTCAAGCTCCAAACCGCCTTTTATAACCGCCTTTGTGCCAACATGCTGAGTTTCACTGACGCAAAATTCTGACTTTTGAGATATTATCTGCGCAGGGGCCGGCTTCTCCCTCGGTATGGCAAATTGCTCATTGAGGGCAAAGGTCTTTTCACAAACTGCGTTTGCTATTACAGCCTCCACCGTCTCAAACTTGGCATGCAGCCCCTCGCAGCCTCCCTCCGGCAGCATCGTCTCAACAGTGACCGTTTCCTGCCGGTAACAGCTCAGCTCCCCGGCAAGCTCCACTGTCACGGAGACCTTGCGCGGATTTATGACCCTCGCCTCGCTGTTTGTGACGCTCAGGGCGATCTGCGCCCTGATATCCCCCTCCATTTCTCCCATGTCGTACTCGAGCTCAAAGCTCTTTGTCAGGCGAACAAATGACACCGCGTTCTCGCCTTCGGTTATGTACATGAGAGCAGCGCAGATCTCTCCTGTCACGCTGACGCCCCGTGAAGTCAGTTCCTTGCTCTTGAGCAGCACAGAGGTCTGAACGGAGGCTACCCTGCCGATATCGTCGTTTGTATCGGGGACAACGCTCTCCGCGCTCTCCTGTATGCGCTTTATCTGATGAAAAACTTCCCTGTATGCGCCGACCGTCTTATTTTCAAAGTTTATTTCCATAGTCTAATCTCCTTGCTGCACAGTTTGTACAGCATATGCGCTCTGCTGTTCATATATTACCCTCTGCGTATGCCCTCAATGATCCTCGCGAGAAACCTGGGCAGGCGAAAAACATATATCCTCATTTTTAACCCTCCTCAACATCTTATATACCATATCCCCAAAGCAATAAGCGCTGCCGCAAATATGAACCACCAAAACTCCGTGGGCAGTACCAGCGACAAAATAATAATGATACCGGCAAATATGGCTATGCAGCCAAATATACCTCCTCTGCCCTTGCGCAAAATAACCGCCCCTCTCCGTATAATCAATTCATTATACGCAGGGGGCGGCAAAATATGACCCTATATTTTGTTGACAAAAAGCATAACCTCGCGGGTTTGCCTCCTGTAAACATTATTTCTCCTTGATCTCCCATGGCAGACGGCGGGCTGTGAGGTCATACAAGCGCTCATAGGACTTATACCTCACCTCGGAGATCCTGCCCTCGGCCACCGCGCGCGTCACGGCGCAGTCCGGCTCCTTCAAATGGGCGCAGTCGGCAAAGCGGCAAGCGCCTATGTACGGCTCAAACTCAATGAAAAGATGCTGAAGCTCCTCCTTGGCAATAGGCTGCATCATTTCGATATCGAAGGACGCAAAGCCCGGCGTGTCAGCCACAAAGCTCTCCGCGTCCAGCGCGTAAAGCTCCACATGGCGGGTGGTGTGCTTGCCGCGGCCCAGCCTGTCACTGACTTGACCTGTCGGGATATCCGCGTCGGGCAACAGGCGGTTGATAAGGCTGGATTTTCCCACGCCTGAGTTGCCTGTAAAGGCGCTTACCCTGCCTTGCAGGGCCTGACGCAGCTCGTCTATCCCCTCGCCTGTCTCAGCACTGGTTCGGATTACGGTAAATCCCGCCTTGGAATAAATATCACACAGCGCCAGGGCCGGGTCAATATCTATCTTATTGACACAGACAATAAGCTCGCAGTCAGCTGCCCCTGCGATGACTGACACTCTGTCAATTAAAAACGGGTCTGTCACCGGGTTAGTATTTGCGGCGACGAACACAATCGCGTCAACATTGGCAACAGCGGGGCGCACAAACCAGTTGCGCCTCGGTTCAAGGCTCTCAACCCGTCCCTTACCGTTGCCCTCGATAAGTACGCTCACTCTGTCGCCTACGAGGGGGGAAGTACCGTCGGCGCGAAACCTGCCCCTTGCGCGGCAGGCTATTACGTCACGCTCGGTCTGCACATAGTAAAAGCCGCTGAGAGCTTTTATAATAACGCCCTTTGCCATCAGCCCTCCGCACCGGCGGAAACGGTGAGAACCACCTTTGACCGCTCTTCCACACTGCTGAAGGCAGCTATGCTCTGGTCAATGACCGTGCCAGCATCAAGGTCGCTCTGGACGCGCTGGCTGCCGCCGTAAACAAGACCGGCGCCCTGTATCTGGGCAGCAGCGGTATTCTCATCAAGGCCGATAAAGTTCGGCACGGATACTGATCTTATCTCGGTTCCGCTGCTGACGGTCATATAAACCACTGTGCCTATACTCATCTCCTCGCCCTGATTTGGGCTTGTGCTGATAACGGTGTCTCTTGTAAATTCATCGGAAAGGGTGTTCTGTATCTCCACATTAAACCCGGCCTGATACATGGTGTTCACAGCGTCTCTGTAATCCATACCGATAACACCGGGGACAGGAGCCACAGATTCATTGGTGCTGACCGTCAGTTCAACATCTATTCCATTAGGCGTAAGCATCATGCTGCGCCCAGCATTTGGGCTTTGCTCAGTGACGACGCCGGGCTGAGCCGCGGGATCTACCACAAAAATAACATTGAAGTTGTACATGGATGCATACTCAGAGCTTGAGGTAATAGCGCTATAATCCATACCAACAAAGTTCGGCAGCTCGACCCGCTCTGCCTCGGCAAAGATATCACCCAGCCAGAAGCGCCAGAGAAATGAGAACAGCAGCAACGCCGACACAAGCACGGCAAACACACCCGTGAGGAAGCTGACCTTCCCTGCCCGCCTCCTGCGGCGGACAAACTTTGTCTTTGTGAGCTCCTTCGTTTTTATGGGAGCCACAGGCTCCGGCTCTTCCGGCTCCTCCGGGTGCTGGGCCGCGCCGAACTTATCAAGATCGTCCAGCAGCTCGCCCGCCGTCTGGTAGCGCTGCTCAATATCCGCGTGCATGGCCTTGAGGGTAATGCGCTCAAGCTCCGGCGGAATGTCCGGCTTCTTTTCATGGGGCGGCACGGGGGCGGCATTCATGTGCTGAACGGCTATCTCTCCCAGCGTCTCGCCCACATATGGCTTTTCCCCGGTGAGCATCTCATACATCACCACGCCAAGGGAATAGATATCGCTTCTCGCGTCGGGGAACTCTCCCCTTGCCTGTTCAGGCGCTATATAGTGAATGGAGCCGATAGCCTGACCGTTTTCCTCGTGTATCTCGTTTTCCAGCGCAGCGATGCCAAAGTCTCCCACCTTTATTGTGCCGTCACGCAAAAGCATGATGTTCTGAGGCTTGATATCCCGGTGGATGATGCCCCGCTCATGGGCATGGGACAGAGCCTTTGCGATCTGGCGGGCAAAATGCTGCGCCTCTTTCCACGCAAGAGCGCCCTTGCGGTCAATATACTGCTTAAGGGTGATCCCATCTACCAGTTCCATCACTATGTATTCCATAGCGTCACTGTGGCTCACATCGTATACCGCAACAATATTGGGATGGGACAGCATGGCAACAGCGTGGGACTCGGCGCAGAAGCGGGAACGAAATTCCTCATCATCCGCCATCTCGTCACGCATGATCTTCACAGCCACACTGCGGTCAAGGCGCAGATCAGTGGCCTTGTAGACCATGGCCATGCCTCCCTCACCGATAACGCTCTGTATGCGGTATCTATCGTCCAGTACCTTCCCAATATATTTATCGTTAGTATTCATCTGCTTCTCCATTTACCGCGTCACCGCGACCACGGTGACATTGTCTCTTGCGCCCCGCTCCAGGGCCATTTCCATGAGTGCCCGGCAAAGGTACTCCGGTTCGTTTGTCTCTCTGACCTGCTCGAGCATCTCTTCATCAGTGACTATATTTGAAAGCCCATCCGAACAGAGCAGCAGCACATCGCCGTTTTTGAGCTTAAACTCGAAAAAATCGGCCTCCACCGAGGCATCGGAGCCAAGTGCACGGGTTATAACATTTTTCTGGGGGTGATTTCGCGCCTGCTCGCGTGTTATCGCGCCAAACTCCACCAGGTCCTCCACCAGCGAGTGATCGCGGGTTATCTGGCTGATGCCGCTGCGCCGTGATATCCTGTAAGCCCGGCTGTCGCCCACATTAATAATATAACCGCTGCCGTCATTCTTTATCACACCGCCCACAATAGTGGTGCCCATACCGCTGAATTCTTCGTCAAACTGTGAGTATTCATAGGCAACTCCGTTTGCCTCGGCACAGGCGTCCTTGAGCATACGCTCAGGACTGATGCTGCGCTTGACTCTGGAGGTAAGCTTCGCGTATATATACGAGACGAAAGCCTTGTTTGAAAGCTGGCTTGCAAGTCCGCCGGCCTTTGCCCCGCCCATTCCGTCGCACAAAGCGGCAATAAGGCAGTTCTGAGCGTCGCATTTTTCAATTATGAAGCTGTCCTGATTATCAGCTCTGTACTGACCTTTATCGGTGATGCCAAAGCTCTTCATACATGCCTCGCCCCCTTTAATTCGTGAGCTTTTCCCTTCTGCGTCTAAGCTGGCCGCAGGACGCGTCAACATCTCCGCCAAGCTTGCGGCGCACTGTCACATTCACGCCGCTGTCCTCAAGTATCTTTATAAACGCTTTCATGTGCCCCGCCGTGGAGGGTCGAAATTGCTGTCTCTCCTCCACACGGTTGAGGGGAATAAGGTTCACATGAGCACTTACGCTCCTCGCCTGCTTTGCAAGAAGCCTCGCGTGGTACTCCGTGTCATTCACCCCGTCTATCATGGCGTATTCAAAGGATATGCGCCGGCCTGTGGCGTCATAATATCTGCGGCAGGCTGCCATCAGCCTGTCAACACCCCGTCCGTGGTTAGCGGGCATTATCTTCGAGCGTGTCTCATCGTCCGGCGCATGGAGGGATACAGACAGTGTAAGCTGCATATTTCTCTCCGCGAGCTCATCAAAGCGTTCGATTATGCCGCAGGTGGAGAGAGAAATATGCCTCATTCCGATGTTTAGCCCCTTTGGATGGTTCACAAGCTCTAAAAAGCGCATAACATTGTCAAAATTATCGAGCGGCTCGCCTATACCCATGAGCACGATATTGGATATTGGCTTGCCGGAGTCTATCTGGGAATAGAGCACCTCGTCCAGCATCTCTGACGGCTCAAGGCAGCGCACAAGCCCACCGATGGTGGATGCGCAGAAAGCGCAGCCCTGCCGACAGCCCACCTGACTTGAAATGCAGACGGTGTTTCCGTGTTTATAGCTCATGACGACCGTTTCCACACAGTTTCCGTCATACAGCTCCCAAAGATATTTTATTGTCCCGTCCAACGCGGAAACCTGCTTTGAAACGGCCTTCGGCCTATACAGGCTGAACGCCGCCTTTAGCTTTTCCCGCAGTGGCTTTGAGAGATTGGTCATCTCATCAAAGTCGCGCACGCCGCGGCTGAGCCACTGGAAGATCTGCCCAGCTCTGTATTTTGGCTCGCCCAGCTCTTCAAGGGCGGCTTCCAGCTCCCCCGGGAGCATGGAAAGGATATCTTTCTCCATTAGTTTTTCCTTCTCAACCTCGCGGCAAAAAATCCGTCTGACCCATCTTTCTGCGGGAAAAAAGTATACATTCCGTTGCGGCTTTCTATACCGCACAGGGAGAAATTCTCCGCTTCAAAGCCGTTGTTTTCCGCCAAAAATGCCCCGACAACTTCCTCATTTTCTTCCGGAAATATCGTGCAGGTGGAATATAGCAGCGTTCCGCCGGGCTTTACGAAGCCCGCGGCATTGTTTATTATCGCCAGCTGTATTTCAGGCAAGCCCTCAAGCTCTGCCAGAGACTTCCGGCGTATTTCAGGTTTTTTGCGGATAACGCCCATACCGGAGCAGGGCACATCACAGATCACAACATCAAATACATCGCTAAGCTCCGGATCACTCTCGCGAGCGTCACCGACAGCCGGTGATATAATGCTGATCCCAAGTCTTTCCGCGCCGGAGCGGATCAAGCCCAGCTTTTTTTCGTGTATATCCCGAGAGAGTATTTCTCCCCGGTTTTGCATAAGGATGGCGGCTGCAAAGGACTTGCCTCCGGGGGCAGCGCAGCAATCAAGAAGCTTCATTCCGGGCTTTGGCTCAGCAATAGCGGCAGCCAAGCGGGCGGCCTTATCCTGCACATAGAAAAGCCCCTCATCATAGCCGGGCAAATCAGCAACGCTGCCGCCGCTTATATACAGGCAGCCGTAAACAGCGCCGTCAGCCGTATATTCAACACCCGCCTGTCTGAGCATCTGCTCATAGTCCGGCGCGCTTATTTTCAGGCTGTTCACCTGTATCGTCAGCGGCGCGGGGGTATTGCAAAGCCTAAAAAAGTCCTCAGCCGAGTCATAGCCGCAGATGTTGACCAGGCGCTCAGTCAACCATTTGGGATAGCTGTATTTAACGCTGAGATACTGCGCGCTCCCTTTTCCGGGCGGCTCGGGAAGTTCTCCTCGCCTTTCCGCCATACGGCGCAAAACCGCGTTAACAAAACCCGATGCCCTGCCCATTGCGCAGCTGCTGCATAGCTTCACGCTCTCGTCAACAGCGGCGGAGGCGGGTATCTTGTCCAAAAAGGAAAGCTGATAGGCGCCAATGCGGAGAATATCCAGCAGTTTTGGCTCAATGTCACCCAGCTTACGGCTTGAAAACCCGGAAATATAAAAGTCCAGACAGTCGGAATTTTGCAGCACACCCAAACACAGCCGCGCGGCAAGGGCGGCGTCTCTCCTGTCAAGCTCATATTTTTTTATCGCGCCGTCAACCGACGCCCCAGACCATGCCCCACTGCGCCTGCATCTCTCCAGCGCGGCAAGGGCGGCTCGTCTCGCGTTATTCTGGCTCATCAGTCGATTTTAAGCTTGTGGCCGCGCAGAAAATCCATCGCCGCCATACGCTTTTTTCCCGGAGCCTGAAGCTCGTTAATCATCAAAGTCTCGCCGTCAGCGCAGGCAATCTCTATCCCGCCCTTATCAGTGGAAACAACGCTTCCCGGAGCTTTGCAGGTCTTTGTGTCGGTATAATCTGCGGCAAAAACTCTGTATACGGCCCCTTCAAGCTCCATTGTGGCCACCGGCCAGGGTTGTAGCCCATAAATCTGCTTCAAAACAGCCCTCGGCGGTCTGTTCCAATCGATGGGAGAAAGGGACTTATCCAGCATTGGCGCAAAAGTCGCCTTGTCATGCTCCTGCGCGCGTCTGGGGGCAGTACCCGCCTCGATATCCCGCAGGGTCTTCACAAGGAGCTTTGCGCCCATCAGCTTGAGCCTGTCAAAAAGCTCTCCTGAGGTCTCATATTCGCCGATTTCCGTCTCGTCTGTATAAATGATGTCGCCCGCGTCCATCTCGCTTGCAAGGAACATGGTTGTAACACCCGTAAGCTTATCGCCGTTGATGACTGACCACTGTATAGGGGCTGCTCCTCTGTATCTGGGCAGCAGCGAGCCGTGGACGTTCACCGCGCCGTATTTTGGTACAGCGAGAATGTCATCAGGCAGTATCCTGCCGTAGGCCACCACCGCAAGAATGTCCGGGTCAAGCTCCTGTATCTGACGCAGAGCAGTACCGTCCCGCATTTTAAGCGGCTGGAACACTGGGATATTATGCCGCAGAGCGATCTCCTTCACCGGTGAAAGGCCCGTCTCCATGCCGCGGCCCTTGGGTTTATCCGGCTGGGTGAACACACCCACCACCTCAAAGCCCTGTGTCAAAAGCTCATCAAGGGAGGCGGCAGCAAAGTCCGGTGTCCCCATAAAAACTATGCGCATAAACGCCCTCCTGTCAGCCCTGAATATTTTGCAGCTCTTCCTCGCTGAGCATGCGCTCGGCTTTGGCAGTAAACATCACGCCGTCAAGATGGTCGATCTCATGGCAAAAGCAGCGGGCTGTAAGCCCAGTGCCCTCTACCTCGAACCACTTTCCATTCCTGTCCTGAGCGCGGACTTTCACATTCATGGGCCGCTCAACAACGCCGTATTCCCCCGGCACGCTCAGGCAGCCCTCAGCGCCCTTCTGAGCGCCGGAGCTTTCGATGATCTCCGGGTTTATAAGCTCAATGAAATATTCTTCCTCGTCCTCAGCCACATTTGTCTCAATAACCAGCACCGCTCTGCGCAGAATTCCCACCTGGGGCGCTGCAAGCCCCACGCCGTCAGCCCGGTCGAGAGTCTCCCGCATATCGTCCAGCAGCTGGTGAAGGCGGGGGTTAAAATCGGTAACGGGTCGGCAGTGCTTATAGAGTGTGGGCTCTTCTTTGGTCAAAATATTGCGAATTGCCATCGTATATTCTCCATTCAAATCCGCAAGAGCGGAATTATTCTCAAATTCAATCTACCGGGTCATTATCCGCAAAGACGGATACGCCCTTAAAACGGCTGTCCCTGCTGCACTTGACAACAGCGTCCGCTATGCAGGCGCGCACCTCGCTATTTGCCTTGCAGCAGATATTTACCCTGTATCTGTATCGGTTGTTGACCTTAACCACAGCAAGCGGCGTGGGGCCAAGGGTCGATATTCCGCAGCGGGACGGGGCATTATCCAGAAGCTGCTTTGCAAAGCGGCACGCGTTAATGACCTGAATCTCGTCCTGCCCGGAGGCGGTGATAGCCAGCGCGTCTGTAAAGGGCGGGGAGTTTTGCAGGCGCCGAAGCTCGATCTCCGAGCAAAAAAAGGCCTCATAATCCTGCCTTGCCGCCTGAATAAGCGTCTCATTATCCGGTGTAAAGGTCTGGATCACGGCGCGCCCCTCCTTGCTGGCCCGGCCGCTGCGGCCTATCACCTGAGTTATCAGGGAGAATGTTCTCTCCCCCGCCCGGTAATCCCCGGCATAAAGGCTCTGGTCGGCAGAAACAACACCCACCAAAGTCACATTGTCAAAATTAAGTCCCTTCGCGACCATCTGTGTTCCAACCATGATGGGGATATTTTCATTTCTGAACCTCTCAAAAAGCCTCTCATGGGAACCAGCAGGGCTGACTGTGTCAGTATCTACACGCAGCACCGGCACGCTTGGGAAAAGCTCGTTAAGCTCCTGTTCAACAAGCTGGGTACCCGCGCCGACGAACTTGAACGCGCCGCCGCAGTCCGGACATTCCTCCGGCAGACGCCGTGAAAAGCCGCAATGATGACAAATGAGGCGGTTATTGTTGCTGTGATAGGTCAATGATACGCTGCATCTGGGGCAGCGGAAGGTAAAACCACATTCGCCGCAGCTTATCAGGCGGTTTGCGCCGCGGCGGTTAATGAGCAGGATACTCTGCTCGCCGTTTTCAATGTTTTTCTCAAGCTCCTCACGTAAAACGGAGCTGATATTCCCGCCGTTTCCACGGCGCAGCTCCCGCTTCATATCCGCTATTTTTACCTTGGGCATACTCAGCTCATTATAGCGGTTCGGGAGCGAAAAATAAGCGTATTTGCCGGTTTTTGCAAGGTAACGGCTCTGTATGTCCGGCGTTGCCGAGCCAAGCAGCAGCAGCGCATTTGACTTGTAGCAGCGATATTTGGCTATATCTCTCGCGTTATACCTGGGGGTATTTTCCGAACGATAGCTCTCTTCCTGCTCCTCGTCGATGATGATAAGCCCCAGATTTTCCGCCGGGGCAAACACCGCGCTGCGGGTGCCGATAACAAGCCGGGCTTTCCCGTCCCTGATTCGCTTATACTCGTCATAGCGTTCACCTACTGATAGGCTGCTGTGCTGCACGGCAATATTATCACCGAAGCGCGCGGCAAAGGTGTTGAGCATCTGGGGGGTCAGAGCGATCTCCGGGACAAGAAGGATAGCGCTTTTCCCACGCTCAAGCTGGCGGCTGATCAGATGCATATAGACGCTGGTCTTACCGCTGCCTGTGACTCCAAAGAGCAGCGCAGTGGTGCTTTTCCCCTCCATGGCAAGGGCATTCAGCCCATCAAAGGCAAGCTGCTGTGCGTCATTGAGCTCCGGCATAGGCAGGCTCTCAACTTCCGTGGTTTCCGGCCGGCGGTAGACCTCAATATAAAACAGCTCTACAAGCCCCGCCTTGCACAAAGCCTTCAATGACTGGTGTGAAGCTCCGGTATGGCGCATCAAGTCCTGACTTGGCAGGGCATCGAAGCCGCACAGGGCGGACAGCAGCTCCGCCTGCATGGGTGAGCGGCGGCGCTTATTTTCCGCGATAACATCGGCGTCCTCCGGGGAGACAGCAAGCCGCGCCATCTCCACGGTTTTATCATTGACCCGGCGGCGGCCGTCCTCCTTGAGCCAAAGCCCTGCCGGCAATAACGCACGCGCAGCGTCATACACAGTGCAGAAAAAGCGCTCGCGCATGAAAAGGGCAAGCTTCAGCTGCCAGGGCTTCAGTACCGGCTCATCATCCAGCACAGCCTCAATGCTTTTAAGCTTTTCAAGGCAGCTGCCCTCCTCCACAGCAAGGATCACACCCTCGCTGCGGCGGTTGCCCCTTGAAAACGGCACATACACGCGCGCGCCCGGTAAGGCTTTATCCAGAAGCTCGCCGGGGATAAGGTAATCATAGGGCTTGTCTATACTGTATGTTGCGGCAGAAACCGCTATTTTTGCAATTTTTGCCGCCATGCGCCCCTCCGTGAAATTACTTTATGGTGAGCTTGCCGGTATAAACCTCGTCAATGGCAGAGGAAACAGGCTTGCGCTCCAGGGGCTCCTGCTTCTCCTCAGCAGTCTCGGAGATTACACGGGCTCTCTTGGCAACAAGGTTCACAAGCTGGTAACGGCTGCCGATCTTATCGACAAGCTCAGCAACAGGGGGATAAAGCATCATAATAATCAATCTCCATTCCGCCGCAAATGCGGCATAATTATTTATTCAGGCGTTTTTAAGAATATCCATATGCTCGGCAGCGCGGCAGCTCTCAGCGGTTATGATCGCTTCAAATTCCTTCGCCGCTTTCCCGGCATCGTCATTAACAATAATATAATCGTAGAAATCCGCTTCGGCGTATTCCTGCTTTGCCCGGATAAGCCGTGCCTCAATAGCACGGGCAGTATCGGTGCCGCGGTTTTCAAGACGCTGCTTCAGAACCTCCATTGATGGCGGTACGATGAAAATCATCACCGCCTCGGGCATTTTTTCGTGAACCTGCCGCGCGCCCTGCACCTCAATATCCAGCAGCACGTTTTTTCCCGCGTCAAGCTGCTCCTGAACGTAGGCTCTGGGCGTACCGTAGGAGTTGGCCACGTATTCGGCGTGCTCCAACAGCTCGTCATGCTCGACCATCTCCTTAAAGCGGTCAAGATCTACAAAGAAATACTCTTTACCGTCCACCTCGCCAGGTCTTGGCTTGCGGGTCGTGACTGAAATGGAAAAGCATACATCGCTGCGGTTCTCCACAGCTTTGAACACGACAGTGCTCTTCCCCGCCCCGGACGGGCCGGATATAACAAACAGTTTCCCCTTTTTCTCCATATAATAACACCCTCCTGTAAAATTTACTCAGAAAAGCGCTGAGCCAGAACCTCCGGTGCCAGCGCCGATAAAACAACATTGCCGCTGTCCATGACTATAACTGCTTTGGTGCTTCTGCCAAAGGAGGCGTCAATAAGCAGCCCCCGTTCACGCACGTCCTGGATCATGCGCTTTATAGGCGCTGACTCGGGACTTATGACAGACACCACCCTGTCCGCAGAGACAAGGTTCCCAAAACCAATGGGTATTAGCTTCATACTGCGCTCCTATTCGATGTTCTGGATCTGCTCGCGGATCTTCTCTATCTCGGATTTGAGATCGACCACCGTATGGGCAATATCCGAATTTTGGCACTTGGAGCCGATGGTGTTTGCCTCGCGGTTAAACTCCTGCACAAGAAAGTCGATCTTTCTTCCGGTGGGTGATGAGCCCTCGACCATCTGCTTTAGCTGGGACATATGGCTGCGCAGGCGCACAGTCTCCTCGTCCACGGCGATATGATCGGCAAAGATGGCCGCCTCGGCAAGGATACGGCTCTCATCAATACCGGCGGTACCCAGAACTTCCTGCATCTTCTGCTCAAGGCGGCTGCGGTAAGCCTTCACCGTCTCCGGGGCAGAATACTCCACCGCGGATACCAGAGCGTCGATATTCTCAAGCCTTTTGAGCACATCGTCCCTTAGCTTCTCGCCCTCACGCAGGCGCATTTTATCAAAGTCCTCCAGCGCGAGCTCCGTAAGCTCGCCTATCGCGGCGGCAACGGCTTCGGTGTCGATATCCGCCTTTTCAACCGTCAACACCTCCGGGAAGCGGGCAACGCTCATGGCGCTTACATCGTCATGCAGCCCATATTCCTCAGCAATGTGCTTTACAGCAGCTACATAGCCCTTCAAAAGCGCCTCATTGACCTTGACGCAGACATCATCAGTCCCGGCGGAATCCACCGTGACAAAGACATCGACCTTGCCACGGCTTATATGCCGCTGGACGGCAGATTTCACGGCGTCCTCGGCAAACATGAAGCTGCGCGGCATACGCACAGAGGTATCCAAAAAACGGTTATTTACACTTTTCAGCTCCACGCTGATATTGAAGCCCTGGGCGCTGCCGCTGGCGCTGCCATAGCCCGTCATGCTCTTTATCATAATGCGTCAGCCCTCCTCGGAATGCCCAATAATAGTGTAAACCAGCGGTTTTTTGTCTTTTTTCAGCCGTTGGCTGAGAACGATAACTACCGCGCCCAGTACAAGACCGATAAAGCTTGTCAGCACGCATATCCCCTCGCTGCCGCCGAGCATATGGGCGATGGCAAAGCCCAGCAGGAACAGGACGAGCGGCATAACATACACGAGCATCGCCGCGCCAAAAACAAATGAAGTTTTGCTGGAAATTACCACCTTTTCCCCTCTGACAGCGCCGATGGGATTTTTCGCAACGGCTTTCACCTTGCTGTCGTAAATGCAGCTTTCACAGTTACCGCAGTTGCTGCCGCAGGCGGTACCGCGAGTCACCACGACCTCAGCCATATTGTCAGGCAGCAGCTTTGTTATTACAGCCTCCTGAGTCAAATCACGCCCTCCTTATTTCAACGGAGATAGTCTCCGTACCAATTGCGCCGACATTTGTAAAGCCGTCCACGTATATTCTGACCTCCGGCATATATGAGCCGGTGGAGCCTTTATAATCGGCCAGGTCAGCCACGGCGTGTATATTCTCGCTCTTTACCTTACTGAGATCCTCCGCCGTACCGCGCAGGGTGACTTCTATACTCTCGGTTATGATATCAGTGACCGTCCCATCGCCCTCGTTTATGCAGGAAATACTGTTGACGCGGAAGGTCTTTGTCTCAAGGCCAATGACCTCGATAGTCACCTTCGCCTCTGTCACTCCGGTAAGATTGCGCAGTCCGTTGGAGATTGGTATCGCATAGGTTTCCGTATATGTGGACGCGAAATCAGTTAAATCGACAGTGTCAAGAATTATTCTGTTGATGCCGGAAAGGATAGCTGAATCCCCGGCAAGGCTTATCTGCTTTGGCTCAACGCTTATCTTCACATTGGAGCTTGTAGCCCCCGCGCCCTCAACTATATCTACGCCCAGCTGAACATCTTTTATCTCCAGCATGGGAAGTGTCGCTGTCACTGTCTCGGTCGAATAGCTGAACTCAGTGGTCGATACGGGCCGGTCGTCAGCGTCCATAAGCGTAAACCCGGACTCAACACTGTATGTGCTGTTAACTGTAAGCCCCGTGCCAAAGGTCACCCAGGCGTATGCTATATCCTCCAAATAGGTTTCAGCCCCGGTCAGGGTGATGGTGGACGGCTCAAACACCGGGGTCTCGGCTGTGTACCCCTCTGCTATCTCGCCCTCAAAGCCGCCGCGCACAGGAACGGTTTTTGTTGTCTGCTTGGAGACTGTAAAGCTCACCGCCTCGGGATATCGGGACTCAATGACCAGATCCCGGCGATTGACACCTGTGGGAAATTCCACAGTATACTGCTGGGTGGTATATGCCGCCTGCGTGAGCTTACTCACATCGATTCTGGCTACAATATCGTCCGCGTCAAGGCTGCTTATGACCCTTCTTGGCCCTTTGATGCGCAGGGAGACCGTGCTGGTGTCAAGGTCGGTTATGACCATGTTGCGGTTTTCGCGCAGACTGTCCTCGCCGCTCAGCTCCACCTGGACGCCATAGAAGGTCTGGCTGTACTCGTCCTCATCAACGCTCGTCACATAATACCAGATGGCAAGAGAGGCGACCAGAGAAATAACCGCCCAAAACACACGGCTGTTATATATTGCTTTCATCAGATTTCTTTTCTTCATTTGGCTTCACCCTGAACAGCTTACGTAACATCGCCGTAAAACCGTTCTTGCTTTCCGCATCTTCCTCGTCCGAAACAAGCTCGCTGTGCAGCAGCCTGTCCAGCATCTGCGCCGAAAGATGGCGCTTTAGCATACCGTCGATAGCGACGGAGATAGCTCCCGTCTCCTCGGAGACGATGACGACCACCGCGTCCGACTGCTCGCTCAGGCCGATGCCGGCCCTGTGGCGCATGCCCAGATCCTTGCTCAGGTTCTTGCTCTGCGTCAATGGCAGGACGCAGCCCGCAGCCGCCACCCGGCCGCCTCGGATAATGACTGCCCCGTCATGCAGGGGAGCTTTGTTGTAAAAGAGGTTTTTGATAAGCTCCGCTGTCACATCGGCGTTTATGATCGTTCCCGTGCTCATGATGCTGCCGAGCTTCACATTCCGCTCAAAAATCAGCAGCGCGCCGGTTCTTGACTCGGACATATCCGAGCAGGCAAGAACCGTCTGGGCGATGGCCGTCTGGATAACGGGGCTCTCTGCCCTGCGGTTAGTGCTGACGCTGCTGCCCATACGCTCAAGGATCCGTCGCAGTTCCGGCTGAAAGAGGATCAGCAGCGCGATCAGGCCCAATTCCACCGCCTTGCGCAGGACAAAGTTTATCATTGTCAAATGCAGGAACTCAGATAAGCCCAGCACCAAAAGGATGAGTATGAGTCCCTTCGCAAGGTTATAGGAATTGGTTCTGCGTACAAACCAAATTGCCTTATATATTAGGTAAGCAACGATGAGAATGTCAATGACATCCGCAACGCCCATAGTTGTAACGCGTCTGATCGCGTCGCTGATAACTTCCATAAAATACTCCGTTCAAAATCTTCAAAAGCGCGGCCCGGCTCACCGCATAATCTTATCAGCATATTATACAGCATTTTCTTCCAATTGGCAACATTTAGCGGTGATCATAATGTTAAAATCTTTTAAACTATTCTCCTTTTGCGATTATCTCACGAAGGGCAGAGCAGGCCGTTTTGATCTGCCGCTGATCATTGAACGGTGAGAAGCTGAATCGCACGGTGCCGGTATCCAGTGTGCCTGCACTGCGGTGGGCGGTGGGCGCGCAGTGCATACCTGAGCGCACGCAGATCCCCCGTCTGGCGAGCGCTCCCGCCACCTGCTCACAGTCCATGCCTTTTACGCGCAGAGACAGGACGCCGCTCTGCCCATGTCCGGTGAAAAGCTCTGCCTGACTGCCATTGAGACCGTTTACCATAGCTTTGAGCAAACGCTGCTCATGGTGCAAAATATTTTCAGTCCCCGTAGCTTTTACATACCTGATCCCAGCCAAAAGCCCCGCAATGCCGCTTACATTGTGGGTGCCGGCTTCAAGGCCATCAGGCAGATATTCCGGCATATGCTGGGGAACACTGTCAGAGCCGGAGCCGCCGAACATATATGGCTTTCCCATATTTTTGCAGAGGAGTATTCCCGTGCCCTGGGGCCCGAAAAGGGATTTATGGCCTGGCATGGCGATAAACTCCGCGTCAAGCTTCTGCATATCCACATCGAGCACACCTGCTGACTGGGAGGCGTCCACAATAAGAGGCACGCCATAGAGTCTGCACAGCCCGGCTATTTCATATATGGGCAGTACATACCCAAAGACATTTGACACATGGGTGCACACGCACAGTTGCGCACCCTTTAGCTTTCTTTCAAAGTCCTCAAGCGTATCCTCCGTATCAAAAAGCTTCGTGCCGGCAATCGCAAGTTCCGCCCCCTTCGCCGTCAGGGGACGGGTCACGGAGTTATGCTCAAATCCGGAGACCACCACTCTATTACCGGGTTTGGCAAGGGAATTAACGGCAATATTCAGCGCATGTGTCGCATTCATGGTAAAGACCACCTGCTCCGGCTCCAGCACATTGAAAAGCTCTGCCGCCGCTTCTCGACAGGAATAAACCGTCTCCGCCGCCAGCATGGCGGGCGGGTGCCCGCCCCGCCCGGGACTTGCCATGCTGCGCATAGCCTGAGTTACCGCACGCCCCACGGACGCAGGTTTTATAAGCGTAGTCGCGCCGTTATCAAGATATATCAAAACCGCACCTCCGTATATTCTCCGCCGTCCACGCTCTCATAAATTTTCCCGTTGAGCATCTGGTATTTTTTCAGCAGGGCCGCCGCCTCCTTGAGCTTTGAATGCAGCGCCACAGAGTATCCGCAGCCGCTGCCAGTAAGGTGCTGGGGCGCTTTTATCACAACTGCCGTTATTCCCGAGCGCTCCAAAAGCCTTGCGGATTTCTGGGCGGCGGTCAGCGAACGGCACATTATCAGATATTGAGTCATATCTCGCTCCTATCAGCCGCAGTTAAGCGGCAATTTGTCATAAATATAAAAAAACGCAGGGCGCCTATGCCCTGCGTGATATATCCGCCATAGCGCACAGATACATAACATCTTATGCGCCGCCGCGAGACTTGTTATTTTTCTTTTTTTGGCATCTTTTCGATGAGTGCGACTGCATGTGCGGCGATACCAAGCCCTTCGCCGGTAAAGCCAAGGCCCTCCTCTGTCGTCGCCTTTACGCTCACCGCCGACACATCGGTACCTATCGCCTGTGCAAGGCGCTCCCTCATTGCCGGGATAAAGGGCGCTAACTTCGGCCTCTGGGCAAGGATCGTGCAATCAACATTTTCCACCCGATAGCCCGCTCCGCCAATGATGGTAATAACCTCTCTCAAAAGGGCTATGCTGTCTGCGCCCTTGTATCTATCGTCATTGTCCGGGAAATGCCCTCCTATATCGCCCAGTGCCGCCGCTCCCAAAAGCGCGTCCATCAGCGCATGGGTCAGCACGTCGGCGTCCGAATGCCCGAGCAGCCCCAGCTCATAGGGCACCTCGACCCCGCCGAGTATGAGCTTTCGTTCCGGCACAAGTCTGTGCACGTCATATCCGTGGCCTATCCTCATGACTTGCCTCTGAGTATCGCCTCGGCAAAGGCCATATCAATAGGCGTTGTGAGCTTTATATTGCTCTCCTCGCCCGCCACTGTGACTGTTTTTATACCCATGATATCCATGGCAGAGCAGTCATCCGTCAGTGTAACGCCGTCCTTCACGGCCCTGGTAAGCGCGCCCTTTATTAAAGAGGCTTCAAACACCTGTGGGGTCTGTATCCTCACAAAGCTATCTCTGTTCACGGAGCCGCGCACGTTTCCGTCACCGTCCACAGCCTTCAGTGTGTCGGTGCATTTTATAGCGGGCACGGCCGAGTAATTATCCCTCGCCGCGTATACGACCCTTTTTATCAGCTGCTGACTTACCAATGGCCGGGCCCCGTCATGAATGGCGATAAGCTTTGCCCCCTTGCGCACCTCGGAAACACCGGCAAGGGCGGATTCGGTTCTGGTTTTGCCGCCGCATATGACCTTGGATATTTTGCTGATGCTGTACTTATCGCAGAGCATGGCGGCATGCTCGAGCATTTCAAGTCTCGTGACAAGAACTATCTCGTCCACATAATCAGACTCCTCAAATGCCCGCAGAGTCCTGACAAGCACGGGGATACCGCCCAGGGCGCCCATTATCTTATCATACCCCATGCGGCTGGAGCTGCCCGCCGCCACGATGACAGCCGAGCAGCGGGGCGGCTCGTCCGTATTTTTCTTTTTGAACTTTGTCAGGGTTTTCTGAACCTTAAAAGTGTCCATAAAAACAACTCCCGGTTTTTTACTTCAACTGTCTGCGGCGGTGGAAATTCATCATACCGTCCTGCATATCGTCAAGATGCTTGAGCATTTTACCCGCACCGTAGGCTGCGCAGGATATCGCGTCATCCACAACGGTGGTGCGTATGCCGGTGCTGCGCTCGACCAGCCTGTCGATGCCGTAGAGAAGGCTCCCGCCGCCGGACATGATGATGCCGTTCTGGGCAAGATCACCCACCAGCTGGGGCGGCGTGCGCTCGAGCACGGTGTGTATACCCTCGAGGATACGGTTCATCGGCTCAACAAAAGCTTCGATAAGCTCCGCCGCGCTGATGCTCACGACCTTGGGAAAGCCGTTTGTAAGGCTGCGGCCCTTTACCTCCTCAAGGCCGACATCAGGGCGCTGTATAACGCCGCCAATGCTGCGTTTGAGCTCTTCAGCCGCGCCGAGACCGATAAGCATATTGTGCTTACGGCGGATAAACTTTACGATGGACTCGTCAAAGGCCGCGCCCGCCGCGTTGATGGACTCGCACTCCACAACGCCGCCGGCGGAGACGATGGCTATATCCGTTGTACCGCCGCCGATATCGACCACAAGATGCCCGTCGGGCTTTGAGATGTCTATTCCCGCGCCGAGAGCCGTGGCGACTGCGGTTTCAAAAAGGTAGACCTTCCTGCCGCCGGCCTCAATGGCAGCGTCTATCATGGCGCGCTCCTCAACGCCGGAAATACTGCTGGGTACGCAGCAGAGTATCCTGGGCTTGAAGAGACTTGCGGAGGTCACTCTTGAAACAAGCTCCCGCAGCATCTGCGCCGCGATATCATAGTCGGATATAACGCCGTCGCACACGGGATGTATCGCTACCGTGTCCGCCGGGGTGCGCCCGAGCATAC
Source organism: Clostridiales bacterium UBA7103 (assembly GCA_002493305.1). Lineage (GTDB taxonomy): Bacteria > Bacillota > Clostridia > Oscillospirales > Oscillospiraceae > Limivicinus. The sequence continues at coordinate 20,426 of DKYJ01000046.1, read as the reverse complement.
GCTGGGCCTCCTGCCCGACTTTTAATATTTTGCCGTTGAACTTGTTGACCGCCACAACGGTGGGCTCTCTGGAGACTATGCCTTTCCCCTGCTCAAAGAGCATGGTAGAAGCTGTTCCCATGTCAACTGCAATATCTTTTTCAAAAATGACCATTCGGCTTCACCTCAATATCTATATCACAACTTTATCTATTCTCTCGTTCTTGCAAGGGTGGCCGCGTAAACCGACCCCGCGCCCGCAGCCTTCAATACCCGGGCACACTCGCCGAGGGTCGCTCCGGTGGTGACTATATCATCAACGAGCAGCACGGACTTTCCCTCAAGGGGCTCTTCTCCCGCGTAGGCGTACACCCCGGCCACATTGGCTCTGCGCTTTTCGGGGCTGCCTGTTCCGGACTGGGCGGGATTGTTCACCGTCTTTTTCAGCAGCCGGACACAGGGGATGTTCTTTTCCCGCGCAATTTCCTCAGCAAGCAGCCGTGCCTGATCATAGCCTCTTTTGCGCAGTCTCCTTGCGGACAAAGGCACCCATGTGATAATATCGCAGGAAATTCCACATTCGTCAATACATTTTACAATTATTTTACTATAAACCTTTGAATAAGCTGTTAACGAGTGAAATTTATATCTCAAAAGCGAGGCGCGAACGTCACCCTCATAATAAAGCGGTGACACGCAGTCGGCAATGTGCGCTATTTTTATGCCCCTCGCGGCGGCGCCGGTATACGGCAAAGACTTTATACATTCCGGGCAGGCAAGCGCGTCCTTCCACAAAAGCCTGCGGCAAAAGGCACAGCGGGGCGGGTACACAAGGTCAAGAAGTCTATCAGCAAAGCTCATACGCCGCACAGCTCCATAAGGCGCACGCGCAGGGCGGAATACCGCCGGGACTGGCGGAAGTTATCTATCATGCGATAAGCAGTCTGCTCATCGCCTACCATGATCAAAAGCTCCTTCGCCCTCGTAACAGCCGTGTACAGCACACCCCTTGTTAAAAGCGCCTGAGCGCTGGCACCGAGGGTCAAAACAACCGCCCTGTACTCGCTGCCCTGGGATTTATGCACTGTCATTGCCCAGGCATGCTCAAGCTCCATCAGACCGTCAAAGCCGTAGCTTGCTATGCGCCCGTCAAAGTCCACTTTTAAAATCTCGTTGTCCAGATCTACCGCGATTATTTTTCCAATATCGCCGTTATAAATTCCCGCGCCGCTGAGCTTTCCGTCGGCGCTGGCCCAGATAATGTCATAATTATTGCGAATTTGCATGACCCTGTCGCCCTCACGGAAAACGCTCTTGCCGAAGAGCTTCTCCCTTTTGCCCTCTTTGGGCGGGTTTAAAGCCTGCTGCAAATGTCTGTTGAGGGACACCGTGCCAAGCTCTCCTTTTCTCGTAGGCGAGAGCACCTGTATGTCCTCGGAGGGAATATTCATCTTTTGGGGCAGGCGCGTTGTGCAGAGCTCTGCCACAGTCTCTATGGCGCCCGCCGCCTGCAGACGCTTCAGCCGGAAAAAGTCTCCGGCATTTTCCGATAGATTTGGATGTTCTCCCCGATTTATCATATGGGCGTTGCGGACTATACGGCTGCCATCATTCTGCCGGAAAATTTCCTTCAGGCGCACAGCCGGCACAACGCCGCTGCGTATCATGGCGGAGAACACGTTGCCCGGCCCGACCGGCGGCAGCTGATCCGCGTCCCCAACCATGATTAGTCTCGCGTCCGGCGGCAGCGCACGCATCATTGCGTCCATAAGCAGGATATCCACCATGGAAGCCTCATCAAGAATAACAGCGTCGCAGGAGAGCCTGTCCCGCTCGTTTTTTGTGAAAACGACCTTTTCCCCGTCGTCGTCAAATTTCGCGCCCAGCAGCCGGTGGACGGTCTGTGCCTCCGCGCCGGTAAGCTCAGCCATGCGCTTCGCGGCTCTGCCGGTGGGCGCGGTGAGCAGGGTCTTATAACCCAGCGCGTCAAACAGCGCAAGAATTGCCCTCAGGGAGGTTGTTTTGCCCGTGCCCGGGCCGCCGGTCAGAATGACCACCCGGTTTTTCAGAGCCAGCTCTAAAGTTTTAAGCTGCAATTCGGTATATTTTATCCCCTGCCGCTGCTGAAGTCTGCCGACAATGCCCACAATGTCCGCCTTTTCCTCCCGTTTGTCCATACACATGGCGGCAAGACGGCGGGCGCAGTCAGTCTCGGCCTCATAAAGCTCCGGCAGGTAGCAGGCGTTGGTGCCGGACACAACTTCAAATTTAAGCTGGGCGGAGTCTATCAGCTCCTCAATCCCGCGATCAGCGTCCTCCTCGGAGACGCCGATAAGCTGGGCCGTGGCAGCGGAGAGCTTTTCTCTGGGTATAAAGCAGTGTCCGTTACCTGTATTATGGCGCAGCTCAAAAAGCAGAGCGGCCTTTATTCTGTTCATTGAAAAGCCGTCCATACCCATCTCAAGGGCCAGCGCGTCCGCCTCTGCAAAGCTGCCGCCGATATGCTCGGCAGAGATTATGTACGGGTTATCCTGCACCATGCTCAGTGCGCTGTCCCCGTAAAATTTATAAAGCCGCATGGCCAGTATCGGTCTCAGGCCGAAGGAGCAGATAAACTCCATCAGCCGACGCAGACCCGTCTGTCGGCGGAAATCCCTGCTGATCTGCTCCGCCTTTGCCATGCTTATACCCCGCAGCTGCGCAAGCTTCTCCGGGGAGTTTTCCAGCACATCAAGTGCATTGTCACCGAAGCGATCAATTATCATTGAGGCAGTGGCGGGGCCTATGCCCTTCACCGCGCCCCCGGCAAGATAGCTGTAAATTGCTCTGGCTCCGGAGGGCATCATTCTCTGGGCAAACTCGGCCTTGAACTGCCGCCCGTGGACACTGTGGGTCATCCAGTCGCCGCTGAGGATCATGGATTCCCCCGCCGCGGCGTAGGGAAAGCAGCCCACCGCCGTGACGCTCTCGCCGTTTTCGTCAGTCATGCGCAGCACGGTATAGCCGTTTTCTTCGTTTTTGTAAATTACCGAGTCAACTGTCCCGGACAGCTCGATAAGCCTGTTTTCCCTATCCATGGAATTCTCCGTTCCTGTGCAGACGTGCGGCGCGGGTTTGTCCCACGTCTGCCTAATTCAAGAGTTTCTTCAAAAATGCGCCCGTGTAGCTTTCACTGCATTTGGCGCAGTCCTCGGGCGTACCCTCAAACACAAGAGTTCCACCCTCGTCGCCGCCCTCAGGGCCAAGGTCGATGATATGGTCGGCCACCTTGATAACATCAAGGTTATGCTCAATAACTATCACGGTGTTCCCCGCCTCTACAAGGCGGTCAAGTATCTCTATGAGACGGTGGACATCAGCGACGTGCAGGCCCGTTGTTGGCTCATCGAGCACATAGACAGTCTTGCCGGTGCTGCGTTTTGAAAGCTCCGTCGCCAGCTTCACGCGCTGGGCCTCTCCGCCGGAGAGTGTTGTGCTTGACTGGCCCAGACGCACATAGCCGAGGCCCACATCAAAAAGCGTCTGTATCTTGCCTAAGATCCGCGGCTGGTTCTCGAAAAAAACGCAGGCCTCCTCCACTGTCATGTCCAGCACATCGGCAATGCTTTTGCCCTTGTACCTGACTTCCAGTGTCTCCCGGTTATAGCGTTTGCCGCCGCATACATCACATGGCACAAACACATCCGGCAGAAAATGCATCT
>DKYJ01000046.1:3961-16448 GCA_002493305.1 Clostridiales bacterium UBA7103 | reverse complement strand
ATCCGGCAGAAAATGCATCTCTATCTTCACAAGCCCGTCACCGGAGCATGCCTCGCAGCGGCCGCCCTTCACATTAAACGAGAAGCGTCCTGAAGAATAGCCGCGGAGCCTCGCGTCCTGTGTGCAGGCAAAAAGCTCACGTATATCGTTGAACACCCCGGTGTAGGTGGCGGGGTTTGAGCGGGGCGTACGGCCAATCGGGCTCTGGTCAAGGGCAATGACCTTGTCCACAAATTCAAGCCCCTCTACCCGGTCACACTTGCCCGGGCGCACCTTGACCCGGTTTTTCTCCGCAGCGAGAGTTTTATAGAGAACTTCATTTATAAGGGAGGATTTGCCGCTGCCGGATACGCCCGTGACGCACACAAGCTCGCCTAAAGGTATTTCAATATCAATGTTTTTCAGGTTATTTTCCCGCGCGCCGCGGATAATGATGCTGTGGCCGTTGCCATGTCGGCGTTGGGTCGGAACGGGTATGCGTTTTCTCCCGCTGAGGTACTGCCCGGTTATGGACTCGGGGCAGGCACAGATATCCTCCACACTGCCCGCGGCGACCACCCTGCCGCCGTTTATGCCCGCGCCGGGGCCAATATCCACGATATAATCGGCGCTGCGCATGGTGTCCTCGTCATGCTCGACAACAATGAGGGTGTTGCCCAGATCGCGCAGCCGGCAGAGCGTGCGCAGGAGCTTTTCATTGTCCCGCTGATGCAGACCAATGCTGGGCTCATCGAGGATATACAGCACACCCATCAGGCTTGAGCCTATCTGAGTCGCAAGGCGGATGCGCTGGCTCTCGCCGCCGGAGAGAGTCCCCGCCGCCCGGGAAAGGGTCAGATAACCCAGTCCCACGCTCTGCAGGAAGCCCAGGCGAGATTTGATCTCCTTCAAAATTCGCTCGGCAATTACAGTTTCTTTATCATTCAGATTCAGGCTGTTTATGAAATCCAGCGCCCTTACGACAGACAGATCTGTAAAATCGGCGATGTTCATGCCACCCACCGTCACAGCCAGCGCCGTGGGCTTGAGCCTTTTTCCGCCGCACTTCGGGCAGGGTATCTCAGACATACATTCCTCGATATCAGCCCTCATGGCGGCGCTCTGTGTTTCCTTATAGCGGCGTTCAAGGTTGTTGACAATGCCCTCAAACTCCCGCTTTATAACGCCATACCCCTCGCTCTTTTCATAGTGCAGCTCCAGTGGCTCTCCCTTGGTGCCGTATAAAATGGCCTGTATCGCCTCCCGGGGCAGCTGCTTAATAGGATCGGTGAGCTTAAAGTGATACCGGCGGCCAAGGGCCTCAAAATACATCTTGGAGATACCGTCAGCGCGGACATTGCCCCAACCGGAGGCGGTTATTCCCCCGTCAATGATACTCAGCGAGGGATTCGGCATAATAAGCTCCGGGTCGATCAGCATCTTCATGCCCAGACCCGTACACTCCGGGCAGGCGCCCTGAGGGCTGTTAAATGAGAACAGACGGGGCGCGAGCTCCTCCATGGAGATGCCGCAGTCGTCGCAGGCATAGTTCTGGGAGAAGCTGAGCACTTCCCCGTCAGGCACAAGCTCCACGAACAGCAGCCCTCCGGAGAGAGCAAGAGCTGTCTCCGCGGAATCGGTCAGGCGGCGGATAATATCAGGCTTTATGGCAAGCCTGTCTACAACTATTTCAATATTGTGCTTTTTATTTTTTTCGAGCTTTATTTCCTCGGACAGCTCGTAAATTATCCCGTCTACCCGCGCACGGACATAGCCGGACTTCTTCGCGTCCTCGAATATCTTGGCGTGCTCGCCTTTCCTGCCGCGCACGACCGGGGATAGAAGCTGTATCTTTGTCCCCTGAGGCAGCTCCATAATTCGGTCGACTATCTGATCGATGCTCTGGCGGCGTATCTCCTTGCCGCACTTTGGGCAGTGAGGCACGCCGATACGCGCCCACAAAAGCCTGAGATAATCATATATCTCCGTCACAGTACCCACTGTTGAGCGGGGATTGCGCGAGGTGGTCTTTTGGTCGATGGAGATTGCCGGGGACAGTCCGTCAATATAGTCAACATCGGGCTTATCCATCTGTCCGAGGAACATGCGGGCGTAGGAGCTGAGGCTCTCCACATAGCGGCGCTGACCCTCAGCGTAAATTGTATCGAAGGCAAGGCTGGATTTGCCGCTGCCCGAAAGCCCGGTCATGACCACGAGCTTGTCTCTCGGTATTTCAACATCAATGTTTTTAAGGTTGTTTTCTCTTGCGCCTTTTACGAATACGCTGTTGTGCATAGTTTACTCCTCGGTTATGATATCTGCTGTTTTGCCGCCTGTTAGAGCGATGAGCGCGGCGGGTGAAAGCTCGACCTGACGGCCTATTTTTCCCGCGCTGACCAGCACCGTGTCCTGCTCGAGCAGGCTGCTGTCATAAAATGTGGGGTAGAGCTTTCTCATGCCTATGGGCGAGCAGCCGCCCCGGACATAACCGGTCAGGGCGTTGATCTCGCTCACATGCACCATGGCGACAGACTTCTCCCCCGCCGCCTTCGCCGCTTTTTTAAGCTCAAGCTCCGCGCAGACGGGCAGCACAAAAACATATATTTTTTTGCTCGCCCCGCGGACGACCAGCGTTTTGAATATCCGCGAAGGGTCGATGCCGAGGATATTGGCTACGGTCATCCCGTCCACTGCCTCATCACCGTGAGGGTATTCATGGGCGATATACTTTATCTTTTTTTGCTCAAGCGTGCGCATAACGTTAGTTTTTTGCTCCGCCATATTTTTCTCCATTCAGCCGCACAGTCATTTTAAGGTTTTCGTTCTATTATACTCTATTTTTTTTATTCTTTCAACACAAAGCTTTACCTCGGTTATGATCAGGCTGGCACAGGTGGCTGCCAATTGCAAGCGATCTTATTTGTTCAATTTTGACAAAATATTTTTTTAACAGCCTCAATTTCCTTTGCTTTTTGTGCAAAGTGTGTTATTATATTGAAAAATAAATTAATCTTTCCGTGAAAGAGGGTATTCGGTGAAAAAAATCAAAAGTAAAAACCATTTAAGAGACAGCATCGTTATAGGCTTTGCGTTGTTTTCCATGTTCTTTGGGGCGGGCAACGTTGTTTTCCCACCGTATCTGGGTCTTCAATCAGGCAGTCAGTGGCTTCTGGGCTTCGCCGCCTATTATATATCAGACGTGGGTCTTGCCATGCTGACAATATTTGTCCTGCTGCGCACCGACGGGCCTGACGGTATAACCGGTCATCTGGGCACTGTTCCCGCAGCCTTGCTTATGAGCGTGGTCGTGCTGTGCATCGGCCCCCTTGTTGCGATCCCCAGAACCGCCGCCACCACCTTTGAAATGTCGGTTCTACCCCTTCTCCCCTCCGCGTCGTCGCTTGTTGTCTCGGTTATATTCTTTGCGCTTATCCTGCTGCTTTGCGTAAAAGAATCCGCGGTGGTCGATATAGTCGGCAAGGTGCTTACGCCGCTTCTGTTATTGGGTCTGCTGGTGCTGATCATAAAAGGCATCGTTTCACCGCTTGGTACAGCCTCGGATATGACCTGGGTAAATTCCGTTGTGTCCACCGGGCTTAAAGCCGGATACCAGACTATGGATGTGCTTGCCGCCATGGTGTTTGGCATTATTATTCTCAAGTCCGCCTCCGACAAGGGCTATAACGACACCTCTGATCGAAACAGCGTTGTTCAGGGCGCCGCTGTCCTCTCCGGTGTTTTGCTGCTCATTGTCTACCTGGGGCTTGCTTATCTCGGGGCAAGCGTCTCTCGCATTTATACCGATCCCCTCACAAGAGCAGAGCTTATCATAAATATAGTGACCTTGCTTTTGGGAAAGGTCGGCGTGGTGGTATTTGGTATAGTAGTTGCTCTGGCGTGTATAACCACAGCGGTGGCTCTTGTCAGCTCCGCGGCCAGCTTCTTCTGTAATCTCTCCGGCAGAAAAATAAAATACAGCCTGCTTGTCACCATTATCTGCGTTTTCTCCGCCGCCGCCGCAAATCTTGGGTTAGACCGGATAGTAGCCTTTGCTTCTCCAATACTCAATGTGCTCTATCCGCCGATGCTCGTGGTCATTCTTCTGTCCATCGCCGGTGACAGACTGCCGGATTGGCTGTACCGCGTTTGCGTTGCAGCGGCGCTGGTGTTCAGCGCTGTGTGCACCTTCACCCGCAGCAAATTCATCGTTTCCCTGCCGCTGTACGGAATGGATCTTGCATGGCTGCTGCCAACTCTGGCTGTCCTGTTGCTCTGTCTCATTCTGAACGTTTTCTTAAAGCGACGCAGTGCGTCTGAAAAAGCATAATAAATTCAGCACAAAATATCACCAAAAACTACAACCGCCCTGTACCTGACAGGGCGGTCAATTTATTGTTATCACGGCTGAGCGTTATTTTTTCCTCGTCCCTGGAAGCTGCCCAGCATAACTTCAACGCTGTTATCGAGCAGACTCATTATCCGCTCCCTGTTGCCTGGCAGGGATTCAGGCATTCCGATATCCATCCACTGGGAGATGAGGCCGACAACAAGATTCGTGTAAAGCTCTACAACAAATTCAAAATCCTGCATGTCTATATTCCTGTCCTCGGACACTATCAGGGCAAAATCCCGCACACAGCTATGAAGTCTGTCTTTAATATGCTTGAGCATAAACTTGCGTCTGGGAGAATTATAGATATTCAGAGCCACGACCCTGTTATCACGCAGATATCTGAAATAGGTCATGACATCCTCGCGCCAGTTGTCATATATTACCTTGCTGGGCAGATACCGGTCAGCGTCCTCCTCAAAAGTCCAGGCCAGCAGATCATACACGTCGTTAAAATGATAGTAAAATGTCTGGCGGTTGACATTGCAGATACCTACCAGATCCTTGACAGTCACTTTGTCAATTGGCTTGACACCCAGCATCTTCTTCAGAGCCGCGGACAACGCTTCTTTAGTGGACGACGACATAATGAGCCCCCATATTTTTTCCGATATTGTGAATATATTATACCATACCAAATTTATAAGTAAAGTCTTTTTATTTATCAGTGTTTAGACATAATTCAAAAATTTGTAGCAAAAACGCCCTCCCAAAAAAGGAAGGGCGTTTTTGCTGAGCTGTTCGATTTTTGTTTACAGGCCTATAATATCTCCAATTTTTTCAAAGAAGCCCTTAATGGAGGTAACAACCTTTTTTACCGCCTGAACAAAACCAACGACCTGTGTTTTCGCGTCGGACACTTTCTGGAGGGTCTTTTGCACATCCTCTACCCTTGCCTTGAGCGCATCCCCGTCCAGCCCCTCGAGGGAGCGGCAGAGGCTTATCAGCTGGTTTATCTGGGTGTCGGTAAGGGTGACATTGTATCTCGCGGCGATCTGGATGATCTGCTGGCGGATCTCCTCGTCAGTCATCTGGGCAGTCTCGTCCAGCATGAGCTTCAGGTCGTTTACAATAGATGTGGAGTCCATGCTGCCAATTTCATTTGCAAGCTCGCCGGTAATGGTCAGCTCCTGAGTGGAGACAAGCTTGGCTATATCGTCCAGCTTTTTGCCGGTCATATCCTCATAGGCCTTATACACGCCTGTGAGAGCGGCGGTTCCGCTGACCTCAAAGGGCGCGGCGACAACGATCTTCGCGTCTGTTATACCAGCGGTGGCGAGGGCACTGATGTACATTTCGGCGGAACACCAGGTGATGTTGCTGGTGGTCACATCCATGCCGGAGTTTTCGGGCAGCAGCTCCACATACACACAGGAGATGGAACGAGTGCCAATGATGGAGTCATCCACATATCCCTCGAGATATTCCCTCTCCTCTGCGTTTGTAACTGTCAGCTCAATGGGCACACCGCGGCTGACACCGAAAAGCTGGTAAACAGAATTTACCTGCTCAGGGGTAAGATCCGCGCCAATGACAGCGCGGCTCTGGTTTGGTTCATTGTTCCCGTCGGCAAAGGCTGTGACACCGGTGGAGGCGAGCATTAACACTGTAAGTATAAGAGAAATTATTTTTTTCATTTTTGTTTCCTTTCCATTCGGCAGGGTGATTTTTGGGTCTTGGGCTTGCATATAATGGACAAACAGCACCCTGCTTTCGGCTGTATGTTACCACGTTGTAACCCCAAAATAAAGTCATTTTTATAAATATTAAGGATTTCTCAAATGGAAATTATTAACTCCGCCCTCTGGTCGGGTCTTTTTTTGCCCCTTTTTCTACTCTGCGGGCTTATCATCGGCTGCCGCTGCCGGTTTTTTCCGCTTCGACGCTTCACCAGCGCTTTAGGAATGGTTTTCAAAAATCAGCAGAACGACAGCGGCACAGTCACCCAGCTGCAGGCGGTGTGCACGGCGCTTGCCTCCACTGTTGGCACCGGGAATATTATCGGCACCGCTCAGGCCATCGCCATGGGCGGGCCGGGCGCGGTGTTCTGGCTATGGGTCTCCACGATCCCGGCCATGGTGATAAAGTACGCCGAAATTTTTCTGGGGCTGCGCTATCGCCGCAATGTAAACGGTGAATATGTGGGCGGCGCGATGTATTACATAGAATACGGTCTGGGCAGCCGCTTTAAGGGGCTCGCTGTAATGTATGCCATTTTCGCCGCCATGTCAGTGCTGTGTATGGGCACTATGGCTCAAATTGGCGGTGCGGTCGGTGCATTGGAGCAGGCTGGTGCGGAATTGGGGGTCGCTGGCAACGCCCTGCCTCCCCTCCGCCTGCTTCTGGGCATCGTGCTCTCTGTTATTCTGTATCTGGTGCTATCCAGAGGTGCCCGGGGCGTGGGCCGGATCTCAGCTCTGCTCGTGCCGCTCATGAGCGGGCTTTTTATTATCTTTACTCTTGTTATCATCATCTGCCACGCCCAAAGGCTGCCGGCTGTTCTGCACGGCATTGTCCATGATGCCTTTTCGCTTCGCGCCGTCGGCGGTGCCATGAGCGGGCTCACGCTCAAACACGCCCTGCACTGGGGCGTGCGGCGCGGCACTTTTTCAAATGAAGCAGGGCTGGGCTATGCCGCCATGGCCCACGGCTCCACCAACGGTGATCCTGCCCGGCAGGGTCTTTGGGGCGTTTTTGAAGTATTTGCCGACACAGTAGTCATCTGCACTCTCGCTGCCCTCGCCATACTTGTCAGCGGCGTGGATATCCCCTGGGGACAGCTTGTGGGTGCGGAGCTGCTGGAGCATGCGGCAGCAACGGTTTTTGGGCACAGGCTCTCGGCTCTGTTTTTGGCGCTTTCGCTGTTTCTCTTCGGCTATACGACGGTTCTTGGCTGCTCACTGTATGGGCTGTACTGCACCCGCTATCTCTTCGGCCCCGGCTCAGACAGGGCCTATCGTCTGCTGCTCTGCCTCTGTGCTGTTTTGGGCAGCCTCATGACCACAAGTGCCGTCTGGGCGGCAGCGGATACGGTAAATGCCCTGATGTCCCTACCGAACTTCATCGCCCTGCTGGGGCTCTCAGCGCTTATCGGTCGAGAGAGCAGGGCGCACTTTGCGGAAAATAAAATCACAAGGAAATATTGACGAAAACAGGCAAAAGAAATATAATTTACTCATCTAAACATTAGGAGGACTAACATGAAAGTTATCATTGCCGACAGCTATGCCGCCCAGTGTTCCGCCGCAGCCGATATTATTGAGCAGATCGTTCGTCAAAAGCCCGATTGCCGTCTGGGTCTTGCCACCGGCTCAAGCCCCATTGGTATATATGACGAGCTTGCCCGCCGCTGCCGGGACGAAGGGCTGGATTTTTCCCGCGTCAGCTCCGTGAATCTTGACGAGTATGTGGGCCTTGCCCCGGAGCATGACCAGAGCTATCGGTATTTCATGGACAGCAATCTCTTTGACCGCATAAACATTGACAAAAAGAACACCTATGTGGCCAAAGGTCTGGGTAACGCGGAGGCCAATCTCGCAGAGTTCCGCGCAGCCCTTGCCGCCGGGGAAACCGATATCCAGCTTCTCGGTCTTGGGCCTGACGGCCATGTGGGCTTCAATGAGCCCGCCGAGGCTCTGCATTACTCTGCGCATATAGAAAGCCTTGACCCCAGCACCATTGACGCTAACGCCCGCTTCTTCGCCAGCCGGGACGAGGTGCCTACCACCGCCGTCACCATGGGTATGGGCGATATTATGCAGGCAAAGAAGCTGCTGCTGATCATAAGCGGCTCCAACAAGGCAGAGGCCGCCAAAAAGCTGCTTATCGACGACCTTGTCACCCCCGCATGCCCCGTGACCTATATCAAGCTCCACCGCGATGTGACAGTCGTCATCAGCGCAGAGCTTGCAAAAGAGATAGGCTATAAGGCATAATAATTTTCAACTCTCCCCGCTCTGCTGATAATTTTGCAATAACACGATTAAAAAAGACGGCTTTCGCCGTCTTTTTTAATCTATATATACGATCTCCCGCAGTTTTTCCGGGGATATCTTCACAGCCCTCCGGTCGTATGTGATAAGGCCGTTGAGCTCGTCCTCCACATCTGAAAGCTGCGTGAGCACCGCGGCGGCGAGTCCCTGCGCCTTTGCCGGGGCGATCTCATTCTGATACAGCTCCTCAAGAGCAATTTCAAGCTGAGCGGCTGTGGCAAACTTTTTATAGCCGAAGTCCTTATTCGAATAGCAGTGGCCTATGACCCGGTGGCTAAAGCCGCCAAACTCGCTGAGCAGCACCGCCCTACCCTTCTTGTCGGGCTTGTAGGCATAGCGCTTGAAGTAAACATGATCGCTCTTTACCTCGCCCACACCCTGATCGTGCCAGCCGGAGGCATGGTCAATGGTTCGTGTCTTGTCCATACTCTGCACAAAGCTGAACATTTTCGCCGCGTCAAACTGACCCCAGCCCTCATTGAAGATGACCCACATCGCTATGCAGGGGCAGTTATACAGATGGCGCACCATCTCTCCAAGCTCAATCTTGAACTCCGCTCTCGCGTCGGCATCGGAGCGGGCGAAAAGGCCGTAGGCGCTGTCTTTCATGTGTATACCAGTGACGACAGGCGTTGTCACCACCGCGGCGCTATAGCTACCACCGCCGTTCGGCATATCCTGCCAAACCAGCATACCCAGCCTGTCACAGTGGTAGTACCAGCGCAGGGGCTCCACCTTGATGTGCTTTCTCAGGGTATTAAAGCCCATGGCCTTGGCCATGCTGATGTCGTATACCATTGCCTCGTCCGTTGGCGGGGTATACAGCCCGTCCGGCCAGTAGCCCTGGTCAAGAAGCCCATTGTGAAAGTATTCCCTGCCGTTGAGGAACAGCCGGGGCTTGTTTCCGCTGCCCTTTTCAACGGAGAACTTGCGCATGGCAAAATAGCTCTGCACCGCATCCTCCCCACAGCGGACAATAAGGCCGTAGAGCTTTGGGTTTTCAGGGCACCAGGCCACAAAATCCGGCACAGGGATACGCGCAGGCAGCGGATAACTCAAGCCGTTAAACTCCGCATACGCAGTCTCCTCCCCGTGTATCTGAGCAGAAACCTCCACAGCCGCCCCGTCAAAGTCGGGAGTGATTTTCAAGGACTCTATGTAGCACTCCGGTACGGCCTCAAGCCAAACCGTCTGCCAGATGCCGCTCTGGGGCGTGTACCATATGCCGCCGCGTCTGGTTTTCTGCTTGCCGCGGGTATGCCCGCCCTTCTCCGTGCCGTCGTTAACACGCAGGGTAATTGTAAGCGCGCCGCTTTCCACCGCGTCCGTCACATCGATATCAAAGGGCAGATAGCCACCCACATGAGTAACAGGAGCGGCAGAGTTGACCCAGACGACGGCTGTCTGATCAACAGCGCCGAAATGCAGGATGAGCCGCTTTCCGGCAAAAGCCTCTGGAACGGTGATACTGCGCCTGTACCAGAGATATTCATTGCTTTTCAGCGCCCTGTTGACCCCGGAAAGGGGAGCCTCCGGCGAATAGGGCACGCAGATCTGCCCGTCAAAATCCTTCGGAAAGCGCGTGGAAGTGTTTATCGCATAGTCCCATAAGCCGTTAAGATTCAGCCAATCCCGCCGTGCGAGCTGCGGTCTGGGATATTCCGGCAGCGGGGCGTTTATATCCACGCTCTCCGTCCACGGTGTATTCATATGATCCTCCTTGTCAGCGCCAAGTGCCAAAAGCCTGTCGCGCTCGATATTATACAACTTTTTCTATCACAATTCCGGCGCAAATACAGTCGAAACAGGCAGTATAGCTGCCCGAGCCAGAGCCGGCCCGGGCAGACGAACAAACTATTAAAACATGCCTGGCAGACCCATGCCGCCCTGAAGCTTCGCCATGGACTGGTTGGTCTTATCATCGGAGAGCTTCAACGCACCGTTTACCGCCGCAAGGATCAGATCCTGAAGCATTTCCACATCGTCGGGATCAACGACCTCCGGGTCAATGATCACGGACTTGAACTCTCTGGTTCCGCTGACAGTGGCCTTGACCGCGCCGCCGCCTGCGGAAAACTCAAAATCCGTGGATTCCAGCTCCTGCTGCATCTTCAAAAATTCCTGCTGCATTTTCTGTGCCTGACGCACCATGTTCATCTGGTTGCCGCCGGGAAAACCCCCGCGAAATCCGCCTTTTGCCATATCCTTATCCTCCTATGGTATTAATAAAAGTTACTTCCTTAAACTGTTTAAGCTCATCCAAGCTGCGCTGCTGCCTGGGGCTGTCGTTAAGCTCAGACACGCGCACGCTCATATCCCGCCCGGTCACTGTCTTTGCCGCGGCGGAAAAAATCTCCGATATGCCCAGCCGCTTCAATCTGTCGAGCAGGAAGCCCTTTTTGGCCTCGATTTTCAGCACATCGCCCTCACCGTATACACGCATCCGGCTGTCATCATTAAGGCTCATGCGCACCTCCATGGGCAGAGTCTTTGCCGCCTCGCCGCACACCGCTTTCCACACATCAGCGCTCACAGGCTTCGGCGCGTCAAGCTTTGGCTTACGGTCAAAGAAAGCGTCCTCGGGCTGTTCTTCGATGAAAACGTCCAGCGGCTCGTCCACCGGCTCCTCCGGCGCATAGCTGCGCGGCGCGGGTATTGGTTCCTCCGGCTCAAAGGCCGAAGGCTCCGGCAGCGGTTCCTCCGGGATAACGCGCCCATCGTCCGCTATCGGGGCAGGCTCATGCCGGACAGTTATTCCCCGGGCAACAGCCTCCTCAAGGCGGGATATCCGCGCTTTGAGTCCGGCGACGCTCTCCCCCGCCAAATCACCGCATAGGCTCACAAGGCAAAGCTCAACAGCCATGCGGGGATTCTTTGCGTCCCTTATCCCGGCGGCAGAATTCTGCACCGTCTGCGCCGCAAAAAGCAGTTCATCTCTTGTGCAGCGCCTGGCAAAGGCAGAGAGCACCTCCCGGTCAAAGCCGCCGGAAGCCAGCTCCATAACGCTCTTTGGCGCGACCTGCATCAAAAGCACATCGCGCAGCAGCGTCCCCAGCTCCTGTAAAAGCGAGGCAGGAGCCTTACCGTCCATCCACATGGCAGAAAACTCATTAAGCGCGGCGGCGGTGTCGTGGTTCAGTACTTGTTCAAAAAGCTGGGCAATTCTGCGGTTGCCCGCAAGGCCCATGGCGGAGTAAACCGCCTGCGTGTCAATCTTTTCGTAGCTGGAGCACTGATCCAGCAAACTCAGCCCGTCGCGCACACCGCCCTCGGCCATTCTGGCGATAAGCTCCGCCGCATCGTGGCTCAGGTCAAAATGCTCCTCACCCGCCACGTATTCAAGGTAATTTGCAAGGGTCTTGTTGTCTATCCTGCGGAAACTGTGCCGCTGGCAGCGGGACAGGATCGTTGCAGGGACTTTTTGCAGCTCCGTTGTGGCGAGGATAAAGAGCAAATGCTCCGGAGGCTCTTCAAGGATCTTCAGCAGGGCGTTAAAGGCCGGAGTAGAAAGCATATGCACCTCATCGATGATGTACACGCGCTTTTTGACCTCCGCCGGGGAAAAAACGGCCTCCTCCCTCAGGGCACGGACACTGTCAACACCGTTGTTGGACGCGGCGTCCAGCTCCACAACGTCCATCACAGAGCCGTCGGTAATGCCCTTACAGGCGGGGCAGCGGCCGCATGGATTCCCGTCCACCGGGTGCTCACAGTTGACCGCCTTTGCGAGGATACGGGCACAGGTGGTTTTCCCCGTTCCCCGAGTGCCGATAAAAATATAGGCGTGGGAGAGCCTGTTCTGGCGCACCTGATTTTTAAGCGTCTCGGTAATATGCCCCTGACCGATGACCTGATCAAAAGTCTGTGGCCGCCACTTGCGGTAAAGCGCCTGATACATATTCTCTCCCCCTTTCTTGAATAATAAAAAGCGCTTTTAAGCCCATGTAAGTGATGAAAAAATGTCGAGAGTGGTTTATTCAGCGCTAACCGAAAAATGGCTCTTGACAAGACTGCACACCCAAATCCGAAAACTGCCCTATGCCCGTTACGCCGGCAGCCGGCTCAAATCCGGCGACCTCGCGGCACACGAAAAACACCGCTTAATGCTGCTCGGTTCCCCGCCTGA
>DKYJ01000046.1:0-3654 GCA_002493305.1 Clostridiales bacterium UBA7103 | reverse complement strand
CTTAATGCTGCTCGGTTCCCCGCCTGACATGGTTCACGGGTTTCCGTTGCGCAAGACCGGACTGTCAACGCTGCTTACCGGGGTCAGGCGACACAGGCCAGGCCCTCGTTTGGGAATTCGTCCCTGCTGTAGCGGATTGCAGGTCACAGGGCACCGCTGGCTCCCCGACTAGTGCAGCCTTGTCAAAAGCCACGCGCTTATTGTACTACAAACAAAATGCTTTAGCAATCATTTTTTTCCTTTACAAATTTGAATTTTGTGTTATAATAGCTGAGCAAACGAAAAAAACATATGGGCTTGTAGCTCAGCTGGGAGAGCGCACGGTTCGCATCCGTGAGGTTCGAGGGTTCGATCCCCTTCAAGTCCACCACGTCGGAGCAAGCTTTATTTCACTTGCTCCGACTTTTTAAAAAAAGTCAGAGCGCGCTCATGCTGCTGCTCCTCCTTCCAAAATCACAACCGCTTTGCTGGGTTGTGATTTTGTTTTTTAGCAAACGAAAATATCATGGCACATATTCTTTTGCGATGTCATAAAACAAAAATCCGTTCTCGTAAGAGGGCGGATTTTCGTTTTGTATTATTCAATATTCATTTTTCATTATTCATGGTTACCCAGCATTGATTGCCGCCATGTGCCAAACCCCCGGAATGGCTTTTCTTCCGGGGACGATCTATCAGGCTTTGATTCAGCTTTCTCCTCTATCTCGGGGCTTTGACAATGACCGCATAGTCAAACAGCTCCCAGCCGAGGCGCTGGCCGCAGCGGTCGCAAAAGCTCATGTATTCTCTGTCTATTGTCATACCGCAGCGTGGGCATATCGGATAAATATCTCCGCTGTCAAACTGGCAAACCTCCTTTACCCTCATTGGGGCACGGTACCTCGCCATAGAGAGAAAATCTGCGCCGCGCCGCAATATTGCCGCCGGTTTGAATGACATTGCATAATTCCCCATAAATTTTGAGTGCTGATTGCAGACAAATTTTTGCCGTGATCCATGACAGACGGTCAAAAGCGTCTGTTGTGAACCTCTATTTGTATATTCCTTTTGCCGGGCAAAAAGTGGCAGCCTGCTTCTAATTTCAGCACAATGCACAAAAAATTTTGGACAAAACCGGGCAAATTTACCGCAAGCAGAAGAGCGCCCACAGGAGGTCTGCCTCCCGTGGGCGCCCTGATCAATTTTTCATTACGCGGCGCACACGTTATGCAACTACTGAATTTGAGGTTAAATTCTCTGTACCGCTGCCTCCGTTTTTGGCCGCATAATGGGTCACCGTAGCATAATACGTGTTCCCTGACACGCCGTTATAAGTAACACTCCCATGAAAGAACGGGGTGTTGCTTCCTATCATTTGGGCAGTATAGTCGGAGTTCGTCATTTTGAACGTATAAACAAGGCCGTTCTGGTCATACAGCTTTATTACAGATGCCCCGATTGCATACATCGTGCCAGTTCCCCATGTGTCAAATTCTATTTTTACTTTTCCGTCTCCTAATGCAGAAATTTTATTATCAAAAGAAGATACATACGCGTTTGACCGTGGAGCCATCTGCGCCTCCGCCATAGCGGCAGGTACAGATACTAAAGATATTATCAATATTATCGTTAAAAGCGTCCTCACTGTCTTTTTCATACTTTATCTCTCCTCATAAATTGAATCTATCATTTTCAGCAGCTCTTCTTTTTCCGCAACTTCCTGAATCTCGCATTGAACATTTTTATTTATCCAAGTGGTACGGTAGTTTCCTTCATTGGTAAATATGTAGTGTTCAATTCCATTTTTAATATATGTTTCCGGACTGACATCGTCCTTTGCAAAAACCCTCGCTGGTTCTTCGGTCATCAACAGATAGCTTAGTATAATCTCTCGGTCATTGTTTGCTAATGTACAAATAATACAAAATCCTCTTGTGCTCTCTCTTGATATAACAGATGCAACAGAATATCCGGAAGGCATATATTGAGGCACTACTTCAGCGGAAAAACCAATATCGTTCAACGCCTCAGCTAATTCATAATAAGGATACTCAACTTCGCTTTGGCCATACAAGCTCGTAACCGTGCCCTCATCAAATGCAAACCCGAACCTGTCCTCTGTCCACTCACTCACCGCTCCCCAGAAATCAAAGCCCATCGCAGAGGCGACGATGCCCGTTCCGATAAGGAGCACAGCAACGAGCGCCGCGACCATTCCCACTCTGAGCAAGAAACGGGCTCTCGGGCGGGGACGGGCGCTTTTCCCGGGCTCCGCCTCCATCTCGTCAATTATCTCGCTGTAAAGCGGCCCTGAGCTTTCGGCAGCGCGCAGCCTGTCGTAAGCGGAATCAACATCAATTTCTCTTTTTTCTGTTTTTGACGCCAAAACAGCGTTGATTTTTTTTATTAGCTCTACATTGACCTCCTCTTCGTCCAATTCTGAGCGAAGAATCCCACAGAGCTGCTGAATATTTAGTGTATTGAGATAGTCAAATGAGCTATTATGCTGTTCCGGTGTCATTCGCCTATCCTCCTTTCATATATACATTCCATCAGCGATGAAAAAAGTGCCGCCTTTTTTTGAATTATTTTAATTTTTTTCGCAGTTTTGCCCGCGCTCTTTTCAGCCGTGACTTGCAGGCCTCGTCTGACACGCCGTATTTCCCTGCCAATTCACAGATAGTGTACCCCTCAATATAAAATTGCGTCAGAAGCTTCCATTCATCACTCTGACGCACTTCCTGGGTTATTTCAGAATATGTATCTCTATATATCGCAGATTCGTCCGGGATCTCATGCAGGGAAACATTCCTTCTATACAAATAATTTCTGTCCCGTTCTATATGCAAAATGACATTTTTGATCGTGTTATACAGCCAGCCCGTTGGATTGGGGCTGTTAAACAATTTCTCAGGCTTTTGCAAAGCGATCAAAAATGTGTCCTGCACGGCGGCATCGGCTAAATTATAGTCCCCGAGAATATGATACGCAAATTCGGTCATATCCTCGCACTCAGCTCTGAATAGTCTTTCAATAAGCTGATTTTGTTCAAAGCTGCATTCGGTTTGAAAGCTATCCATATCCCCGTCTCTCCCACAAGTCAACTTACTTTGTTATAAACTCGTTATCTATAAAATACAGCAGCCTTTCAATTTTTGAAAGCGTGGCCTGATCCTTATCGCTGAGCATTCGGATTATATTATTCAAACCTCTGTTGCGTTTGTTTTCGCCGCCATATACCAGAAAATCAATGCTGACGTTCATACTCTCAGCAATGTTGAGAAGCGTTTCCAGACTGGGCGCCTTGTTGCCCGATTCCACCTGACCGTAATATTCCGTTGAAACGCCCACTTTTTCTGCTATCTCTTCCTGCGTCAGGCCCCGCTCCTTGCGCGCGTTCCTGATATTTTGACTGATTGCCCTTAACCTTTCCCGGGACAGCGTCATGCTGCTTCACCTCTCCAAATATTACTATCAGGTATAATTATATTATCTAAGAGGTTTTGTAGTAACTTGCCAACAGGTATAAGATTATTATCTATTAGGTCAAGGCAGCCCAAAGTGAAAATCGTTTTGAAAATTAAAGTCAGTTTTACTCATACAGGGAGTATTTTGTCCCTATCATCGCATAAAATGCTCCGCCCTTTTTGTGAACTCTGAAAAAATGCTCTTGCC
>DKYJ01000027.1 GCA_002493305.1 Clostridiales bacterium UBA7103 | reverse complement strand
GATGGCAGTTGCAAAGCGCTGCTTCGTCATGGCC
This sequence comes from Clostridiales bacterium UBA7103, assembly GCA_002493305.1. GTDB lineage: Bacteria > Bacillota > Clostridia > Oscillospirales > Oscillospiraceae > Limivicinus. Next base: position 11,027 of record DKYJ01000027.1, on the reverse strand, counting down.
AAGAAGGCCGGCGCCACCGACTCCATCACCCTCACCGGCGGCTGCGCGAAGAACGACGGTCTGAAAGAGGCTATCGAGCGCGTGCTGAAGCTCAAGGTCGTCGAGCTCAAGACCGACCCCCAGCTCATGGGCGCTCTGGGCGCTGCCGAGTATGCGCGCCAGAAGGGTCTTGCCAAGAAGTGATCGTATAACAAGTAACTACATAGCATAATGGATCCCCGCCGGTTTTCCGGCGGGGATCCATTATGTTTGTTTCATCATATCGCGCATCTATCACACGAACACATATTTTCTCAGCCTGTCCATGGCCTCCTCAAGCTGAGACTTGGGCAGGGCAAGGTTCATGCGGATGGACTTGGGGTAGACAAAATCCTCCCCGTTCTGCCAGATAACGCCGACTCTTACGCCGCGCAGCAGCAGCTCCTTTATGCCGACCTCATGCTCCCGGCACCAGCCGCCGCAGTCTAAAAAGAGCATATATGTCCCTTGCGGTCTCATGACGCTGACGCCCTTGAAATGCTCCGCTATAAACTCACAGGCGAAGCGGTGGTTTTCGTCCACCGCGCGGCACATCTGCTCCGCCCAGTCCTCGCCCTCCGGGCTGTACGCCCCGATAAGCGCGTGCATGGACAGGACATTTGCCCCGTTATAATGGCTGGCGTCACTGAGGCTTATGAGCCTGTCGCGCAGATAGTGGTTATAAACCACATGGTAAGAGCCGACCAGCCCCGCCAGACTGAAGGTCTTGCTGGGGGCATAAAAGGCCAGCGTTCGCTGCTTTGCGTCCTCTGAGACGGACTGGGTGGGAATGTGCTTATATCCGGGCATGATGATATCGGACCAGATCTCGTCGGAAATGACAACGCAGTTGTTTTCGGCATAGACCTCCATTGCCTGCTCTATCTCCCGGCGCTCCCACACTCTGCCGGTGGGATTGTGGGGAGAGCAGAAAATGGCCAGATGTATCTTATGCTGCTTGAGCTTTGCGTCCATATCGGCGTAGTCCATGCGCCAGACGCCGCTTTCGTCTCGCTTAAGCTCGCTATGTATGATGGGTCTGCCCAAATCCTCAAGAGTGTGGGTAAAGCCCACATAGGTGGGCGAATGGACAAGGATCTTGTCCCCCGGTGCGGTGAATGCCTGCACCGCCGCGCTCACGCCGCCCAGAACACCGTTTTCATAGCCGATGTGCTCCGGCAGCAGGCCCTCGACACCGTTTCTGCGCCGCTGCCAGTCGATGATGGCGCCATAATACTCTTCCGACAGCGGGAAATAGCCCATGGACGGGAACTCAAGGCGCTTTTTTATCGCCTCCAGCACCGGTGGTGCCGTGGGATAGCTCATGTCCGCTATCCACATGGGTATGGCGGAAAAGCCCTCGTCCACCTTCGCGCCCTCAAAGGGTATCTTATCCGCCGCGAGCGAATCCCGCCCGCTTCTGTCAAGGACGGTGGAAAAATCGTATATCATGTTTCTCTCCTGTTTTTATCAATCATACTACGAGCAGCGCAAGACTTGCCGCCAATGCGCCCAAGGCACCGATAAGGAAAAGCAACACCGTGTCCGACTCAAACAGCTCCTGAAGTATCGACAGGTATCTCGTTCCGGCGCTCCTCCAGAAGTTTTTCCGCTCTTTCCCGCTCTCTGCTGCACGGCAGAACGACCAGCGCCAGAATGAGCGGCAGGTTCACTAAATTGACGAACAGAGTTGCTGTCAAAAACACCGCAAGTTTTATACCTCCTGCCACCTCATCGGCAGATACATCCGCGTTAAACCAGAAAGCTAAAACAGCAGCTATCATCACCGGCAGAATAACGAGCAGGGAGATATACAGCCGTCTTATCCTGAGCGGAATATACCAATCCCTGTCGCCCTTCATCACTATCGCATAAGCAATGCCTAAGCACAGCGTGATAAAATAAATCAGAAAGCCGATCAGCAGCAAAACGATAAACAGACCCGCCATATGCCTGTCAGTTGAGGAAGTCCCTCAGCTTCTTGGAACGGCTGGGGTGGCGCAGCTTACGCAGAGCCTTGGCCTCTATCTGGCGGATGCGCTCACGGGTGACATTGAACTCCTTGCCGACCTCCTCCAGCGTTCTGGTGCGCCCGTCGGCAATGCCGAAGCGCAGCTCCAAAACCTTTTTCTCTCTGGGGGCAAGAGTGTTGAGCACCTCCTCCAGCTGCTCGCGCAGCAGGGAGAAGCTCGCCGCCTCGGAAGGCTCGGACGCGTCCTCATCGGGGATAAAGTCGCCCAGATGGGAGTCCTCCTCCTCGCCGATAGGCGTCTCGAGGGACACCGGCTCCTGCGCGATCTTGAGGATATCCCGCACCTTCTCGACAGGCATATCCATCTCGGCGGCGATCTCCTCGGCGCTGGGGTCGTGGCCCAGCTCCTGCAAAAGCTGACGCGAGACGCGAATGGTCTTGTTGATAGTCTCCACCATGTGAACGGGGATACGGATAGTGCGGGCCTGATCGGCAATGGCGCGGGTGATGGCCTGCCTTATCCACCATGTTGCATAGGTGGAGAACTTATAGCCCTTGGTATAGTCAAATTTCTCGACGGCCTTGATAAGGCCGAGATTTCCCTCCTGGATAAGATCAAGGAAGAGCATGCCGCGACCCACATAGCGCTTTGCGATGGACACCACCAGACGGAGGTTTGCCTCGGTCATGCGGTGCTTTGCCTCCTCGTCGCCCTCGGCCATGCGTATAGCCAGCGCGACCTCCTCCTCCGGTGTGAGCAGGGGCACCTTGCCTATCTCCTTGAGGTACATGCGCACCGGGTCGTCAGTGGAGAAGCTGTCCATCAGGGCGTCTGTATCGCTTATCTCCTCCTCGGGGACTTCCTCTATCTCGGCAAGATCCTCGACCTCCGGCAGCACGTCGTCAATAGGCGGCAGCACGTCCACGCCCGCCACGTCGATATCCACACCGTTTGCTTCCAGCGTCTCGTAGAACTTGTCCACGATCTCCGGGTCAAGGTTCATATCCTCAAGACATTCAAGCTCCTTGGCGCTGAGCTTTCCGGCCTTTTTGCCCTTTTCCAGCAGCTCCGCAAGGCGCTCCTCCGGCGTTTTCTGGGGCTGCTCGGGTACAGCGCCGGTCTTCTTGGCAGACTTTTTTCTGGCTCTGGGCAGCTCTGTCTCCGCCTGAGCGGCAATATCTGTTGCCGAGGCCTCCTCAAGCAGCTTATCGGCCATGCTCTCCAGCTCTTCTTCGGTGAATTTGATTTCGTCTGTCATTGTCTTATCCCTCGTTCTTTCTCTTTTTACCATAGTCGTATTTGTTGTCCTGCTTTTGCCGGATTATGGAGGCAAAGTCCGGCGTGCCGGTACTCAAGCTCTCCCTCTCGGCGTGTATTTTCTTTATGTAGTCCCCCATGGCGGCGGCACTGCCCGAAAGATCCTCCGGCTTTTGCATGATGGCCACCAGAAGGCTCATCTCATCGGCGGAGAGCTCACCGCTCAGCGCCGGTGGATTGACCGTCTGGCCTGCTTCCACCCGGGATTTTATCACGGAGAAGATGTGCCCCAGCACACTTGAGGAAAACTCCTCTGGCGCGGGCAGTGGGCATTTTATCAGCTCCGGCTCCAGCGAGAGCAGCCGAATGATCCCCTCCTCCGCCACAGCTGAGGCCGGGTTTTCATATCTGAACTCCCGTTTTTCCGGCTGGTTCTGGCGCTCGGGCCGGGTGCTGTCCCGTAAAAAGTCCTTCTCCGCCCGGCGCAGCCTGCGCTTTCGGCGGGACTCCGCCTCGCTTAATACCGCGTCTGCCTTGACCCCGGCCATTGAGGCAATACGCATGGAATATACCTGCCGCTCCACCTGCCCGGGCAGACTTGCCAGAAGCTCGGTGGCCTCCTTCAAAAAAGCTATCTTCTGCTCGTCAAGGCTCAAATCGTATTTCCCGGCGATGGAAGCAAGCCGGTATTCGACCTGTCCCTCGGCCCCCTCGAGCAGCCTTCTGAACGCGTCTGCCCCCTTGAGCTTTATATACTCGTCCGGATCCTTGGCTCCGTCCATACGCAGGACTTTCACCTTCAGATCCAGCTTTTCGAGGATACCGATGGCCCGTTGAGCCGCTTTCGCCCCTGCGCCGTCATTATCGTAGGCAATGACCACCTGATCGGTGTAGCGCGAGATGAGCCGCGCCTGCTCCGCCGTGAGCGAGGTTCCGAGCGAGGCGACCGCGCTGTCAAAACCCGCCTGATGCAGGGATACTACATCTATATTGCCCTCAGAAAGGATTATATATCCGCTTTTTGATTTTTTAGCCAGATTAAGGGCGAAAAGATTGCGGCTTTTGCTGAAAACAAGGGTTTCGGGGCTGTTCATATATTTTGGCTCCCCGTCTCCGAGGATCCTGCCGGAAAAGCCTATCACATTCCCCCGCACATCTATGACCGGGAACATTAGGCGGCTGCGGAAGGTATCGTAAAAGCCGCCGCTTTTGCCCCGGCGCACGAGCCCCGCCTCGAGCAGCTCCTTATCGGAGTAGCCCTTGGCCTCCATGGCGTTTCTAAGGCTGTCCCAAGTGTCGGGCGCGTAGCCAAGGCCGAAGCGCTTTGCCACCGCCGGGGAAATGCGCCGCCGCTGCATATATTCCTGACCGGGCGCGCCCTCCCTGCTCACAAGGCAGCTGTGGAAAAACCGCGCCGCGTCCCTGTTGAGCTCCAGCATACGGGCGCGTTTCCGGCTTTCCCCGTCCTGGGTCTGATCCGGGACGGTCATGCCCGCGCGCTTTGCCAGAAACTCCACCGCCTCCGGAAAGCTCAGGTTTTCTATCTCCATTATGAAATTGATAACGCCGCCGCCCTTGCCGCAGCCGAAGCAGTGATATATCTGCTTGTCCGGCGAGACGGAGAAGGACGGGGTCTTTTCGCTGTGGAACGGGCAGAGGCCAAACATATTCGAGCCGCTTTTTTTGCCAAGGCGGACGTAGCCGGAAACTACGTCCACAATATCGCTGCGCTCCACAAGCTCTGTAAGAAAATTTTCCGGAAATGCCATTTTAATCCCCCAAAATTACCTCGCCGTTAATAAAACAGTGGGATTTATCACACTATTTCACCGTCCACGCGAAGGGAATGAACAGCTCCCCGTATTTTTCCATTGCGTACCCGTCCGTCATGCCGGAGATATAGTCACAGGCGGCGCGCCCCGCGCCCTCCTGCTCCATCACCTGCCGAAATTCCTCCGGCATGGCCTCCGGGTGGGTGGTATAGTAGTCATACAGACGGCTCAAAATACCCTCCACCTTGCTCTCCTCGCTTTTGGCGATGGGGTTGGTATACACATCGGAGTACATGAATTTATGGAAGAAATCAAAGGTCGCCTGCATTTCAGGGGACATTTTAAGCTCCCCGTCGGTGCTGTTTCGGATAAGGTCTGTCAAAATGGAGTTTATGCGCTGGCTGTTTTTCTCGCCGCAGCCCCGGCGTATCTCTATCGGCACGGACTCCGCCGTGAGTATCCCGGCGCGAATGGAGTCGTCCAGATCGTGGTTTATGTATGCTATCCTGTCACAAAGGCGCACGGCGGTGGCCTCCAGCGTGTCATCCGGAGCACCGTGGGTATGGTTTAATATGCCCATTCGAGTCTCGCAGCAGAGGTTGAGTCCCTGCCCGTCCCGCTCAAGAATATCCACCACGCGCAGGCTCTGCTCATAGTGCTTGAAGCCGCCGGAGTATATCCGGTTGAGCGCCCGCTCCCCCGCGTGGCCGAAGGGTGTGTGCCCCAGATCGTGCCCCAGCGCGATAGCCTCCGCCAGATCTTCATTCAAGCGCAGGGCGCGGGCGACTGTCCTCGCAAGGCGGCTGACCTCAAGCGTATGGGTCAGGCGCGTGCGGTAATGATCACCCTCCGGCTGTAAAAAAACCTGGGTTTTATGCTTAAGACGGCGGAAGGATTTGGAATGGGTTATCCTGTCCACATCCCGCTGGAAGCAGGTGCGGATATCACACTCAGGCTCAGAGTGCAGGCGGCCCCGGCTGTTGTCAGCCCGGACGCCGTATTGACCCACCAAAAAATGCTCAAGCTCTTCACGTTCAAGTCTGGGCTTATCCACCAGCGATCCCTCCCGTCAATTATTGGCTTCTGCCTTTATATACGACGCAAAATCGCATTTCCCTTTATTTTTTGAAAAAATTTTTGGAAAGTTTTTCAAAATGCTGATGTTAGTTTTCATTGCTTGACCATTTGGGCCGATTTTTGTACAATATATTTGCTGAAAGGTGGTGCGCGATGGATAACATTAAGCTTCTGCGCAAGCGGCAAGGGCTCACTCAGCAGCAGCTTGCGGAAAGGCTCCATGTGGTGCGGCAGACCGTGTCCAAATGGGAGAAGGGCGAGTCCGCGCCGGACGGGGATATGCTTCCGGCGGTGGCGGAGGCGCTGGGCGTACCGCTGGAGGAGCTGATGGGGCTTGAAGGGCCCGAGCCGTGGTACTATCAGCTCAAAAAGCCGCTGTTCCTTGTCCTGCTCTTCGCGTGCGTGGTGTGTGCTGTTTTGCTGGGAAGAGTAATTCAACTCAAGGCAGAGTATCTGCGTTTTGACCTGTACTGGGTATCGCGGGTTTTTATTCTAAGAGGCGCAGTGGGCTTTTTCGGGGGCGGAGCTGCCGCCTGTCTCATTCCTTTTGAGAAGCGCCGCCCGGCGCTTGGCTGTCTGTTCATATTTCTGGCCGTCATCTTCGCCTCCCCTGCCCTCCTGTACTGGTCGGGGATCGGGTGGTATGATATACCGCCGCTGCGCAAAATATTTTTATTCTGTGCATCTCATTTGAAGTTCTTTTTTGCCCTCACCGGTGCGCTGTTCTTTGCTGGGGTGGGGCTGCTGAGGAAAAAATAAGGCCGCACGCACAGGCGCGTTTTCAATTATTCATTATATATTATTCAATATTCATCATTCATTAAGTTGAATTGTTTTAATGAATATTGAATGATGAAGCCGCTTCCCTGATGAATAATGAATAATTGATCGCGCCTGACCAGCCTCGCCGCAGGCCAGCCCTTCAGGGGGGGAAGCAAGTGAGCGCGGCATTTTATACATCAAAAAACAGCTTGTCAAAAATCCTCTCGTGATTTCTGACAAGCTGTTTTTATCTCACCGGCACGGCCTTGAAGCTCTCGCCGGTCAGGACGGGTTTTATGCTGCCGTTGCTTAAATCAAATATCCGGGCCTTGAAGTCCTCGCCACTGCTTTCAGGCACGAGCACCTTTATCGTCACCGCCGCGCCGTACTCCATGTCCGCCACAACGCCCCCGCAGGCGGTGATCTCCAGCTTCATGCGTTCGGCGGCGGAATATGAGCAGGGCATGTCAAAACAGAGCCAGCGGCGCACGGCGGAGATGCCCGCCGCGTCCAGCGCGTCCTTGGCGCTCTTGGTGTAGGCGCGCAAAAGCCCGCCCGCACCCAGCAGCACCCCTCCAAAGTAGCGCGTGACAACGCAGACGGCGTTATATACCCCCTCGCGGCGAAAAACTTCCAGCATGGGTATGCCTGCCGTGCCCTGCGGCTCGCCGTCATCGCTGTAACGCTCGACGCCGCCGCGCAGGATATAGCACCAGCAGTTGTGCCGCGCGTCATAGTATTCCTTTTTCATTTCGGCGATGAAGGCGCGCGCCTGCTCCTCGCTCTCCACGGGGCGCACATGCCCTAAAAAGCGGGAGCGCTTCTCCGTAAACTCCGCCTCGCCCGCGCCGGTTGGCACAAGATACTCGGTCATGGCTCAAACTCCTCCGGCAGAATTCGGTAGCACAGGGACTGATGTCCCACACCGTCGCTGCCGGTATAGGGGGCGGTGAACTGATATTTGAAGCCGCTCTTTTCTATGACCCGGCGGGATTTGTCATTCCCCTCAAAATGGGCACACCAGACGGACGGCGCCCCCTCGCTGAAGCAGCGGGCGATGAGCGCGCGCACAGCCTCCGGGATATAGCCGTTTCCCCAGAAGGGCACGGCTATCCAGTAGCCTATCTCCGGCGCTCCGTTGGCCTGCTCCTCGCGGCAGGGGAAATAGCCTATGCTGCCCACCGGCTCATCGCTGCCCTTTATCGTGACGGCCCAGGTGTTGTCCACCATAAGCACGGTGCGCAAAATGTTAAGGCTGTCCGCCTCGTCCTTATGTACCGCCCAGCCGGCGGAAGGGCCGACCCGCGGGTCGCGCGCGTATTTATACAGATCCGCCGCGTCGTCCTCACGCCAGGGGCGCAGGATGAGCCGTTCTGTTTCAACTATATTCATTCCCAGTCCTCCTTCGGTTCGGTATAGCCGGGGATATACTGCTTGACCCTGCCGAAAAGCTCCGGCGGGACAATGGCCTCCACCGCTATCCCCTCGTCGGTATATTCGCTTTTTATGATGGCCGCCTCCCGCCGGAGCGCGTCCACAAGCCCAGCAGCGGAATAGGGCAGAGCGAGCGTCACATGGCGCTTGCCTCTATCGAGCATATCCGACAGCCTCCTGACCAGCGCGTCCGCGCCCTCGCCGCTTTTGGCGCTGATGCAGATCACATCCTCCCCGTGGGGCAGAATGCCGATATATCTGTCGCACTTGTTGAAAACCCGCAGGCAGGGCGTGCCCTCCGCGCCGAGCTGGCGGATAAGCCCGTCCACCACGCGCGCCTGCTCCTCCCATTCGGGGTTTGAGATGTCGATAACATGCAGCAGCACATCCGCGTACTTCAACTCCTCAAGCGTCGCCTTGAATGCCTCGATAAGATGGGTGGGGAGCTTGCGGATAAAGCCGACAGTGTCAGAGAGCAGCACCTCCTGTGTCTCGTCGATGCGCAGGCGGCGGGTCGTAGTGTCCAGTGTGTCAAAAAGCCGGTCATTGGCGGGAATGTCCGACCCGGTCAGGCAGTTTAGAAGAGTGGACTTGCCGGCGTTGGTGTAGCCTACAAGCGCAACCACCGGCAGGGCGTTTTTCTCCCGGCGGCGGCGCTGGGTGCCGCGCACCTTGCGCACAGCCTCCAGCTCTTCCTCCAGCTTCTGCATCTTGCGGCGGATATGGCGGCGGTCAGTCTCAAGCTGAGTTTCACCGGGGCCGCGGGTACCGATAGGCGAGCGCCCGCCCGAGGCCGTCTGCCGGACAAGGTGCGTCCACATACCGGTGAGCCTTGGCAGCAGATATTTATACTGGGCAAGCTCCACCTGAAGCTGACCCTCCCGCGTCCGTGCCCGCTGGGCGAATATATCCAGAATAAGCCCAGAGCGATCAAGCACCTTGACGCCCAGCTCCTCGCTCAGCACGCGCATCTGCGAGGGCGACAGCTCATTGTCAAACACCGCAAGGTCGCAGTCGTTCATGGAGATGAGCGCTTTCATCTCCTGCACCTTGCCGTCGCCGATAAAGCTGCGCGGATCGGGCGTGGGGCGGTTTTGCATAAGCATGGCAACGGTCTCCCCACCGGCAGTCTCCACCAGCGCTTTAAGCTCCTCCATGGATATATCCGTGGAGCGCTCATGTTCGTCCATGCTGTTGGCGGCCAGCCCTGCAAGTATGGCTCTTTCTTTTTTTATCTCAGTGTTTTCCGTAAAAATCAGCCCTTTCCGGGAGTTTTATTTTGTTAGTATACCACGAATCAGCCGCTCTGTCATTACAAAAAACTCCGGCGCTTCCTTTTGCGCCGCTGCAAAGGCTCCTTCGTGTCTACAAGTATTATGTCGCTGCCGATGCGTGCTATGCAGGCCCAGGGAATAACATAATCGTCCTCCCGCCCCATCAGGCCGAAGAGCTTTGCCCGACCCGGGGTTATGAGCGAAATGAGCCGCCCCTCCGCATCGTCAAACTCCGCGTCGCACACATAGCCCAGACGAAAGCCGGAGCTGACGTCGATGACCTCCTTATACCGCAGCTCGGAAAAATAGCTTATCATAATGATCTCCATTCCGCCGCATACCAGCGGCACGCCGTTTTTTTATTATTTATTGTTATTTACGCAATCGCCCCCATATACCGTCAGTATATGGGGGCGATTGTCTGTCCTATGCTTTTTTTGGCTCGGCTTGCTTTTTCGGTATGGAGATCGTAAGTATCAGGGAATCCTCTGTGTCCTCCCGGTGTATCCCGGCGTCGATGCCGCCCTGCTTCATGAGGTCGATACTGCGGGTCACGGTGTTGAGAAATACCCTCACGTCCTTTAGAACAAAGGCGCGGCGGCCAGTGGGGCGCTCCTCCGGCTTTTCCTCGACCGTTGTCTCCTCCTCTGTCTCCTCCGGCGGACTGAGCAGCGCGTCTATGTAAGCGTCCGTTGCGGCGACGGTCAAGCCGTTTTCAATGATGAATTCCAGCGCCGCCCGCTGCTCCTCGGCCCTCGGCAGGCGCAGCAGGGCCCGCCCGTGGCGCTCGGTGAGGCCGTTTGTCCGCAAAGAATCCAGAATGTCCTGAGGCAGCTTCAAAAGGCGCAGCTTGTTCGCCACGGCGGACTGGGACTTGCCGATGCGCCGGGCCGCTTCCTCCTGGCTCATTCCGAACATGCGTATAAGGCGGTTTATACCCACCGCCTCCTCGATGAAATCCAGGTCGCGGCGCTGGAGATTCTCCACCAGCGCGATAAGGCTTGCGTCTTCCATGTTCACGTCCAGCAAAATACAGGGCACCTCCCGCAGTCCCGCAAGCCGCGCCGCCCGCAGCCGCCGCTCACCCGCCACCAGCTCATATTTGCCGCCCCGCAGCCGCACCGTCAGCGGATTGAGTATGCCGTAGCTGCGTATGCTCTCGCTCAGCTCCTTGAGCGCGTCGTCGTCAAATATTTTGCGCGGCTGCACGGGATTTGGCGAAATATCGTCGATGCGAAGATAAATTATACCACCCCGCCGTATCGTAGGGCGGTTTCGCAAAGTCTGCATCACAAAACCTCCTTATCTTGTGTTGACAGCCTTAATTTACACCATATTTTGTGAGAAACAGGGCGAAAAATTGCGCCCCGAACGCAAAAAACTCCCGCGCAAGGTGTCGACAAAGGTCGACACCTTGCGCGGGAGCGGTATATTGTCTGCTTATTCTTCCGGTGTGCCGT
>DKYJ01000048.1:2101-26875 GCA_002493305.1 Clostridiales bacterium UBA7103 | reverse complement strand
GGCAGAGGTCTGCAAAACCTTTATTCCCCAGTTCAAATCTGGGTGGCGCCTCCAAAAAATCCTGAATTCGCAAGAATTCGGGATTTTTGCCTTTTACCTCTTCCTTCTTCCCTCATATGCTCATTCAGTTTTTTGGGGAAGGTAATAAGTTATAGGTAAAAGGTAATAAGTTATCGCAAGGCGTTGCCTTGCTTGAGAGGTTGTGAGAATAATGGCAGATAGTCCGCTAATTACAAAGTCAAAAGAATTTGCTTTGCAGATTATTAGCATCATTTGACAAGGGGATACACGGTTTTGGGGGGCAGAAAAACGCCCATGCAGCTACAAAGCCCTTGACAATACAGCAAGTATTCTCTGCGGTCTATTCATTGCCTGAACGCTTTTCTGCTCCGGCAAAACTGCCAAGCACCTGACGGCAATGGATTTACGAGTGATTTTTGGCTTTTGAGATGCAGATGGGCTGACGCCCATCAAAGCGAAAAGGACGAAAAGCGCCGGAAAGGCATGGCGTCAGGCGTGTATGCCCTTGTTAAATGATGCTAAAGTTTGCAATTATATAAAACAAACTAAAAAGGAAAGCGTGCTTACTAATCAACTGATCCGTAGTGGTACAAGCATTGGTGCAAATATTAGAGAAGCGTTTTATGGCCACGGAACTGCCGATTTTATTGCCAAGCTTCAAATTGCCCTCAAAGAATGCAGCGAAAGCGAATATTGGCTTGAGCTTTTAATAGAAAGTGGTTATTGTGACAATAAAGATATTTTAGAAAAATGTATTGAGGTTAAAAAACTATTGATAGCTTCTTTGAATACCGCCAAAAGCAAATTGAAATAACAACATCAATAGCAGTTTTCGATTCTTGTATAAAGGTGGAATAAAGCCCACAATTGACAAATACAATTTGGGGCTTGTCGATTTTTGGAAGGTAAAAAGTGAAGAAGCAGAATTGAGGTAATTATGAAGCTGCAATGCGTATGGGAACACAACGGAAGCGACAGCCTGCTCTATGCCGTCGATCTGCCCGGGGCATACAGCCGGGGAGAGAGCAGGGAGACGGCTGTGGCCAAGCTCCCGGCGGACGCTGCCAGCTATCTGCGCTGGGCGGGCAGACCGGTGCCGGAGGGCTTTGAGGTGGAGATCGTTCAGGAGGCGGCATGTGAGCTTCAGGTGTGTGATGCTGACTCCGATGTGCTGTTCGAGGCTGAGCGGGGAGAGCTTACAAAGCCGGAGTATGAAAAGCTGAAAACCCTTGTGCTGAAGTCGGCGGCGGATTTCCTCGACCTGTATGAGTCTGTCCCGGATAAAAACAGAGGGGCAGCTCCGGCGCGGGAGACCTTTTACGGCGCTGTTCCCCGGACGGCGGAGGAAATGTATATTCACACAAAGAATGTCAATTCCTATTACTTTGGTGAGATCGGCGTGGAGGCCGACAATGAGGGAAATATCCTTAGCTGCCGCTGCCGTGGTTTTGAAACGCTGGAAGCTAAGCCGGATTTTCTTAAAAATCCTGTTTTTGCCGGCAGCTATGGTGAGTATTGGACGCTGCGCAAGGTTCTGCGACGCTTTATCTGGCATGACAGAATACACGCCAAAGCGATGTACCGCATGGTGAAAAAACTTTTTGGCGCGGCTACGGTACCAAATATTTTCTGCTTTTGACAAGCTAAGCAAAAAAGGCAAGCCGGAAGGCCTGCCTTTTTGTGCTTTCTTATGCGATGCCCATATTCTCCTTGCCTACGCTCTGTGCGGCTGCTCTTGAGGTGACGGTATACCCTGTCACGCCGCTTATGGTCTCGCCGTCGATTTGAAGGGGAGTGGGTTGCGAGAATTTGACTTCTATATTGTGCCCGGTGAGTATCTCCACCATTCCTCTGCGCTTTACATGCTCACCCTTGAATATGGAGGGGAAAACCATAAGAGTTTTGAGCTTGCCGGGGTGATGAAAAACCATGACGGAGACTTTGCGCTCATCGTCAAGGCGGTTTTGGTCGGGAGTGGGCATCATGCCGCCGCCGTAGTAGCGGCCGTTCATGGTGGGAGCCAGCCACACATTTTTGTATTTGCGGGTCACGCCGTCCACGGTGACTTCTGCATCGGTAGTCTTATAGTGAAACAGCAGCCCTTTGACGGCAATTGCTGTGTAGTTCACGGGCTTATCCGACTGGCTGCGCAGCCTGTCTCCCTCTTCGCAGCAGTAGCCGTCTATGCCATAGCCCACACCGTTAAGAAAGCGGTAGCTCCTGCCGTTGACAGTGGCGATGGGCAGGTCTTTTATGTATTCATTGATGGGGAAGGGGGCTTCACCACGATTTTTGCCCACATCACGGAGAAAATCATTGCCGCTGCCGGTGGCGTAGTAGAGGATCTCCCGCTCAGTACCGGCAGAAAGGCTGTCGTTTATAAAGCGGTTGATCGTACCGTCCCCGCCGCATATGACGACAGCTTCGTTTTCAGGAAGAGTCTCAAAAAAGGCCGAATAATCGCTTATCTCCGTCATATCCACAAAATTCATCTCCAGGTCGGGGGACAGCGCCCTTAGACCAAGGGCCTGCTCATAGCCCCTGCCGTTTCCTGCGAGGGGATTATATAAAACAGTGTAATCAGCCATAATGTATCTCCTTCTATTCGTAAAATTCCGCGTCAATAATGTCCTGCCGCTGGTTTTTGACTATCTTCACCGCAGTGACAATGGTGTCGATATTCAAAAGCCCCTCGGCTGTCAGCGCAGCACCCATAAAGATGATCAGCGCCCTGCCGCCTAAACCGGGGCGCAGCAACAGAAGAAAGCCCATTATACCGGTGACTATCGCCCAGATAAGGATAAGCCACCAGAGCGGCAGGCCAAAATGTCTGGCGTTCAGCGCGGTCTGTATCCGGAAAAGCCCGTCGGCCAGTATGCACAGACCCAGCACCGCGCACATAAAACTCATCATCTCGCCCGGATGGGAGAGAATGACCGCTCCCACGGCGACCATAAGAAGGCCGAAGGCCAAATCATATTGAAATGCAAGCCGGTAAAGATCTCTTGAAAAATAGCCCACCAGCTTCATGATCCCCAGAAGAATGAAAAGAACACCGCAGGTAATACTCAGCACATAGGCGGAAGTTTCCGGCCTGAGCATCATGAACACACCCAGAGCGCACACCAAAACGGAAACCGCTATCCCGCCGATTTTTGCCGCCCGCATGGGCCCAACAGAGCGCATATTGACCCCTCCATGAATATTGTTGTATCTAAATTAATCACAGGTAACTGATATTGAAAATAGGCAAAGTGCCGCATTATGTCCGTTTTTTCGACATAATGCGACACTTTGCCTAATGAACAGTGTAATTATAAAGCCCTGGTAAGGGCGGTTTATTTATCGTTTTGGGCGTTTTTAAGGCTGCGGTTTATCATCTCTTCCAGTATACCCCGGCGCAGGGTGCAAACCCTGTGAACCATATCGGTCACATCGCCTTTCATACCGTCCATCATCCACTGACTGATAAGCCCGAAGCACTCACACTGGTAAAGCCCCTCGATGGCGAGCCTGTCTCCGTCGGGAATGACCCTGCCGCGGAGCATATCGTCCAGAAAGACGCGCACCACATAGTCACACACCCGCACAAGCCCACGGTCAAACATATCCCGGTTGAGGGAGTTATAGATGTGCAGCATCAGCTTTCTGCGCTGCGAGGCATATTCAATGCAGCTGCAAAGAAATTCCTCACCGGACTCATAATCCTGATACTGGGCGATGATGGTATCCGCCACATCGGTTATCACCTCTTCCAGCAGGGCAGGAATATCCTGAAAGTGGTAATAAAAAGAGTTGCGGTTCACGCCGCAGCGTTCAACGATATCGCGAACAGTGATTTTTTTAAGCGGATATTCCTCCAAAAGCTCAACAAAAGCGGCTTTTATTGCATTTTTCGTAAAGCTGGGCATCAATGGCACTCCCCGTCAAGTTCTACTTGATTTGACATTATAACTGAATTTAGGAGCTTTTGCAAGTTTTTGCTGCTTCCACGCAAGGACGTGTGGACGTGCCGCAACTGCGTCGAATAGATAAGCAAATTCAAGCGCCCATGCGTTGAAGCATGGGCGCTTGAATTTGCTGTCAATCCTTTTTTGACTTGTAGAACTTATACCCGCCGAAAACCGCGATGACCGCGATAAGCAGCTTGCCAAATACACACATCTTCTTTTTGCCATTGGCTTTGCACTTGCACACTTTTTTCATGTCTGTTTCCTCCGGTTATAATTGAATTGCGGGAAAACCCGCTTTCTTTGCTGATAAGAGTAGCAGGGGGCAGACAAAAAGAAAACAGGCAAATGCGGCGGAATGTGGAAAAAACAGACAAAAGAAGAAATAATGCCTAAATCGTTGGTCAATTTTCTTCAGAATTTAAGGAACACTTTTTCGCCAGAATGGAGCGCAGCTCGTCGGCGGAAAAAGAATAGTCCGTGCCGCAGAAATGGCATCGGCAGCGCGCGCCCTGATCTTCGGCTATCATCTGCTCAAGCTCCTCCCGGCTGACGCACTCAATGGCGGCGGCGATGCGCTCCCGGCTGCAATAGCAGCGGTAGCATATCTCGCTCTCGCCCACGATATGGTGTTCAAAGCCCTTGAGCACCTGCTCAAAAACTGCGTAAGGCCCGTCCTCATCAAGAATGGTGGTGAGCTGATCCATCATGAAAATATTGTCCTCCAGCCGGGAAATAAGCTCATCTTCTGCGCCTGGCATTAGCTGCACGATGAATCCGCCCGCCGCCTTGACGGAGCAGTCAGTATCCACAAGCACGCCCAGAGCGCAGGCGGAGGCCACCTGCTCGCTCGAGAGCAGATAGGAGGTCACATCCTCAGCAATCTCCCCGCTGACAAGCTCCACCGAACCGATGTACGGCTCCCTCAGGCCAATATCCCGGCTGACTGTAAGCATACCGTCCCGTCCGACGGCGGCGCCCACATTGAGCTTACCATCGCCGCGCAGAGGCAGATCGACCAGGGGGTTGCCCACATGGCCGCGGACGCAGCCCTCGCTGTCCGACACGGCGACAATGCCGCCGATAGGCCCGCCGCCGTCAATACGCAGGGTGAGGGAGGCGTTTTCTTCCTTCATGGCCTGCCCCATCAGGGACGCGGCGCACAGTGCCCTGCCCAGAGCGGCGCAGGCGGTGGGGGAGCAGCCGTGTATCTCCCGCGCCCGCTGCACGGTATCCTTCGCGGTAATGACCGCCATTTTTATTAAACCCTCTCCCGCAGTCGCGCGGATGATTCTGTCCATAGTATTTTACCTCGATTTTAATGCGATAGATTCTTAGCGCTTATGAATATCCGCCCGCCGCCCGCCTCGGTGAAACCGGGCACGAGGCGAACCTGCTCAAAGCCAGCATCTGTCAAAAGCCCGTTAAGCCCTTCAAGACTGTGGGCGTACTCGATATGCTCCTCGTCATTTCTGCGCCAAAGCTCGCCGCTTCGGGAAAAAATGTTCATTCCATAACGCAGGGCGGGAAGCTCCGGGTCAAACTCCGAGCGCCAGAGGCACAGCGCGTCCTCCGTCTCATCCACAAAGGCCTGCCCGTCAAGCTCTCTGAGCCAATCCGCCGGGCGGATGTCAAAAATAAACAGCCCGCCGGGGCGGATAAACAGATGGAGCCGGCGTAAAAGCTCCGGCAGATGCCGTGGCGGAATGTAGTTCATGCCGTCCAGCGAGCAGTAGGCCGCGTCCACTGTGCCGTACAGGTCAAGCTCTTCCGCACTCTGGCACAGCAGCAGGGGAGGGGTGGAAAGGTCGGCGCACTTTTCCCTGGCCTGCATGAGCATATCCACCGAGGCGTCGACCCCGATAAGCTCATAACCCCGCTGGGTCATTATACGGGTGAGAGTCCCCGTGCCGCAGCACAAATCCAGCAGAAGGCGGAATTCGCCGCCGCAGCGAGCAAACTCCGCCTCATAAAGCTGTGCAAAGAGCTCATATGGCACATCGCCGGTGAACTTATCGTACCAGCCGGCAAGTGAGCCGTAGCAATTCATGATTTTTTCTCCTTATTGCGATTGAAAACGATCTCATACCCGCCGCGGCCATACTGCAGCGAGCGGTTGACGCGGCTGATCGTAGCGCTGGAGGCGCCGGTCTCGGCCAGAATGTCATTGTAGATCATGCCGGAATTAAGGCAGGTGGCAACCTGATAGCGCTGCTCCATCGCCATAAGCTCAGACACTGTGCAAAGGTCATCAAAAAACTTCAAACACTCGTCAACGGACTCAAGAGAGAGAATGGCCTTGTAAAGTTCCTCATTGCGCTGCTTATTGCGTCTGTTGTTCATTATAGCCTCCATATATTGAAATTATCAAACCAGATACTTGAATACATGTTCTTTACTATGTTACATCATCGTGTGAAAAAAGTAAAGAGTTAAAGCGCCGAAAACGGAAAAAACTTCTAAGTAAACGGCTACTTTCCTGTGAAAAAATATACTTGCAGACGCCCCGCCTTTAATATATAATAAGAGTACAAAGAAACGGAAAGAGGTGCTTGTAGTGCTGGCTTTTATCGACATGACGGTTGTCTGGCTGGTCGCTATGATTATCCTTCTGGTCATTGAGGGCGTTGTGCCGGGGCTGGTTTCCATCTGGTTCGCGCTGGGCGCTTTGGCGGCGCTCATCTCCGCGCTTTTAAGCGCGCCGATCTGGCTTCAGATAGTGTGGTTTTTGCTGGTGTCCATAATTTCGCTGGCGCTGACAAGACCCCTTGCAAAGAAGTATGTCAATGCACGGGTGCAGCCCACCAATGCGGACACGGTGCTGGGCAGAGAGTGCATAGTGACGGAGGATATCGACAATGTTCTGGGCGCCGGAGCGGTCGTCGTCGGCGGAAAGACCTGGACGGCCCGCAGTGCGGACGAGGGTTTGAAAATCAAAAAAGGGGATACGGTGAAGGCTCTGCGCATCGACGGGGTCAAGCTCATTGTCGCCCCAATGGACGAGGGAGAAAATTCCTGAGGAAAACGATTGGTTCAGTGTTTTCCCAAAAAGTGAAGGAGAGTTATTATGCAATATGTTCTTATAGCGCTTATCCTGCTTGTTATTGTCATTTTGGTGCGCAGCATACGTATCGTGCAGCAGTCCAAGGCTTATGTTGTGGAGCGCCTCGGCGCGTATAAAACCACATGGAACACAGGTATGCACCTGAAGGTGCCTTTTATCGAGAGGATCGCCAAGGTGGTCACGCTCAAGGAGCAGGTGGCGGACTTCCCGCCCCAGCCGGTCATCACCAAGGATAATGTCACCATGCAGATAGACACCGTTATCTATTTCCAGATCACCGATCCCAAGATGTACACCTACGGCGTTGACCAGCCCATGGGTGCTATTGAAAATCTGGCCGCCACAACCTTGCGTAACATCATCGGCGAGCTGGAGCTTGACCAGTGCCTCACCAGCCGTGATATCATCAACACCAAGATGCGCGCAATTCTGGACGAAGCCACCGACCCATGGGGCATCAAGGTCAACCGTGTTGAGCTGAAGAACATTCTGCCTCCCAAGGAGATACAGAACGCCATGGAGAAGCAGATGAAGGCAGAGCGTGAGCGCCGTGAAGCCATACTCCGCGCCGAGGGTGAAAAGCGCGCGGCAATCCTTGAGGCCGAAGGCGAGAAGGAGTCTGCCATTCTCCGTGCGGATGCTAAAAAGCAGCAGCAGATTTTGGAGGCTGAAGGTCAGGCCGAGGCTATCCTCAAGGTTCAGAAGGCTACCGCCGAAGGTATCCGCCTTATTAACGAGGCCTGCCCCACCGATGCGGTCATCAAGATCAAGGCGCTTGAGGCTTTCGCCGCCGCTGCCGACGGTAAGGCCACCAAGATCATCATACCCAGTGAGATACAGGGTATTGCCGGTCTTGCCGAGGGCGTGGTCGAGGCTGTGAAGGAGTAATAAAAAGAACTGAAAGGGCGGCAAATGCCGCCCTTTTTTTAGTGCTTGGAGGATATATGAACAAGGCGAGAGAGTTTTTAAAAAGGCACGGTATTTGCCCGGAGAGTTTGGATATAAATATCGAGGCTCGCCGCATGGCGGAGGATATGGAGCGCGGCCTGAGGGGAGACAGCTCCTCTATGTCCATGATACCGACAAGGCTTTACATAGACGGCAGTCTGCCGCTTGATAAGAGCGTTGTTGTCATTGACGCGGGCGGCACGAATTTCCGCGCGGCGCTGGTGCGCTTTGAGGCGCAGGGCGCGAGGGTGGAACGGCTCACCAAGGCCGGTATGCCCGGTATCGGCGCTCCCGCGAGCTGGGAGGAGTTCATCCGCTTCACGGCGGACAGGATAGCGCCGCTGATGGCCTATGCCGATGTGATTGGATACTGTTTTTCCTACACTGCCGAAATAACACCTGAGCTTGACGGCGTAGTGGGCAGAATTGACAAGGAGGTCGTCATCAAAGACTCCTCCGGCAAGCGCGTCTGCGCGGATTTGCTCAAGGAGCTTGAGCGCCGGGGAATATGCGGCAAGCGCGCAGTGCTTTTAAATGACACCGCCGCAGTACTGCTCGGCGGCTCCGCCGGTCTTGAAACTGAAAAATACAGTGCCCTTATCGGTCAGGTCAGCGGCACGGGGACAAATACCTGCTGCGATATTGACGCTGGCAGAATACTCAAGCTCCCGGGTCTTGCTCCCGGCAGAATGATAGTCAATCTTGAGTCGGGTATGTATGACGGGATAGCGCGCGGCGATTTGGACGAGGCGCTTGACAGACAGAGCGAGAATCCCGGCCTCAAGCACTTTGAAAAGCTCACCGCCGGGGTGTATCTAGGCGCGCTCTGCTCCGCCGCCGTTATCAAGGCCGCGCAGGAGGGCTGCGTTTCCAAGGCGGCAGGGGAGCGGGTGGCCGCAATAGGACGGATAGACACCTCCGTGGTAGACAGCTGGGCCTGCGGTGAGGGCATGGAGCGCTTTTCACCGGAGGACGCGGAGTTTATAAAAACCGCGGCGGAGACTATAATTGAACGCTCCGCCAAGTGCATGGCGATAAACCTCGCCGCGATATTGCTGCTCACCGGCGGCGGGAGGGATAAGCCTGCACTTATCTGCGCGGAGGGTTCCCTTGTGCAGAAAAGCCGGATATATAAGCCTGCGCTGGACAGGTATCTGTCCACGTTTGCCGCCGAAAATGGGCTGAAATACGAGTATATCGTGGGTGATGGCTCAACTATGGCGGGCTCTGCCGCCGCCGCGCTGCTCAATACTTGATGACAAACAGCCGCCTCGAACGAGGCGGCTGTTTGTCATTTGTTTTTGTCCTTTGGCTTGAATATCAGCGCGGCCACAAGGGCGAAGAACACGGCTGCGCATATGCCGCCCGCCGCGGCGGTGAAGCCGCCGGTAAACGCGCCAAGCAATCCCTTTTCGGAGACCGCTTCCCGAACCCCTTTGGCGAGCGCGTTGCCAAAGCCCGTAAGCGGGACGCTTGCGCCTGCGCCTGCCCAGTCAACAAGGGGCTGGTACACGCCCAACGCACCCAGAACAACACCTACTACCACATACAAGGTCAATATACGCGCCGGGGTGAGCTTTGTATAGTCAATGAGCAGCTGACCGATCACGCACAACAGCCCGCCCACGGCAAAAGCCTTCAAATAGTCAAGAAAAATATCCATGTTCCACGATTTTATCCTTTCATTTCAAGCGCTACGGCATGGCAGATGCCGGGTATGCTGTCACCCTGCTGAAAACTGGTGGGAGACATGAGCGCGCCGGTGGCGGCCACAAGCACTTTTTTCCAGATGCCTTTGGCCATGCCTGGAAGGATATGCGCACCAAGCACCGAGGCAAAGCAGCCACAGCCGGAACCTCCTGCGTGGACATCCTGTGCCGCAATATCATAGATCAGCACGCCGCAGTCCATATAGGTCGGCCCCAGATACACGCCGTTTTCCCGGAACAGCGCCTGCACGGTATCCCGGCCAAGCTTCCCCAGGTCGCCGGTAAAGATCGCGTCGTAATAATCCGGTTCGCGCCCGGTGTCGGTAAAGTGAGCTTTCAGCGTCTCATAGGCGGCGGGGGCCATGGCTGCGCCCATATTGTTCGCGTCCTTTATGCCCGCGTCAACTATTGTGCCGGAGGTCACATGGGTGACGGCGATGCCCTCGGCAAGGTTTGTGACGATAACGGAGCCCGCACCAGTTACTGTCCATTGAGAGGTGGGGGTACGCTGGCCGCCGTATTCAAGTGGGAAGCGGTACTGACGCTCTGCCGAACAAAAGTGTGAGCCGGTAGTTGCGCAGACAAGGTTTGCATAGCCACCGTCGATGAGCATAGCCCCAAGGCTCAGACCCTCAGCCATGGTGGAGCAGGCACCGTACAATCCAAAGTAGGGCACACCGCTGTCCTTCATTGCGAAGGCGGAACTGACACACTGGTTCAAAAGATCTCCGGAGAGAATATAGTCAAGGCAGGAGGGAGAGATTTTCGCTTTATCACAGGCGGCGGAAAAGCACTGGCGTATCATGCTGCTCTCCGCCCGCTCCCAGGTTTTTTCCCCAAAGTAGGAGTCAGCCGAGATAGCGTCAAAGCCCGCTTTCAGCGGCCCGTCGCCCTCTTTCTTGCCGCCGACTGCGGCATAAGATGTAATGACCGGCTGGGAGGGGAGTTGTACGGTCTGTTTTCCGAGGCGTTTGAACATGGAAGCTTTTCCTCTCTTTCAAAAGCGCAGGACTGCGCTTGAAGTCGAGGATAGTATTCCTCAAATAATGGAGGATATGCAGACTTTTCTGTATAGTTTATGTTAATTAAATTATTGCAAACTATATTATGTAAAGTTACTTCGCAAAAAAAACAACCCCGGTGGGGTTGTTTTTTTAGTTGATTTTCAGATCTTCCCAGAGCTTGGTCATATAATCGAGGGCGTTCTGATCAAGGTTCCGGTATGCAAACTCGTTATAGCGCTCCTTGAAGCTGCCGTTGTCAGGGTAGAGGATTTCCACGGCCTCTTCGCCTATGTCCTCCTTGTACACCTCACTGTTATACACAAGAGCGTTGGGGGAGGCGTAGTAGATATACTCGGCGTTGGCTATGGCCGGCTCCTCAGAGAGCATGTAATTTATGAAAATCTCCGCCAGCTCCTTATTGCCGCAGCAGCTCGGGATACACATGGCGTCTATAAAATAGTTGGTGCGTTCGGGGTAATAAAACCGTAAGTCCACATCTTCGGCCTGAGCGTCCAGCATAGTAAAATAGTCTCCGGCGTAGTACGCGCCGATAGATGCCTCGCCCGCCTCGAGCATATTATATATCTCGTCCATGACATAGCTTTTTACAAGGGGGTTTTGAAGCTTGAGCTCCGCCGCCGCCATGTCCCAGAGGGCGGGGGCAGTGTCGTTCACGTCCAGCCCCAGACGGTATTGCGCGGTGCCGAAAGCGTCCCGGGGATTGTTGAATTGCAGAATATCCCCGGCGTATTTTTCGTTCCACATCAAGTCCCAATCCACAGCGTCCGCCTCGTCAACGGTGTTGGCGTTGTAGATAATGCCTACCACGCCGTAGGTGTAGGGAATGGAATAGATATTTTCGCTGTCATAATACAGGCCGCGGAAGTCATCGCTGATATACTCATAGTTCGGGATATTTTCAAAATCCAGCGGCAGGAGCAGACCTTCGTTTGCCATGCGCTGCACCATATAGTCTGAGGGAATGATAACATCATAGCTGACAGCGCCACCAGCTATGCGGTTATACATATCCTCATTGCTGGCGTAGGTGTCATAATTGACCTTCACCCGTTGGCCGTAGGTTTCATGATACCACTGCTCAAACTCCCGCACGGTGTCAAAAGAATCTTCTGAGCCGTCGGAAATATACTCACCCCAGTTATACACATTGAGCACGAGCTCCCTGCTCCTGGCGCTGCTCTTTATTAGCACAAAGCACACAAGGGCTGCTGCAAGCACCGGGAAGAGCACCTTCTGCCAGCGCTTTGAGCTTCTTTTCGCCTTGCGGGGCTTTGCCTCCCCGTCACTGTCGGCAAGGTTAGACACCAGCAGCAGGGCAAGGATCACAAAAAAGATAATGGTCGCCAAAGCGTACATCTTTGGCGTGACGGTCTTTTTGGTCATGCTGTATATGCGAATGGGCAAAGTCTGGAAGCCGTTGCCCGCGGTAAAATAGCTTATCACAAAGTCATCAAGAGACAGAGTGAAGGCCATTATCATGCCGGTGACGACGCCGGGCAGTATTTCCGGTATCTCCACCTTTAGAAAGGCTTTGAAAGGTGTACAGCCCAAGTCCATCGCCGCTTCCGGCAGGGATCTGTCCATCTGCCGGAGCTTTGGAAGCACCTGCAAAATAACATAGGGCAGGCAGAAGGTCACATGGGCGATGAGCATCGACCAGAAGCTTAGGCTCGCGGACATGCCGAAAAGCCGCCCCGCGAAAACGAACATCAGCATCAGAGATATACCGGTAATGATATCCGGGTTTATCATGGGAATATTTGTAACGGTGTCCATTGCGGCGCGCAGATAGCGGTTTTTGAGCCTGTCGATGCCCACAGCGGCGGCCGTGCCCATAATGGTGGAGATAGCGGAGGCACTCAGCGCCAGCACCAGAGTGTTTTTGACGGTGATAAGCGTATCCGTGTCACGAAAGAGCTCCTTATACCAATACAGTGAAAAACCGGAAAACACGGAGAGGCTCTTGCCTTCATTAAAGGAGAACACCAGAAGGATCGCGATGGGCGCGAAGAGAAAGATCATAATGATCGCGGTATAGATTTTTGAAGCAGTTTTCATTTCCTCCGCCTCCCCTTACGCCGCGGCGCGCTTTCTTGCGCCGCGCTGCATAAGCGCCATGCACGCAAGAAGCACCACCATCATGATAAAGGCGATAGCAGCTGCAAAGTGCAGGTTGTTCGCCACATACTGACCCTCGATCGCATCACCTATCAGGTAAAATCTGCCATTGCCAAGTTTCTGGGAGATGTAAAAGGTGCTGATGGAGGGGATAAGCACCATAGTTATGCCGGAGATGACACCTGGTAGGCTCAGCGGGAAAATGACGCGGCGCAAAACGCCAAGACTGTTGCAGCCCAGATCCCTTGCCGCCTCTATGAGCTTAATGTCCATCTTTGCCATGACGGAATAAATTGGCAGGATCATATATGGAAAATAGTCATACACCATGCCGATGACCACCGCCGCCTCCGTGCCGATGATGTGGATAGACGGCAGACCCAGCAGACCCAATATACCGTTAAAAATGCCGGTGTCCTGCAAAATCGTCATCCATGCATAGGTGCGGATGAGGAAATTCATCCACATAGGTATCATGATAAGGGTTATCATGACCTGCTGAACCTTTGGCGTGCAGCGTGATATAATATATGCGGCAGGGTAGCCCATCAAAAGGCAGATAAGCGTGGATATAACTGCCAGCTTAAACGAGCGCCAGAAGATAAGCAGATAGGTGTATACCTCTCTTTCCGAACCGCTTTCATCTGTAACAGTTGAAGTGGCGGTGAAAAAGCGGCTGATGTTATCAAATGTGAAATTGAAGCTCTGGTCAGTAAAGGCGTAATAGGCCACGAATATGAGCGGAACCACAATAAACAGCGCCGCCCAAATCGAGTATGGTGCCAATATGAGCTTTTCAAGAAGCCCGTTTTTGCGGGCAATACGCTCCTTTTTCATTCTTCCGGCTCACTTTCCGCATCGGACAGCTCGTCCAGCTCGTTGGAGAAGGAGGAATAGTCCCCGTACATTCCGGAATACTGGGATTTTTTCATTATATGAATAGCGTCAGGCTCGATATAAAGGCCGATACGCTCGTCTACATCCACAAAGTCCGTGGTCTGGATCATCCATTTGAAGCCGTTGATGTCAACTATGATCTCGTAATGGACGCCGAGGAAGGTGACAGAGGTGACAACACCCCTGAGCATGCCCCTATCCTCCGGCACGATGTCCACATCCTCAGGGCGAACCACCACGTCGACGGGCTCCCTCTTTTCAAAGCCCGCGTCAACGCAGTCAAAAACATGCCCGGAGAAGGCCACACGGCGGTCTTCAAGCATTATCCCGTCAAGGATATTGCTTTCACCGATAAAGTCCGCCACAAAAGCGTTCTGCGGCTCGTTATATATGTCTATGGCCGTGCCTATCTGCTGTATGCGCCCCTCAGACATGACCACCACCGTATCGGACATGGACAGAGCTTCCTCCTGATCGTGCGTGACAAAGACGAAGGTGATCCCCGTGGCCTTCTGTATCTTTTTTAGCTCCTGCTGCATATCCTTGCGCAGCTTCAGATCAAGTGCGGCAAGAGGCTCATCCAGCAGCAGCACCTTGGGGCTGCTGATAAGGGCGCGGGCTATGGCCACGCGCTGCTGCTGCCCGCCGGAGAGACTTGTAACGCTCCTGCGCTCAAAGCCTGTCAGCGCGACCATGGAGAGCATCTCACTCACGCGGCGGTCGATCTCATCGGAGTCCACCCGCTTTTCGCGCAGGGGGAAGGCCACATTCTCATACACATTCAGGTGGGGGAACAGAGCGTAGCGCTGGAAAACGGTGTTTACATTGCGCTTGTGCGGCGGCACATCGTTTATACGCTCACCCATGAAAATTATATCGCCCTCGTCGGCGCTCTCAAAGCCGCCGATAAGCCGCAAAGTCGTTGTTTTTCCGCAGCCGGAGGGGCCGAGGAGCGTTAAAAACTCATTGTCATATATATCCAGGTTTATCTTGTCCAGAACGGTCTCCCCATCGAAGGACTTACTGACATTTCTAAGCTCAATTATTTTTTTCATGGCCGACCCTCCAAATTTTCCAAAAAAAAGACACCGTATGCAGATACATACAGTGCCTTGAAAAATCACAAGCCGACCCGCGTTAAAGGGCCGTGATGATCCCAATGGGTTTGAGAGTCTATATAGCAAAGATTACTTTTACTACTCTTATTGACCATTTCACAAGTTTGTATGCTCTGCAAGCACTGGTTTATAGTTACCAACTTATAAAACTTGAGCTTTTAACTCAATCAATAAGGCAACAGAAGTTGCCACCGCACCGGCGGTTCTCGGCATTCGACCCGGCTGTCCGTCTGGCCTTGGCTGTCTTGCGACAGCGGTCGCATCTTGCTTCGGATAAACTCATCCAATTGAGACGACTCATTCTAACAATATTCGGGAGACATGTCAATAGAAAATAAAAAATAATCCGAGACTGGAGGATAAAAGCCTATCGCGCGTATTTACATTGTAGAAAATGTACATAATACGCTAAATTGAAACGAGTTTTCAGACGCATTTGTGTGACTTTTGTTCGTTGAAGAAAAACGATTTTCATGGTAAAATATGAAAAAATTAACAAGATCGGCGGAATCCCGGTTCTGCCCGTCACTAAAAGAAGGAGTTGCGTAAATTGTTCACAGATTTGTATTTAAACAGGTTTAATCTGCCCGATGATCTGGCAGAAGTGCTTAAAAATACCCATGTTATCTGCTATCCGGAATCCAAGGATCAGCTTTTGGAGATGTGCTTTGGCCCCACTCACAGCTCACGCTACGATGTGACCTACCCCATCGCGGGCATGGGCATCTGTAAGGAGGCTGAGGTGCTGCGCTGCAAAAACGGCCCGGTGGTCAATTTCATGGAGGACTATATGCGCCGCCGTGATCCGGACTGTATGCGCATAGGCGATGACCTGCCCACGGATAAGCCCCGCTTTAAAGATGTCTACGGTTATGAGTTTTCTTCTCTGCGCAAGGAGACCATGGACTGGCTGGGCGAGCAGCAGCTTATTGTGCTGCCCTTCCACGCAGGCGGCAAGTATTATGGCTATGACAGCCTGATGATATGCCCGGTGAATGCCGCGTTTTTTGCCCTGTCCCTCGCTAATATGCAGGGCTTTGTGAGCATCTATGATGTGCAGGAGAACTATACCCCCCGAGCCATCATATATGTGGCCCCGCCATTCAGACATACTCACTTCAACGGCAAGCAGGTCGTTGTCCACAACCGCAGCGAAAACCTCCACGAGGTGTTTTCCTATAACCTCTATCCCGGCCCCTCCGCGAAAAAGGGCGTGTTCTCAATGCTGCTGGACATCGGAGAGAACGAGGGCTGGATAACCAACCACGCCTCCGCCGCCAT
Organism: Clostridiales bacterium UBA7103; assembly: GCA_002493305.1. Classification (GTDB taxonomy): domain Bacteria; phylum Bacillota; class Clostridia; order Oscillospirales; family Oscillospiraceae; genus Limivicinus. Next base: position 10,744 of record DKYJ01000048.1, on the reverse strand, counting down.
GCTTGAGTCCCCCTATGAAAACGAGGTCGTGTTCATGCACGAGGGCGCGTCCGGCGGCGGCAAGAGCGAGATGCTGGAGGAGATACACAAGGAAGGGGATAAGATCCTTCTCGGTACCCACACCGTCAGCGGTGAGAAATATTACCTGAGCATGGGCGAGACCTGTAAGATCCATCCCATTGCCGACGATATGATCCTTGCCCACAAGGATATGCAGAATGATTCCGGCCATCTGGTCATTGCCGACGCTGAGGACGGTTGGTTTTTGCGCATGGACGGGGACACCAGCTACGGCAATAACCCCGAGTATGAGCGCATAAGCATACACCCCTCTGAGCCTTTGGAGTTTTTCAATATGGACGGAACCCCCGGTGCTACCTGCCTTATCTGGGAGCATGTCATGGATTCCACGGGCAAGCCCTGCACAAATCCCCGCGTCATCATTCCCCGTGATATGATAAAGAACATCATCCCAGGAAATGAGCCGCAGGAGGTCGATGTGCGCTCCTTCGGCGTTCGTATGCCGCCCTCCACCGTCATGGCTCCAAACTACGGCGTTATGGGCATGGTTCAGTTCGTGCCGGTGTCCATCGCGTGGCTCTGGCGGCTTATATCCCCCAGAGGCTTCAAGAACCCCTCCATCGCTGACTCCAATGCCGGCAGCGGGCTCAAGGCCGAGGGTGTTGGATCCTACTGGCCCTTTGCCACCGGCAGAAAGGTCACTCAAGCCAACATGCTCCTGAAGCAGATGCTGGACGCTCCCAAAACCCTGAATATCCTGATCCCCAACCAGTATATCGGCGCCTATCATGTGGGCTTTATGGGCGAGTGGCTCACCCGCGAATATCTTGCCCGCCGCGGCGGCACTGTGCGCCGCAAGCACCTTGTCGAGTCCCGCTGCCCCCTGTTCGGCTACTCTCTGGACGAAATGAAGATAGACGGACAGTATGTCCGTCAGACCTTCCTTCGGCCTGAGCTTCAGTCAAAGCTCGGCTTTGAGGGCTACGACAAGGGCGCGAAGATACTCACTGATTTTTTCAAGGAGCAGCTTGAGCAGTACCTGACCGATGAGCTTGACCCCATGGGCAGGCAGATCATCGAGCTGTGCATGAGCGATGCCCCGCTGGAGGAGTATCTGAAGCTCACCCCCATGAACAATATAAAATGATCTGGAGGAAAAGCCACAGGCTTTCTCACCAAAGAGGGTGCAGTCTGCTGCGCGCATAATCTGTGTGCCAAAGGCGCACAAATTCCACACCCTGCAGCCTTAGAAGGGTTTTCTGCGACGTACACTCCACCGCAGAAAACGATAAAAAATTATTCGCCGCTGCTGCGGCGAACTCTGCGAGGCTTTATGATCAACAAAACTCCGCCGGAGAGCATTAATGCTTTTCGGCGGATATTTTTCTTGTTATTCCGGCATATAAGTGGTATGCTAAATAGCATCAGAAAGGGGCGATTCCTGTGAAAATCGTTGTTCTTGGCGGCGGCATAAGCACCGAGCGCCATGTGGCCCTTGTGACAGCAACTTCCGTGTGCAAAGCGCTCAGAAGCTGCGGGCATAAGGCAATATTTGTCGATATGTTTCTGGGGCTTGAAAACTATGACGGCTCTCTTGAGGCGGCCTTTGACGCGGAGGACGGATTCTGCGGCGATGTGCGCATTGAAAAGACCGCCCCCGATCTGGACACAGTAAGAGCTATGAGAAAGGATAAAAGCACCAGCAGACTGGGGAAAAATGTGCTGGAGATATGTGCGCTGGCAGATTGCGTTTTCCTTGGCCTTCACGGAGCAGACGGGGAGGACGGCAAAATTCAGGCCGCTCTTGAGCTTTTGGGTGTGCCGTATACCGGCTCCGCGTATATCGGCAGCGGCATGGCCATGGATAAGGCTCTTGCCAAGCGAATGATGGAAAGCTGCGGTATCCTGACCCCCTCGTGGCAGGAGCTGTTCATTGAAAAAGAGGACATTCCGCGCCTTGTGGAGACTTTGCCGCTGCCCTGCGCGGTGAAGGTAGTCAACGGCGGCTCTTCGATAGGCGTTAAGCTGCCGGATACGAGAGAGGAGCTGGCAGCAGCCCTTGAGGAGCTTTCCGCCTTCCATGAGCGGGTGGTGGTTGAGGAGAAGATAAGCGGCAGGGAGCTGACTGTCCCCGTGCTGGGCGATAAGGCTCTCTGCCCCATTGAGATCGTCCCGCCCGAGGGAATGAATTTTGACTATGTGGCCAAATATCAGAGCGGCGACGAGGGCGCAAGGGAGCTTTGCCCCGCACCGATAAGTGAGAGCGAGCGGGAGCTTCTGTGCGGCCTTGCCCTAAAGGTTCACAGGGCGCTCAGGCTCAGCGTCTATTCAAGGGCGGATTTTATTCTGGACGCTCAGGGGCGGGCCTGGTGCCTTGAGGTAAACACGCTGCCCGGCATGACACCCAACAGCCTTATCCCCAAAGCCGCTGCCGTGGAGGGCATGAGCTATCCCCAGCTCTGCCAGAAAATAGTAGAGCTGTCGATCACCGCGAGAAAAGATGGCTGAGCGGCGCGCATGTTCACAATTTCTTGATGTTTTATACCTCAATCGTGGTAAAATAATTTTTAAGAAATTTTTAGATTTTATCGTCGGGTGAGAGTATGAGAGAACGCCTTGCAAGGTTCATGGCCGGCAGAAACGGCAACGACCAATTCAATATTTTCCTGCTGGTGATCGACCTTATTCTGCTGCTCCTGGCAAGCTTTCTTCCCAAGAGCATAGGCCGTGTCCTGTATCCCGTAGTGCTGCTTTTGCTGGGCTATATCTATTTCAGGATGTTTTCCCGCAATGTTTACCGGCGCAGGGACGAAAACGGCAAGTATATGCGTTTGAAGCTGAAGATCAGCAACTGGACTCATATCCGCCGTGAGCGCTGGGTGCAGCGGCGGGACTATAAGTTTTTTACCTGCCCCTCATGCAGGACGACACTTCGCGTTCCCAGAGGGCATGGGCGCATCAAGATAGTCTGCCGCAAGTGCGGCAGCTCCTTCATGGGCAAGTCCTGAATCCTGATAATCGGGAGGACGAAGATGTTCGGCTATCTTACACCCTCACAGGAGCTTTTGTCGGAGGACAGGCAGCGGCGATATCAGAGTGTGTACTGCGGCCTGTGCCGCTGCATAAAGGCCCGGCATGGGCAGCTCTCCCGGCTGGCGCTGGATTTTGATATGTGCTTTCTGGTGCTGCTGCTCTCGTCTCTTTATGAACCGGAGGAGCGGGAGGGAGAGAATGGCTGTCTGCGCCACCCCATGAAGCCGCGAGCGTGGATGGAAAACGAGTTTACTCAATATGCCGCCGATATGAACATTGCCCTCGCCAGACTCAAGTGTCTTGATGACTGGCAGGACGAGGGAAGTGTACCCGGTCTTGCGGCGGGCGCATACCTCAAAGGTGCATATGAAAAAATAAAGACCCAATACCCCCGCCAGTGTGCCGCAATAGAAAATTCCGTGTCCGCGTTGTCAGCGCTTGAAAAGCAAAACGCCGGGGCGGACGAGGCGGCGGCTACCTTTGGCATGCTCATGGCGGAGGTGCTCACTTATAGAGACGACCGCTGGAGCGGCGATCTGCGCGCTATGGGCATGGCTCTGGGCAGGTTTATTTATATCATGGACGCCTGTATGGATCTGGATGGGGATACTTTTCATAACCGCTATAACCCCTTCCGCCGGTATTATGGCCTTCAGGATAATGCCCGACGTTTTGAGGATATTTTGAAAATGCTCCTGGGCGAGTGCCTGTTTTATTTTGACAGGCTGCCTCTGGTGCAGGATGTGGATATATTGAAAAATATCCTCTGCGTTGGCCTGTGGGCGCAGTTCAACGCGAAATATAAAAAGAACGAGAAAGGGTGCTCAGATGGTAACCGACCCGTATAAGACCCTTGGCGTATCTCCTGACGCGAGCGACGAGGAGATCAAAAAGGCTTACAGAGAGCTCACAAAAAAATACCATCCTGACCTTAATCCCAACGACCCTTCCGCCGCGGAGAAGATGAATGACATCAACACCGCCTATGACAGCATCAAAAACGCTGATGCCCGCCGGAGCTACCAGCAGGGCAGCGCTTACGGGCAATACGGCGGTTACGGTTCGGGCTATGGATCAGCATACGGCGCCGGATATGGTGCAGGCTATGCGAGCTACGGCTGGGGCGATCAATGGGGCGGCGCTCAGGGCCAGCGCCAGGAGCGCAGCGAATACACCGCCGCCATGAACTATATCCGCAACGGCATGTACAAAGAGGCACTGAACGCTCTGTCCGGCGTACCTGTGACGGAGCGGGACGGCAGATGGTACTACCTCCATGCCGGGGCCAATATGTATATGGGCAATAAAATCGCCGCTCTCGAAAGCGCCAAGCGCGCCGTGGAGATAGACCCGGGCAACGAGGAGTATCGCCGCCTTTTGGAGACGCTCCAGAGCGGCGGGGATTTTTACGAAAATTATTCAAATCAATATACCGGCAGATTCAGCGCGGACAGGCTGTGCATGGCATTTTGCGCCATGTCGGTGTGCAACATGTTCGGTTTTCGCGTCTGCTGCTGTTAAGGAGAGAAATTAGTGTGAAAAATCACACTAATTTTATTAAAAACGGCGTGCCGCTCGCCGCAAAAGCGGCAACCGCGTCACATGCCGAAAATCTCCATTCTGTCGCATATGGGGGTTTTTGTTCCTGCCTGTGCCGCCGGTATGCGACAGAATGGAGATCAATATGGGGAGACTTGAGGGAAAAGTATGCGTCGTAACCGGCGCGAACTCCGGCATCGGCATGAAAACGGCGGAGCTTTTTGCCGCCGAGGGAGCGAAGCTTGTGCTGACGGATATTGCCGACACCAATAAGGACAAGGTCATCGCCAAGGCCGAAAAACGGGGGACTGAGGCCATCTTTCTCCGGGGCGACATTACCAGCGCCGAAGATGACGCGAAGCTCATGGCCGCGACACAGGAGCGCTTTGGGCGGATAGATGTGCTTGTCAACTGTGCCGGTGTCCTTGAAAAGGGACTCAAACCCATCGAGGAGTTTACCGACAGAGATTATGACTTTGTCACCGGCATCAATGTCAAGGGCACAATGTCCATCACGCGCGAAGCCTGCAAGTATATGCTCGCTCAGGGCAGCGGGAACATCGTCTCCGTTGCCTCCATCTCAGCAAAACTTGGCTGCGGCGGCGCGGTGTATGTGGCCTCCAAGGGAGCTATTATCTCCCTCACGCGGCATATCGCCCTGCGCTATGCGGGCAAGGGTATCCGAGCAAACTGTGTCTGCCCCGGCACCGTGTGGACGCCGATGACCAAGGAGCAGCTCAGGCAGGAGCGCAGCGAGGCGGCGGAGGAGTTTTACAACATCGTCGATAAGCACTCGGATATTGATGTGGGCATCTGCAAGGATGTGGACATTGCCAATATCCTCGTCTTTCTCGCAAGCGACGAATCCCGCATCATAACGGGACAGGCGATAGACTGCGACTGTGGCTGCTATTTGTAATTGAACATATAAATTGAAAGCACCGCTGTCACAGGCAGCGGTGCTTTCAATTTAGCTTAGCAGATATTATGTTTGAACTTGTCCGGATATGTGTCTGTTTTTCGCTCCGCAGCAGAGCTATGGACACGTCGTTCACATTTGTGCCGGTAGGGCCGGTGATGATGAGCCCTCCGACGGCTTTCAGCGCGTGGTAGGCATCGTTATCCCGCAGTACTTCGTGCAGTTCAATTCTGCAGCCTTGCAGTGCGGAGAGAGTGTCACCGTCCACATAGCCTCCGGCGGCATCTGTCGGCCCGTCGGTGCCGTCGCTGCCCAGGGAAAGCACAGCGGCGTTTTTAAGCCCGGCTATGCCCTCGCAGGCGGCCAGCGCCAGTTCCTGGTTCCTACCGCCGAGGCCGGAGCCTGTCAGGTGAACCACTGTCTCACCGCCGGCGATAAAGGCAAGGCTTTTGCCGCTGTTTGCATGACTTTGAGCAATGGAGGATAAAAAGCGCCCCGCCTCCCGCGCCTCACATGAGAGGCGGTCTGTCAGATATATCGGCTCATAGCCCAGCTTTGCCGCAGCAGCAGCCGCCGCGGCGCACAGCTCGCGGACGGAGCCGTTTATATATGTCTGAACATTGTCAAGGGTTTTGGGCGTCTCCACATCGAGAAGCGCACGCGCTTTATCTGACAGCTCCAGCGCGTATTTTTCGGCTATGCTTTTCGCCATGGCGCTGTCGCAGCTGTCCGGGTAGGCGGGGCCGCTGGCAATGCTGTCCAGACCGTCGCCCAGCACATCACTCAAAACTATGCTCAGCACACGCGCCGGGGCGCAGTGCAGGGCAAAGCGCCCGCCTTTCACCATGGATAAACGCTTGCGTATGCAGTTTATCTCCACAATGTCCGCGCCCCGGGCGAGAAGCTGCCGGGTAATGTGGGCAAGCTCGTCTCCGGAGATAAGGGGCAGCTCAAAAAGCGCGCTGCCGCCGCCGGAGATGAGGAAAATCACCGTATCATCAGTGCTGAGGCCGCATGTTAGCTCCAGTGCCTTTCTTGTGGCGGAAAAGCTGTTTTCATCGGGCACGGGGTGCCCCGCTTCAAGGCACAAAAGCCCTGGAATATCGCCCTTGCTGTGGCCGTATTTGGTGATGACGATACCGCCGTCCACCTGATCCAGCGTGTCCACGGCAGCCCTGGCCATCTGCCATGCCGCCTTGCCGATGGCGACGATCAGACTGCGCCCACCGCCGGGGCTGAAACTCTGCAATGTACGGCGCACGGCAGCATCAGGCTGCACGACATTGAGGGCGCTGCGGAGTATCTGCTCTCCGTCTGCTCTGAGGGCGTGGTTCATGTCCGGGCCTCCTTCGGGCTGTTGACAACATTGATTGGGCTGCCGTCAACATAAGCTTGAAGATTGCGCACGGAGCAGTCCATGATCCTCTGTCGGGCCTCCCTGGGCGCCCATGAAATGTGCGGCGTGATGAGGCAGTTTTTGGCCTTGAGCAGGGGATTGTCAGCCTTTATCGGCTCGGTGGATACTACATCAAGCCCCGCGGCAAAGACTTTGCCTGAGTTGAGCGCGTCCGCCAGATCCTGCTCTACAACAAGCTGACCCCGGCTGTTGTTAATGAGAATGACCCCATCCTTCATTCTGGAGATGGAGGACTTGTTTATCATGCCCTCGGTATCAGGGAAAAGCGGACAGTGCAGCACCACAACATCAGATTCTTTCAGCAGTGTATCCCTGTCCACATACCGGGCGATAGCCCTGCCTTCCTCCGTTTCCCGGCTGCCGTTTGCAAGCACCGTCATGCCCATAGCCCTGGCAATGCGTCCCGTGGCCCGACCGATGCGGCCAAAGCCGATGATCCCCATAGTTTTCCCCGCAAGCTCTATAAGCGGGTAGTCCCAGAAGCACCAGTCAGGGGCCTGCTCCCAGCGCCCGCTGTGGACTGCCTCGGAATGGTGGGCCACATGGTGGCATATCTCCAGCAGCAGTGCAATAGCAAATTGCCCTACTGCCTCGGTGCCATAGCTTGGTACATTGGAAACGCATACGCCCTTTTCCCTGGCGTAGGACACATCGACAATATTGTAACCTGTTGCGAGAACGGAGATGAAGCTAAGCTTCGCGCAGGCGTCGATCACCGCCTTTGAAATGGGGCACTTATTGGTGAAAACGACCTCCGCGTCACCAATGCGCCGGATGATCTCCGCGTCCTCATAGGGTGTGCGGTCGTACACCGTCAACTCACCAAAGGCTCTCAGTGCGTCCCAACTGAGGTCGCCGGGGTTTTCCGTGTATCCGTCCAGAATTACAATTTTCATGCTGTAGCTTTCCTTTCCCGTCTGCTTACATAATGGAGAAACGTTCCTTTTTTGCATATCAAAAATATTATAACATAGCTGTATCTACATTTCCAGCGTCGCCTGACACCATGAAAAAGGCAGGCAGACGAAAGCAGAGATCGGTGGTTGACAGCAGGGGAAAAGCCAAATATAATGATAATCGTGCGCAACATTACCGAAGGAGAAGAAAGAATGAAAAGACAGTCAGTTTTCCATGTCAAAAAACGCAGCCTTTTGGCGGTGGCCGGCTGTGTGTGGCTGCTGGCGGGCTTCAATGTGGCGCGGCTGGGCATCATCTCCTACGGGCGGCTGCTGCGGGTCGAGCTGTGGCACGTTGTGCTGTCGATCCTCGTTTTTTGTGCTTTTGGGCTGATGTTTTACAGGATGAGCATTAAACACACAAAGCGCATAAAGGGCTATAAGGAAGAATTTCGCCCAGTGTGGCATTTTTTTGATCTGAAGGCTTATATCATTATGGCCTTTATGATGGGCGGAGGCATTTGGCTGCGCTCCTCCGGGCTTGTGTCGGATGTGTTCATCGCGTTCTTCTACACCGGCCTTGGCTGCGCCCTCGCTCTGGCAGGCGCACTGTTCTGGGTGATGTTCTTTACATATCATAGCATTGAAAAAGGCCAGGTCATATGACCTGGCCTTTTTCTGTCGAGTGGGCACGAAAAGATGGATTTGCGTTTTTGACAAAAAAACGTCGTCGCGAACAATACGCAGTCCGCGACGACGTGGTGGGGGAAGGTGGATTCGAACCACCGAAGGCATTGCCAACAGATTTACAGTCTGCC
>DKYJ01000048.1:1675-1813 GCA_002493305.1 Clostridiales bacterium UBA7103 | reverse complement strand
CAGATTTACAGTCTGCCCCATTTGGCCACTCTGGAATTCCCCCATATAAACTTTTTCCGCCATTGCCGTAAGCATGGAGTGGAGCTGGTGGACGGACTCGAACCCCCGACCTGCTGATTACAAATCAGCTGCTCTACC
>DKYJ01000048.1:0-1434 GCA_002493305.1 Clostridiales bacterium UBA7103 | reverse complement strand
GACGGACTCGAACCCCCGACCTGCTGATTACAAATCAGCTGCTCTACCAACTGAGCTACACCAGCATCGAACCAGCTTTGTTATAATAGCAGACGAGCCGCGGTTTGTCAACAAAAATTTTCGCCGCATTTTTACTTATTACCACTTCCATGGAGAAAATACAAATAATTCTTAAACCGCTGGCAATATCCGGCCGTCTTGATTGAAAAAAGCCGCGAAATGTGATATGCTTTTATCGAAAAAAGCGTATTTTGACAAATTACGCTCCCCAAGGAGAAGCACATATGAGAACAAAAACCAGAAGTAAGCTCGGCCTTGTGATCGCCCTTGCTCTTATCGTTGTCGTCGCGGTAATAGTTATAATCGCGGTGAAAAATAAGCCCGAGCCGGTGGATCCTCATGAGGGGCAGGTGTACATCAACGATGGCTTCGGCATGGTCTGGATGACGCCGCTTGAGGGCGTGGAGGTCAATCCCATTGCTCAGGGCGATATCCGCACCGTCAATGGAAAGCCCGAGTACGTGGGCGCTGCTTTTGAGACTCGCCGCGGCGTTGACGTGTCCGAGCACCAGCATGAGATAGACTGGCAGCAGGTGGCGCAGTCCGGAGTGGATTTTGCCTATATCCGCCTTGGTTACCGTGGCTATACCGAGGGAGGAATGTTTGAAGATCCTTATTTTAAGGCCAACATTGAGGGAGCTCTATCTAACGGACTCGATGTTGGCGTGTACTTCTTTTCTCAGGCGATAAGCACCGCCGAGGCGCTGGAGGAGGCCCGATTTGTCCTTGATCGGCTGGCGGGATATAATATCACCCTGCCCGTGATGTATGATTGGGAGAAAATCGACGGCGGCGGCGCGAGGACGGATAACCTCTCAACTGAGACGCTGGATAACTGCGCGATAGCCTTCTGCGAGGCGGTAAAGACCGCGGGCTATACTCCCGGCGTGTATTTTAACCGGCACCTTGGCTATTACGGCTTTGACCTTTCAAAGCTGACAGCTTATGAGTTCTGGCTGGCCGTGCCCGGCGAGTTCCCGGATTTTTATTACCGGACGGATATCTGGCAGTACAGCTTTGAGGACACTGTCCCAGGTATATCCACGCCTACGGACATGAACATGATGTTCATTCCCATAGTGGTGGAGCCTGAAGATGGCGGGGAAGCAGCAAATAATACTTGAAATTTTTCCACATATGATATATACTCAATAGCGTTTCGCCGTTGTGATGGAATTGGTAGACGTGACGGACTCAAAATCTACAACGCCGTTTCATACCACTGTCCCGCAAACCCTTGATTTTACGGGGGTTTTTGAAAACTGAATATGTAACTTGCTTTTAATGTCCCTCCACGATGTCCCTCCGATTTCTCGGATAGGACATCGGGAGACGACTTAAAATATTAAATGCCGGTGTGTCGGAATTGGCAGA
>DKYJ01000004.1 GCA_002493305.1 Clostridiales bacterium UBA7103 | reverse complement strand
GGGGCCGGCGGGCTGCTGCGGGCCTACACCCGGAGCGCCAAGGACGCCCTGGACGCCGCCGGGATCGCGGTGGTGCGCCCCTGGGTGGAGGCTGAGCTGCCCTGCTCCTACGCCATGGCGGAGCGGCTGAAAACGGAAGTGGCCGCCCTGGGCGGCCAGGTGGTTGGGATGGACTACGCCGCCGGTGTGACCATCAAGGCGCTGGTGCCCCGGGAAGGATTTGAGGCTTTCAAGGCCCGGATCTTTGACGTGAGCAACGGCAGCGTCACCCCCCTGGCCCTGGGCGAGACCCACCGGGCGGTCCGGATCAAATAAGACTTAACAGCAGATAAAACATAAAATGATACACCGCCCTCCCGTCAGAAAGCGAGAGGGCGGTGTATCATGTAGACAAAGTGTCTGCGACTTGAAGCGGGGGCTTACTCCCCCGCCTGTTCCTTGATCCGCTGCTTCCAGCACTTGTGGCACATGGCGATATAGCTGTCGTTTCCGCCCAGAAGCACCTGACTGCCCTCGGTGACGATGCGGCCATCCCCGTCGATACGGGCGTTGACCGTGGCCTTCCGGCCGCAGGCGCAGACGGTTTTTATCTCCGTTATCGAGTCTGCCAGCTCCATGAGCCGCTGAGCCCCGGGGAAAAAGTGCGTGAGAAAATCCGTCCTCAGCCCGAAGCACAGCACCGGCAGGTTATCATCATCCACTAAATCGCGCAGCTGGTCGATCTGCTCGCTTGTGAAAAACTGCGCCTCGTCCGCGATGATGACATCGTGCCGCCCGGCTTTTTTGTACTCCGCGGTGATGTTCTGCTCCGGCGTTATCACCTGAGCCACGCTCTCAAGCCCGATGCGGCTGCGGATAATATCCGCCCCGTCTCGGGTATCAACGCTGGGCTTAATGAGCCAGACGCGCATACCCAGCTCCTCGTAATTAAACTTCGTTATCAGCGCCTGGGCAGACTTTGAAGAGCCCATCGCCCCGTACTTGAAATACAGCTTTGCCATTTCCTCACTCCCTGATCATCGCGCTGTTTTCCAGATGCGAGCGCACCCGGTGCATGAGCATATCCATCGCAACACGATTATGCCCGCCTTCGGGGACAATTATATCCGCCCGGCGCTTGCTGGGCTCCACAAATTCCTCGTGCATGGGCTTGACAGTGGTGAGATATTGGTTGATAACACTCTCAAGGCTGCGGCCCCTGTCGCGCACATCTCTGACAATGCGGCGCAGGATACGTACATCGGCGTCGGTATCAACAAAAATCTTCACGTCCATCTGCTCGCATAGCTGGAGATTTTCAAAAATCAATATCCCCTCTACCACGACCACAGGCGCGGGGTGAACCGTCACGGTCTCCTCCGTGCGGTCATGGATAGAGTAGTCATAGACCGGGCAGGTGACGCTGTTGCCGCGGCGCAGCTCCTTGAGCGCCTCGATCAGCAGCTCCGTGTCAAAGGCGCTGGGGTGGTCATAGTTCAGGCGGCAGCGCTCCTCATAGGGCATATCATGGTGCGCCTTGTAGAAATTGTCATGGTAGATGACGGAGACGTCGTCCCCAAAACGGCTTATGAGCTTCTTGGTAATGGTGGTTTTGCCGCTGCCGGTGCCTCCGGCAATGCCGATTATCATAATATCGTTCATATCCCGCACCTCTGTTTTTAAGTAAGCGATGAACAAACCGCCTGCGGCATCTTGAGGACAATTTGCTCTTGACGATTTGTTCATCACTTACTTGGGTTTTATATTTCTAATTAATAGTTATACCATATTTATTCGACCATTTCAATTTGACTTTTCAGCTTTTCTACAATATAATTGTAAAAAACCGTTTTGGAGGTATAAATATGTCTGTTCCTACCCCTCATATAAACGCCCCGCTTGGCGCTTTTGCAAAAACCGTGCTCATGCCCGGCGATCCGCTGCGTGCAAAGTACATCGCCGAAAATTTTCTCACAGACCCCGTGCTTGTGAATAATGTCCGCGGTGTGCAGGGCTACACCGGCACATGGAAGGGCGTGCCTGTTTCGGTGATGGCCTCCGGCATGGGTATCCCCTCTATCGGCATATACAGCTGGGAGCTTTTCAATTTCTACGGTGTGGAAAACATTATCCGCGTCGGCTCCGCCGGCGGTTTGCAGGATGATCTTCAGCTGATGGACGTTGTTGCCGGACAGGGCGCCTGCACCAACTCCAGCTATATTGACCAGTTCGGGCTTGGCGGCAGCTTCGCCCCCATTGCAGACTATACGCTGCTCTCCCGCGCTGTCGAGGCGGCGAAGGAGCACGGCGTCGAGATGAAGGTGGGCAACCTCCTCTCCGCCGATAATTTCTACTCTGCCGAGGGCTGCTGCAAGAACGACCAGTGGAAGCGCATGGGTGTGCTGGCTATCGAGATGGAGGCAGCCGGGCTCTATGCCAACGCCGCCTACGCCGGAAAGCGCGCGCTCTGCATCTGCACCATATCCGACCATATCTACCGCCCAGAGGCGCTGGACGCCGATAAGCGCCAGACCTCCTTCGCTCAGATGATAGAGATCGCTCTGGACACGGCAGTTAAGATGACCTGATTTAAAACAGGCGCCCAAAACGGCGCCTGTTTTACTGTCGGTTTTCATATCTGCGCCGTCTGTTGTAGGCTATATACATAAATAAAGGCCCAAAAAGCCCTACTTTCGTAAAAAATGTTTCGACATTGTTCTTGATTTCGTCACAATGGACATGTTATAATTCCCACGGTGTACACAGTATACCGTAATGAAAAATTTAATGGAGGAAAAAACATGAAAAAGATTCTTGCACTTGTTCTGGCTCTTTGCATGGTATTCGCCCTCTGCGCCTGCGGACAGAAGGCTCCCGCCGAGTCTCAGGCTCCGGCTGACGCTCCTGCTGAAAGCGAAGCCCCCGCTGAGGCTCCCGCCAAGATCCGTGTCGGTATGGTCACCGACGTCGGCGGCGTGAACGACAAATCCTTCAACCAGGGCGCCTGGGAAGGCCTGCAGCAGCTCGATGCTGAGGCTTTCGAGGTCAACTACCTGGAGAGCAAGACTGATGCTGACTATCAGACCAACATCAACACTTTCATTGACGAGGGTTATGACCTGATCATCTGCGTGGGCTACATGCTCGCCGGTGCCACCCAGGAGGCTGCCGAGGCCAACCCCGACCAGCTCTTCGCCATCGTTGATGATGCTTCCATCGATCTTCCCAACGTCGCCTGCCTGATGTTCGCTCAGGAGCAGGCTTCCTACCTTGTCGGTCTGGTTGCTGGTTACGTCACCGAGAGCAAGACCGTCGGCTTTGTTCAGGGCATGGTCTCTGACAGCATGAACCTCTTCGGTATAGGCTATGTTTCCGGTGTTCTGGACGCTTGCCCCGAAGCTACCGTTCTCCAGTACAACGCCAACAACTTTGGTGACATCGCCGGCGGTTCTACCGCTGCCAAGGACATGATCACCAAGGGCGCCGATGTTATCTACCATGCTGCCGGCGGCACCGGTAACGGTGTTATCTCCGCCTGCGGTGAGGAAGGCATCTGGGCCATCGGTGTTGACTCCGACCAGTCTGTCCTCGATCCCGAGCATGTTCTCACTTCCGCTATGAAGCGCGTCGATGTTGCCTGCCAGGATATCGCAAAGGCCGTTGCTGATGGTGCTTTCACCGCTGGTATCCACATGTATGATCTGTCCAACGGCGGTGTTGACCTCGCTCCCACCCGCGATCACATCCCCGCTGATGTCATCGAGAAGGTCGAGCAGGCCAAGGCTGACATCATTGCCGGCACCAAGACCGTCCCCACCACTGTGGACGAGTGCCCTGCTTTCACTCTCGCCGAGTGATAATTTGATCAGCATATCCACTTCAGGTGCTGTCTATATGGCAGCACCTGATTTTTTCTTTCAAAACGCCCGGAAACCAGGCGTTTTTTCCAATTTCTGGCAGTGTAATTTTTTGCATTTTTCCTCAGAAAATCCGCAAAAAATATGGCGCAAATAAGGATTATGTGTTAAAATAGATTGAATTTTTGAGCGCAGTGCAAATATGTATTGCGAGTAAACGATAAGACGAAGGAGAACTAATCAAATGGCAGTTTATTACCAGATCAGAAGTCCCCTGTCCCAGACCTCTGACGAGCAGATGGACAAGTACATCGCATCTGTATCCAACGCGCTGGGCGAGAAGCTGGAGAAGGTTTCTCTGGATCGTTACCTCAGTGAGGATTTTGCCCTGCTGTATGTGGCCTCCGGCGGCAGCGAGGGCTACTTCCTTGAGATTTTTGAGCAGATCAAGAATCGTCACTGCTATATCCTCACCAGCGGTGAGACCAATTCTCTGGCCGCCTCCATGGAGATCCTCAGCTTCCTCAACAAGCACGGCGGCAGCGGTGAGATCCTCCACGGTGATATCCAGCAGCTTGCGGAAAAGCTGCGTGCGCTCATTCATGCCCATCGTGCGCTCTCCCGCCTTAAGGGCAAGAAGATCGGCTGCATAGGCGAGTCCTCCGACTGGCTCATTGCCTCCAATTACAGCGAGAGCGTCATGATGGAAAAGCTCGGCCTCGGCTTTGTGCACGTTACTATCGAGGAGCTTCTGAGCGAGTACGAAAAGAAGGAGTACCCTGCCAATGAGCATACCAAGCTCTTTGAGAGCAAGGGCTGGGATAAGGCTGAGCTTGATAAGGCGCTGTGGATCTACGGCGCTATGGAGCGTCTGGTCAAGAAATATGACCTTTGCGGCGTAACTCTGCGCTGCTTTGACCTGCTCGACACCGTCAAGACCACCGGCTGCGTGGCTCTGTCCATCCTCAACTCTCTTGGTATTCCCGCTGGCTGCGAGGGTGATGTCCCCGGCCTGCTGAGCATGGTCATTCTCGGCGCTATCACCGATGAGCCTATGTTCATGTGCAACGCCAACCGCTTCAACACCAATGACGGCACCGCCATCTTCGCTCACTGCACCATTCCCACCGAAATGCTCGATAGCTTCTGCCTGAACACCCATTTCGAGTCCGGCATAGGCGTTGCTGTTCAGGGCACCTTCGGCGAGGGCGACTGCACCATCTTCAAGTGCGAGGGCGACCTCTCCCGCTATCATGCACAGGAGGGTACTTACTCTGCCTTCCCCTTCAGCGATCAGCTCTGCCGCACTCAGGTTACCCTGAAGCTGGATGATTTCAGCTACTTCCTCACCAAGCCCATCAACAACCACCATATTCTCTGCCGCGGCAGGCACGCTGCCGAGGTCGAGGCGTTCTTCAAGCTTATTGAGGCATAATCATTCTGAGCAGACGGGCGATATAGTCGCCTGTCTGCTCATGCTGAATATTTATTAGGGGGCAGATAATTTGTCAAAAGAATTTGTGGACATGAACACCCCCGTCATTGAAATGCGGGACATCGTCAAGAAATTCGGAGATTTCACCGCCAATGACGGCATCAATCTCACCGTCCACAAGGGTGAGATCCACGCGATACTGGGTGAAAACGGCGCGGGTAAGTCCACGCTGATGAACCAGCTCTACGGTCTGCTCAAGCCCACCTCCGGGCAAATAATCGTCAACGGAAAGCCCATAGAGATGAATTCTCCCCGCGACGCTATCGACGCCGGTATCGGTATGGTCCACCAGCACTTCATGCTGGTGCAGCCTTTTACCGTGACGGAGAACATCGTCCTCGGCACCGAGCCCAGAAAGGGCCTTGTATTGGATATGGCAACAGCCCGCGCTAATGTGGCGGAGCTGTCTGAGCGCTATGGCCTTGCCATTGACCCGGATGCCAAGATAGAGGACATTTCCGTCAGCATGCAGCAGCGCGTGGAGATACTCAAGGCGCTTTATCGCGGCGCCGACATTCTGATCCTCGATGAGCCCACGTCCTCCTTGACCCCTCAGGAGATACTTGAGCTTATCGAGATCATGCACAACCTTACCAGAGACGGCAAGAGCATCATTCTTATCACCCATAAGCTCAAGGAGATAAAGGAGTCTGCCGACTTCTGCACTATTATCCGTCAGGGCAAGTACATCGACACTGTTGATGTGGACAAGGTGGACGAAAACCAGCTTGCCAGCATGATGGTGGGCCGCAATGTCACCTTTAATGTGGACAAGCCCCCCATAGAGCCGGGTGAGGTTCTGCTTGATGTAAAAGACCTGCACTGCAACGACTACCGCGGCATTGAGATAGTCAAGGGTCT
Organism: Clostridiales bacterium UBA7103; assembly: GCA_002493305.1. GTDB lineage: Bacteria > Bacillota > Clostridia > Oscillospirales > Oscillospiraceae > Limivicinus. Next base: position 2,892 of record DKYJ01000004.1, on the reverse strand, counting down.
GGATCTTCAGGTGCGCCGGGGCGAGATCGTCGGCATCGCCGGCATTGACGGCAACGGCCAGACCGAGCTCGTGGAGGTCATCACCGGCCTGCGGCGCGGCACCTCCGGTCAGGTGCTCGTCAACGGCGTGGATGTTTTCAACAAGCCGCCCCGCTTCGGCTTTGACCACGGCGTATCAAGTATCCCTGCCGACCGCCAGAAGCACGGCCTTGTGTCGGAGTTTGCCATTGAGGATAACCTCATCCTGCAAAACTACGAGCAGGAGCCCTTCTCCCACAAATCTGTCTTTAAGCGTGACGTTATTTTCTCTCACGCTACAAAGTCCATTGAGGACTTTGATATCCGCCCGCAGAAGAGCGAGAAACGCCCGGCGGGTACGCTCTCCGGCGGCAACCAGCAGAAGGTCATCATCGCCCGCGAGGTGCAGAATGACAAAGACCTGCTCATCGCCGTCAACCCCACCCGCGGTCTGGACGTGGGCGCTATCGAATATGTCCACAAGTACATTGTGGAGCAGCGCAACAAGGGTAAGGCCGTGCTGCTCGTGTCCTTTGAGCTGGACGAGATCATGAGCTTGTCTGATATAATTGATGTTATTTTCGACGGCAAGATCGTCAGTTCCATACCCGGCGCGGAGGCCAATGAGAACGAGCTGGGCCTGATGATGGCAGGAGGCAATAAGAATGGATAACAAGAAAAGCATTTGGGCCAGTATTACCGACAGCCGCATACCTTATATACTTTTGTCCATCCTGCTCGGCTTTGTTGTCGGCGCGGTTTTTCTCGTGATCATGGGTCTGTCCGTGGGCGATGCTTACGGCCGCCTGCTCTCCAGCGTCACGGGTATGAAGGGCTTCTCCTATGTTGTGGTCTACTCTATTCCATATATTATGACGGGTCTGTCTGTGGCCTTCTCCTTCAAAACCGGCGTTTTCAACATCGGCGCCGAGGGTCAGTTTGTCATGGGCTCCATGGCCGCCGCCGTGGTGGGCATCCTGCTGGGCAATCTGCCGAAGCTGGTGCTCATTCCCCTGTGCTTCATCGCCGCCGCGCTTGTCGGCGCCCTCTGGGGCGTTATAGTGGCGCTGCTGAAGATCCGCAAGGGCATCAACGAAGTGCTTTCCATGATAATGTTCAACTGGATAGCCTTCTACCTCTCCAACTTCATCGCCGGTATCCCTGCTATCCATAATGAGGGTTCGGCCGAAGCCACAAGGAACATCTCAGCCAATGCCAGCACTCTGCTCTCCAAAGATTTCATAGCGCAGTTTGGCCTCTGTCCCACCGCTAACTGGGGTATTCTGGTGGCCATAGTGCTGACGGTCGTTGTCTGGTTCGTTATTGACAAGACGACCCTTGGTTACCGGCTCAAGGCCGTAGGCTTCAATAAATTCGCCGCTGAATACGGCGGCATTGATGTCAACCGCTCCATTTTGACCGCTCTTGCCATCTCCGGCGCTCTGGCTGGGCTTGCCGGTGCCCTCCAGCTCATGGGCATGGGCAGCCGTATAAGCATTTTCTCCAGTCAGGAGGGCTTTGGCTTTGCGGGTATAGTTGTTGCGCTGATGGGCTGCTCCAACCCCTTTGGCGTGTTCATAGCCGGTCTGTTTTACGGCGCGCTGATTTTCGGCGGCAGCAAGCTGAACCTCGTCGGCGCCCCCACTCAGCTGGTCAATGTCATCGTTGGCACAGTGGTTTTGTTCATCGCTATCTCGGTTATATTTGAGCGAATACACATCTTCAAAAAGAAGGACAAGAAAATACCTGAAAAAGCTTCGGCTGAAGCAAGCGGCGAGAAGGAGGGCGAAGGGAAATGAATGCTTTTATCAATGAATTCGGCATAATCCTTTATGCCACCCTTGTCTACACTCCGCCTCTTCTCTACGCAGCATTGGGTTCCTGCTTCTCCGAAGTCTCCGGTGTTGTCAACATCGGTATCGAGGGTATGATGACTGCCGGAGCCTTCACCGGCACAGTGGTTGCCTACTTTACCGGCAATCCTTTCATTGGCTTTATCTGCGGCGGCCTCGCGGGCATGCTCTTTGGTGCTATCCACGGCTTTGCGACCGTGCATCTTGGCGCGGATCAGACCATAGCCGGAACAGCTATCAACATGCTCGGCCCCGGTGTTGTCATCATGATCGCCCGCGTGCTCTTTAACTCAACGGATACTATCCCCCTCACCCCCGACCAGAAGATCCCCACTCTTTTTAAGGGTCTGTTTGATACCAGCACAGTGTTCGGGCGCTTTATGGACAATGTTTTCGCAACCTACGCCTCAACCTATCTGGTATTCATTCTGGTTATCGTTGTCTGGTTTGTGTTCTACAAGACCCGCTTTGGTCTGCGGCTGCGCGCCTGCGGCGAGCACCCCCAGGCCTGCGAGACGCTGGGCATCAATGTCATTGCCATGCGCTTCTGGTGTGTATGCATCTCGGGCTTCCTGTCCGGTCTCGGCGGCGCCTGTGTCACCATGGCCACCTCAAGTCAGTTCCGTCCCATCTCTATCGTGGGTCAGGGCTTTATCGCCATCGCTGCGGTCATCTTTGGCAAGTTCCGCCCACAGGGCGCGCTGCTGGGCTGTCTGCTGTTTGGCTTCTGCTCCGGCCTGAAGGTCGTGCTTGGCGGTTCCTCCGGCGTGAATATGCACCTGATATCCATGATACCCTATGTTGTCACGGTCATCGTGCTGGTGCTGTTTGTGGGCAAGTCCCGTGTTCCCTCCGCAAACGGCAAGCCCTATATCAAGTCCCGCTGAGTTATATACTTCAACCGCCCTCGGAATCCTTCCGGGGGCGGTTCAGCTTGTCAAAAAAGTCCCGGTGGGACTTTTTTGACCGCTTCTTCCGCCGAGTGTTTTGAAAGCGTTCAAAACGCTGCTTCGCCCGAAAA
>DKYJ01000036.1 GCA_002493305.1 Clostridiales bacterium UBA7103 | reverse complement strand
AAACGAAATCTTCCCCTCTTAAATATTTCTTTGCAACTTTCTTGGCGTCAAGAAAGTTGACCCACTCTCTCTGCTCCTTTCCTCTTCCGCCGCAGGACAGCCCACCTTACTCCTCCGCGCTCTCGGTCAGCGCGGCAAGAGCCGGGGCGGCGGAATTTCCAAAAAGGCGAATGGCGGCAAGGGCCTCCTGCAGGGTGTTCCCGCTGCTGCCCACCTCGATTATCATGGAGCCGGGGGTCAAATGCTGGTTATAGCGCTGCTGCACAAGGGACACCGGACGCATGAGCGTCGGGTGCTCTTCCGAGACCTTCTGCTGCAAATACAGCGCAAGGGACAGATTGGTCTGCCAGTTGGAATGTTCAAGACCGGAAGCGTCAGTGCCGACAAGAAGCATCACCTGACTTGCACAGACTCCCTGCTCCTCCGCCACAGTCTTATACACCACACCGTCCGCCCCGAGAGCGTCCCTGTGCAGGTCGATGACCATGGCGATGTCCGGGTACTGATCGAGATACTCCTCTATGGCCGCCCCGGATCTGGTGTACGAGCCTGTATAGCTGGGGTAATCGTATATCTCCCTGTCATGAATGACCTTCAGCCCGGCCTCCTCGAAGATGCCCGCCAGCTCATCGCCCACACGGACTATGTTATACCGTGTGTCAGAGGTGCGGCTATTGTCCTCCGCGTCGTAACGGTCAAGCCCCGCCTGGGTGTAAGCCTCGCTGCCGTGGGTATGGATAATGAGTATCTGCGGCCCCTCCGCCGGAAGGCTCAGCTGAGGGCCGTTTGCCAAAATGGCATTGATGTCCGGGCTGTAATCCGTCTCGTTTTTTATGCTCAGCCCGCCCTGTATAGTCGTCTCCAGCGCTTCCTCCGCTCCGCTGTCGAGCACAACAGACAGCGTCTCCGGGCTGGGCCTCGGCGTCTCAGGCACAGGTGCAGGGTCGGTGCCCGGCGTTGGCGCAGGGCTTGGCTGCCCGGTTTCCAAAGCAATGGCCGGGGCCGCCGGGGCAGGTGTAGCCGTGTCGGTATAGGTCACGTTCAGCATACGCCCCGCTTCAATGCGCTCATTGAGTGCCGCTTCCAGCCGCTCATACACGCCAAGGGCCGACAGCATATATACGCCCAACGCCGTAAGCCCGATCACCGCCAGCCGTTTTGCCGCTTTTATCTGCATAGCACAACACCCCCCCTGCGTCAGATGAAATGAAAACCGCTCCGCTTCCGCCAAGCGTGGCGAAATCTACGCTTTTTTCATTCCATCTTCCTTTTCCGAACCGAACCCGCTCCGCTGGGCTTCGCTTCGGCTTCTTTCCGCGAAATGAAAACCGCTCTGCTTCCGCCAAGTGTGGCGAAATCTACGCTTTTTTCATTCCATCTTCCTTTTCCGAACCGAACCCGCTCCGCCGGGCTTCGTTTCGGCTTCTTTCCGCGAAATGAAAACCGCTCCGCTTCCGCCAAGTGTGGCGAAATTTACGCTTTTTTCATTCCATCTTCCTTTTCCGAACCGAACCCGCTCCGCCGGGCTTCGCTTCGGCTTCTTTCCGCGAAATGAAAACCGCTCCCTTAAGCAAATATTATGCTTTGTCCCGGCCATATATTCCCACGGTAAGGATTTACATTTTTTGCAGTCTTTGATATAATGTTATGGTATTTTTTGCTCTTAAGCAGACGTGAGTCGAAGCCGTTGAAAAATAATAATCTGCTGCTTCAGCGCCGCAAGCGCCTGTATGAGATAGTCGAGGTCGGCGCGGCGGGGGACTGGATAAGCCGCGGATATGATATTCTCATCACCTTTTTGGGCGTCGGCATGGTGGCTATACCCACCGGTATCATTTCCGCAGGCTTCGTTGACCAGTATTCCCGCCTTAAGCGCATGAGCGAATACGGCAGCGAGGAGAATGTGCATTTCATCAAGATCCTGCTGCGCAAAAGCGACAGCTGGAGCGGCAAAAAGATCATGGATCTGGGCTTGCCCCACGGGATGCTGGTGGCCGCCGTCCGCCGCGGCGGTGAGGTCATCGTCCCCCGCGGCGATGTGACCTTGAAAAATGGGGACTATGTTGTTCTCGGCGCGGAGTCGCTGAAGGACGATAAGCACATTGACCTTAAGGAGATCGTCCTCTCAAAGCATAACCCATGGACAGGCCAGCGCATAAGGGATCTGGACATCTCCCGCCAGACCTTCATCGTCATGGTCAGGCGAAGCGGGACAATGCTCATTCCCAAAGGTGATATGATCCTGCTCGACGGCGATCATGTCATCCTCTATTCCCAGTCCCGCATACCCGACGCGGATACAATAGAATTATAACTTATTAAGACAGGAGAAAAAACATGAACTTTTCATACAGACCTAAGGGAGTCTGCTCCCAGAACATGGATATCGAGATCGAGGACGGCAAAGTCACCGGCCTTAAGGTCATGGGCGGCTGCTCCGGCAATCTTCAGGGCATTGCCAAGCTCGTTGAGGGCATGGAGATAGATGAGGTCATAAGCCGCCTTGAGGGCATACGCTGCGGCTTCAAGAAAACCTCCTGCCCCGACCAGCTTGCTCAGGCTCTGCGGCAGGTCAAAGACGAGCTGTGAAGCCAAAGCAGCTACGGATAACCGCCGCGCTCTGCCTTTGTTTTCTTCTTGCCGCCTGCGGCAGGGATAATACCGATGCTCCAAGTCCGGCGCCGACGCCGTCGCCCCCTATTCCACTGCCCACAGCGCGGCAGGAGGCGGAGTATCCCTCCGTGCCGGTATATTATGACGGGCTTTTGAGCGACAGGGGCTATCTATATAACGATGTTATCTTTATCCAGCCGCAGTCTCTCTGCGCATATTACGGGCTGGAGCTGACGGAGAAATCAGAGGCCGGCAGCGCAAGCCTAACCATCGGCGGAGTAGAACTGACAGCCAGTCTCGGTCAGGGATACATGGCCATGGACGGGCGCTACCTCTACACGCCGGAGGACTATATCATCGTCAACGGCCATGTGTGCCTGCCCTGCGACGCGCTGGGTCGCATATTCGGCATCAGCATAGTTCCGGCGGAGGATCTTTCGAGGGTAGACGGGCAGTTGACTTCCCTGCGTCTTTTGCAGGGAGGGGAGGATTATTACGCCACCCATTACCCCCAGGAGGACTTGTACTGGCTCTCCCGCATCATCTATTCCGAGACTAAGGATCAGCCCATGGCGGGGCTTATCGGCGTGGGCAACGTGGTGTATAACCGCCTCAACAGCGACGATTTTCCGGACACGGTGTTTGATGTGATATTTGACCGCAGGCACACGGTGCAGTTTGACCCTGCCGCCACCGGCGGTGTGCTGGGTGAACCTGATGAGCGTTCCGTCATTGCGGCATATCTCTGCTTCGAGGGCTATAATACCGTGGGCGAGAGCCTATATTTTGTAAACCCCGACAAGGGCGACAGCGGCTGGTTCGAGCAGGCGTTGGAGCCGGTCATCTCCCTTGGCGATCATGACTTTTACAAGTAAACAGGAATCAGACTATGCTTGAAGAAATTTTAAAAGACGGCTTTTCCGCGCTCCATATTATCCCCGACGCGGCGGCTTACGAGCGGTATTGGATCTATTTTGAATATCTTGAAGAGATGAATCAGGTCATGAACCTGACGGCCATCTCCGGCGAGGAGGATGTTGCGCGGCTGCATTTTCTTGACTGTGCCGCGCTTTTGAGCTTTGCGGAGCTTTCCGGCAAGCGGGTCATCGACATTGGCAGCGGCGCGGGCTTTCCCGGCCTCGCGTTGAAGATCGCCTGTCCGGATATGGACATCACCCTGCTTGACAGCCTCGACAAACGCATCGGCTTTCTGAAAAAGCTCTGCGAAAAGCTGAGTCTTTCCGGGGTGGAGTGCGTGCATATGCGTGCGGAGGAAGCCCCGGCAGAGTACCGGCAGAGCTATGATTATGCCCTGTCCCGTGCCGTCGCGCGGCTGTCGGTTCTGGCGGAGCTGTGCATGCCCTTCGTGAAAAAGGGCGGCTATTTTGTGGCCATGAAAGGGCCGGACTGCAAGGCTGAGGTAGACGAAGCGAAGCGTGCCATCGCCCTTTTAGGGGGAGAGCTTGAGTGTGTGGAGAATTACGGTGTCCCCGGCACGGACATCGTTCACGCGGCGGTCATCGTCCGCAAGGTGAAGGACAGTCCCGCCCGCTATCCCCGCCGCTGGGCACAGATAAAAAAACAGCCGCTGTAAGCCGGCAGAAGGTATGGATACCATGAAGGAAAAAGGGAATTTTATCGAGCGTATGCCCTATTTTTTCAGGCTGCTCTTTTGCATTTATATCGTCCTTGCGATATTGTGCTCCTTTGTCTTTGATGACCCCGACAGCTACCGGGCCTTTGCCCCGCTGTCCTGCTCAAATTCTGTTGTTATCCTGCCTACCCTGCTTCTGCTGGCCGGCGCACTGTTTTTCACGCTGCGTGAAGGCCGCGCCCGGCGTAGATCAATGTCTGACAGGCGCTTTTATCTTGTCATTTCCGCGGTGTTTATCGCCGTGTTTGCTGCCCAGCTGTTTATAGTTGACCATATATGGATAAACACCGGCTGGGACGTGCGCACTATAATGGACTCTGCCTATGAGCTTGTGAATTTACCCGAACTGAGTGAGTCCAGCCTCTATTATCTGAGCGTCTATCCCAACAACCTCATCATTGTTTATATCTCCGCGCTTATGCTGAAGCTGGGTATGATAGCTTTCCCGCACAATCCCTATCTTTTCAGCTTTATCTGCTCCGCTTTTTCGGTCTGCGTCTCGGTGTACCTGGCGGTGTTGTGCGTGTATAAGCTCTCCGGCAGCCGCCGGATCACTGTTGTGAGCATTCTCGCCGCCGTTCCACTCATCGCTCTGTCCCCGTGGATAATCATTCCATACACTGACACTTTTGGGATGCTTTTCCCCTCCGCGGTGCTGTTTTGCCTTGTTTTCTGTCGGAAAAAATACCTCAAGCTGGGCATTGCAGCGGCTCTGTGCGCGCTGGGTTACCAGATAAAGCCCACAAATATCATTCCGCTTATTGCGCTGATCCTAGTGGGCGGCTGCTATCTTCTGGGCGACGCCGTAAGGCACAGCCCCTTGCTGCGCCGGGCGGGTGCCGCCGCTCTCGCGCTGCTGCTGGGCGCGGGCATTGCGTTTGGTATGGGCGCGCTTATAAAGGCCGATGACGCCATAGAGCTTGATCCTGACGTCAAAACGCCTCTGTCGCATTTCCTCAATATGGGCTTTAACACATATACCCACGGCATGTTTTGCTATGAGGATGTGGTTTTTTCCGCCTCCTTTCCCGATGTCCAGTCAAGAAGTCAGGCGAACTTTGACAGCTTTAAGGCGCGTATGTCCGAGATGGGGATTACAGGTCTTGCACGGCACTTCGCGCAAAAAACCGTCGCCAATTACAATGACGGGACTTTCAGCTGGGGCCACGAGGGCGGATTTTACGACTATGTGCCGCCGGAGCGGAACTCGCTTGACAGCGCTCTGCGCGGCTTCTATTATAACCACGGCAGCAATTACAGCAGCTTTGCATTTATTGAGCAATGCTTGTGGCTGCTGGTGCTTATCTGCATCTGCTTAAACGCCCTGCCAGGCGGCGGCAAAGGCGCGGACTATGTGTCCATGTGCCTTATGGGTCAGTCCCTGTTCCTGCTGCTCTTTGAGTGCCGCGCCCGGTATCTGTATATGTTCTCCCCACTTTTTGTTGTCCTGGCCTGTTTTGGGCTTAAGAACGCCGCGGGGCTGATAACCCGCCTTGCCGCAAGGCACAATGAAAAAGCAAGCCATGGATAATTCCATGGCTTGCTTCAGTTTGTCAAAGAAGTCCCGGAGGGACTTCTTTGACAAAAGGGGACTCACTCCGTTCGCGCATTTTTGCCCGCGGGAGAGGGCAAAAATACACTCTCTCCGCGCAAAGTGTTTTTTCCGAGGTACACGCCCTTGGAAAAACGGATTTTAAATTTCTTCGCCGCTTCCGTGCAGCGAACTCTGCGAGGCTTTTTTGACAGTCTCAAGCAAGCCACGGATAACTCCATGATTTGTCTGTTTATTTAACCTCTTATCAGCTTTTCCAGCGTGTCCGGCGTGTCCGCGATGCTTTGAGCGCCGGAGGCTATGAGCTGTTCCGGATCGCGGAAGCCCCAGCTTACGGATATGCAGTCCATGCCCGCGTTTTTCGCCGTCTGTATATCCACTTCGGAATCGCCCACATACACACAGTCGGTGATATCCTCGCCCAATGCCGCGGCCGCCGCCAGCACAGCGTCAGGGTTCGGCTTGCGGCGCACGGTGGCGCTCTCGCCCACAGCCGCCTCCAGCAGCCCCGGGAAATGCTCCTGCGCAAGCTTCCACACGGCGGCGTCACCCTTGTTGGAAATTATCGCGAGCTTCACCCCCGCTGAGCGCAGCCTCTCCATCATGGGGACAATACCCTCATATGGCCGGGTGTTTATGCTGCAATGACCGTCATAATAGGGCAGGTAAAAGCTCAGCACCCGCTCCGCCGTCTGCTCGTCCGCGCTTTCCGGCAGACAGCAGCGTATAAGCCTCGCCGCGCCGTTTCCGAGGCTGGCGCGCACCTTGGCCCGGCTCACCTCCGGCAAGTTGAATTCTCTTAAGCTATGGTTCACCGCCGCGTGCAGATCGCTCAGCGTATCCAGCACCGTCCCGTCCATATCCAGAAGCACCGCCCTGTATCTCACAACATTGACCCCCTATGGCTTTTGATGTATAATCCATTATAAACCAGCAAGTCAATACACTGGAGGAAAGCATGAATATAAAACGCTGCGCAGCCGCATTTCTTGCGGCGGTGCTGGGTCTGTGTCTCTGCGCCTGCGGTGAGCCGGAGGCAGAAAAACGAGACAATTCTGAGGCCATAAGCCTGTGGTACGTGGGTGACGCCCCGGCACAGGAGCTTCTGGCTCTGACGGCTGAATACGCCGATGAAAACGGCAGAGAATTTATCCTCGCCCGGAGCTTTGAGGACGAGGCGAGCCTTGCCGCCGCTCTCGACAGTGCAAATCCCGATCTGCTGCTCTGCTCTCTGTCCCGGGCGGCGGAGCTTTATGACAGAGGGCTTTTGCGGGATATCTCCGGCTCCATGACTGTCTCTCCGGCGTACACCGGTGATATCGCCGCACGCTGCGCCGGGATAGGCAAGAGCATTTTCCCCATCGGATCGGAGGTGCAGCTTTTGTACAGCACCCCCGGCCTCTTTGAGGACGGCACTCCGGACACTATGGCAGAGCTTCTGTCTCTGGCGGCAAAATATGGCCGGGATACGGGCCTGCCCTTCTTTTCGGCAGACAGCTTCGGGGATCTGATATATGGTTCCATGCTGGCACGTGGAGAGGAGCTTCACGGGCTGCGGGAAAAGGATATAAACAACGAAGCTTATGTCAGCGCGTACAATGCTCTTGCCGAAGCCGCCTATTATGGCGGCCTCGCCGTGACGGAACACAGCGCCCGGGAGCTGGTGGACAGCGGTTACCTCCCCTGCGCTGCCGCCCGCTCCTCAAGCCTGACGGGGCTTGGCGCCGACGCGGCGATCAGTCTTTTACCCACGTACAGCGAGAACGGCAGCCGCCTTGCCGACTGTCTGTGCCTTGCAGTGACTGCCCCAGAGGGACGGCCCTCTGGCCGCATAGCCCGCTTTATGAGCTGGCTGGCTGAACCCGGGCGCCTCGGCGCCCTTGCTCTTGACAGCGGCCTTGTCCCCGCCGCGGCTGCCGCCGCTCCCGAAGGGCAAGGCTCCCTTGCCTCCGCGCTTATGGAGCTGTATAACGGCTGCACACTGCACATGCCTGATAACAGCGCGGACTATCTCAGCAATCGCACTGCATTTGAAAACGAGCTGCGCCGGGCGTTCGAATCCTTGCAATAAAAGCGCTTGTGTGCTATTATTTGATAAACATAAAATGAAAGGAAATAACACATGAACAGTACAAGCGAAACATACAGATCCCGCCGCAAACTGGGCGTAATTGTGCCTATTATCTTTGTCGCCGTCATAGTGGTCATTGTCCTGTTTTCTTCAGTGGCTACGATACCCACCGGGCATACCGGCGTTGTCACCACCTTCGGCTCAGTTGAGGATTACACCTTTGATTCCGGCGTGCATTTTAAGCTCCCCTGGCAGAAGGTCGTCATGATGGATAACCGCATCCAGAAGCAGACGGTCAATCTCTCCTGCTTCTCCTCGGATATTCAGGAGGTCTCCATGACCTACACTGTAAACTACCAGATAAACAAGGCAAACGCCCAGAATATCTACAAAAATATCGGCACGGATTATTATAATACCGTCATCATTCCCTGCATTACCGAGTCCACCAAGGTCATTACCGCCAAGTATTCCGCCGAGGATCTGGTGAGCGAGCGCACCAACCTCGCCTCCGCCATTGAGGAGGAGCTGACAAGCAAGCTGGAGCTTTTCAACGTGGAGCTCGTTAGCACATCAATTGAGGACATGGACTTTACGGACGCTTTTACAAACGCCGTTGAGGAAAAGCAGGTGGCCCAGCAGAACAAGCTCCGCGCCGAGACTGAGGCCGAGCGCCTAAAAATTGAGGCAGAGGCAGAGGCCGCCGTCAAGCGCATAGAGGCCCAGGCGGAAGCGGACGCAAAGCTTATTCAGGCTGAAGCGGAGGCTGAGGCAAACCGCAAGGTCGCCGAGTCACTGACTGAAGAGATACTTAAGAACAAGATGATCGACACCTGGAACGGTGAGCTTCCCCTTGTCACCGGCGGCAGCGACAGTCTGCTGAATATTCCACTGGAACAACTTAAATAACATATAGGAGGTCATTATGGAAGGATTCAGAGTGCTCGAAATCAAAAAGAGCGTGTTTGAAAACAACGATAAAGAGGCGGATCTGCTCCGCCAGCAGCTCAAGAAGGACAAGACCTTCCTGCTCAATCTCATGAGCTCCCCCGGCTCCGGCAAGACCACCACGCTCAAGGCAACTATTGCCGCGCTGAAGGACGAATTTTCCATCGGCGTCATGGAGGCCGATATCGACTCCGATGTGGACGCGGCCACCATTGAAAAAACCGGCGCGAAGGTCATTCAGCTCCACACCGGCGGCATGTGCCATCTTGACGCAGGCATGACCCGTCAGGGGCTCGAGGGTCTGGGCGTTGATGGCGTGGACTTTGCCATTCTTGAGAATGTGGGCAACCTTGTCTGCCCGGCGGAGTTCGATACAGGTGCTGTTAAAAACGCCATGATCCTCTCCGTTCCCGAGGGCGACGATAAGCCTCTCAAGTACCCGCTGATGTTCTCCATCTGCGATGTGCTGCTGATAAACAAAATCGACGTTCTGCCCTATTTCGACTTCGACCTTGAGGCCTGCGAGCGCTATGTCCGCAAGCTCAACCCCAATATCAAGATAATCCCCTTCTCCGCAAGAAACGGCGACGGTGTCGAAGAATGGGCCGGCTGGCTTCGCGAGCAGATAAACACTTGGATAAAGTAAAGCTTGAGAAAGCTTCGGCAAAAATCGCCTCTCGTAAACGCGGGGCGATTTTCATTGCTCTGGCCGCGGCGCTGCTTATCCTGCTCGCGATAGTCGCTTTTTTGCTGGGTTTTCCGTTGCGGTATTCTGCGGCTCGCGCCGCGCTCGACCGTGGAGACTATGAGCGGGCTGAAGCCCTTTTTACAGGCTTCAACTACATGGACAGCACAGAGCTTTCGCGTAAATGTGTATACCTTCGCGCCGCATCGCTGCTGTCCGGAGGGGAATATGCCGAAGCGGAAAAGCTCTTTATCTCCCTCGGCTCGTATGAAGACAGCCCGGAGCAGGTTTCGCGATGCGAATACGAGCTTGCCATGGAGATTTTTGACAGCGGCGACTATTTTTCCGCCTTAAGAGCCTTTGAAGCGCTGAGCTATGGGGACAGCGCTTATATGGCCGAGCTTTGCCGGAGCGTGATACATGATGAAGCCTACGCTGCCATGCAGCGCTGTCAATTTGATGCGGCGCGTGAGCTTTTGAGCCATATCCCCGGTTATGCTGACAGTGACGACATGTCCTCATACTGCGCCCGCCGCATGGAGGCTGAGGCGGAGCGCGGTGAAAATATCTACATACGCCCCGACACTGTCTCTGAGCAATGCGCTCGCGGGATGCTATACGGGTTTGATTCCGGGCTTATTTATGTTCCGGAAAGCTGTGACGAAAGCACGGGCATGCTTGTTCTCTATCCAGGCGGCGACGGTGACTTTTTTTTGAATGTAGCCGCCATGCGCTCATATCTTGAGGAATATCAGCCCCGGTCGATCATTGTTTTCTTTTATACCTCCGGCTCATGGTTCATAGAGGAGCGCAGCAGAAACGCCCTTAATATATGCGAACATATAGCCATGGAGTGCGGCGTGTGCGGATATGAGGTCAATCTCATCGGCATCAGCAACGGAGCCTACGCCGCGTTGCACGGAGCGGCGCAGTTTTATACTCTGGGCGGGATACGGGTCAGGCGCGTCGTCGTGATGGACGCGGGGCTGGACTGGCAGTTTGAGCCGCAGCTTGACGAAAATGAGAGAGCGATCATTGCGCAAACCGGCTGCTGCATATATCTGTTTGAGCAGCCCAAGGTGCGCCTTGAGTATGAGCCTATACGCCTCATGGCAGAAGATGGCATAGATGTCACAATGGTCTACTGCCGAAGGCACGATCACGATGCTCTCTGCACCAACGCCTTTAGATTCGGCGTACTCTCCTGGTGCATGGGAGAACTGGACTCTCTTGACAGTGAGGAGTATACCGTCTCCCCTATCTCAGCGCAGGAGCTGACCGAGTATTACGATCAGTTTTCCGGCGGCAAAGGATAGCAGGGCAAAATCAAAGCCTCCGGCTTCGCCGGAGGCTTTGATTTTGCTGAGCTCAGCCCTGGCCGTAGTACGCGCCTTTGCCGTGCTTTCGCAGATAATGTCTATCAAGCAGCGTCTGCTGCATAGGTTCAATGTCCGGATTAATTAACAACGTGTGCCAGTCCATGAACGCCACCTGCTCCATAACGACTGCATTGTGTACGGCAGCCTGCGCGTCAGTACCCCAAGCGAATGGGCCGTGACTGTACACCAGCACACCCGGTATATCTACTGCGCTCTCAGGGGAAACAGTCTCAACTATTACCTTCCCTGTCTCCTTCTCATATTCACCCTTTATCTCCGCATCGGTCATGGGCCGGGTGCAGGGTATCTCTCCGTAAAAATAATCGCCGTGGGTAGTTCCCATTGCGGGGATACCCATGCCCGCCTGCGCAAAGCTGGTCGCCCAGCGGGAATGGGTGTGGACAATGCCGCCTACCTGCGGGAACGCCTTGTAGATCTCCAGATGGGTCGCTGTATCGCTGGAGGGCTTCCACTTACCCTCCACCACCTTGCCGTCCATATCGACAACGACCATGTCCTCCGCTGTCATCGTCTCATAGGCAATACCGGAGGGTTTTATCACAATATAGCCAAGGTCTCGGTCAATACCGGAGACATTGCCCCATGTAAAGGTGACCAGTCCGTATTTGGGCAAAAGCATATTAGCTTCGTATACCTGTTTTTTTAATTCTTCGAGCATGACTACTCCTTTTACTGAGCTGTAAAATCATTCCATACAGGCTCAAGCGCCTGAATTATCTTTTTATATGCCGCGTATTTTCTGTCGTACGCCGCAAAAAATTCCCTGCGAGGCATGATGGGCGGGGAAACGCTCGTCATAGCTTTCAGTGCGGATCCCATGTCCGGGTGATCCCCGGCAGCGATGGCAGCAGCGATGGCACAGCCGTGGGCGCCGGTCTCGTCTATGGCCGAGGTCTCCACGGGCAGCTTCATAATATCCGCAAAAATCTGCGCCCAGACCGCTGATTTCGCCGCGCCACCCACAAGTCGTATGCTCTCCGGCAGCCGCTCCATACACAGGCTCAGCCGCTCATAGTGCCAGCGGTGGCTGAAAGCAATGCCCTCGTAAATGCTCCTTATCATGTGCGCCTCGGTATGATAGGCATTTATGCCGACAAAGCAGCCCTTCGCATTGGGATGGACATTGCTCGCCATGATAAAAGGCAGAAAAATCGGGCAGGAGTCCTCCGGCGAGACGGAGTCCGCCAGGGCGTTTATATGGGCATAAATATCCTCTGCGCCCGGTGACATGTTACGCAGGTACCAGGCCAGATTTCCGGCGCTTGTAGCACTGGATTCCTCGATGAGATACCAGCCGGGAATACAAAAGAGCGAGTTCATAAGAACCCTGCCGTCGGTCACCGGATGAGGCAGGATAAACTCGTTTATGCTCCATGTCCCGGCAACCATGCACACATGCGCCGGATCGGCCACTGCCGCTGACAGGGCGCAGGCGTTTATGTCGAACATGCCGCCGGCAACCGGTGTACCTGGGAGCAGCCCGGTTACTTCCGCCGCTTCGGGACTGACAAAGCCGCATATCTCCGTGGAATTTTTAAGCGGCGGCAATGCGGCGTTGAGGCTGCCGAGATCAAAGGTCTCCAAAATGCGCGCGTCGTATTCCCCGGTATACAGATTCACAAGACCGCTGCCGGAGTAATCTGTCCTCTCGGCAAAGGCCTCCCCGGTGAGTCTGAAGCGTACATAATCCTTGCAGGCAAAAATATACTTTATATTTTCCATGCACTCCGGTTCATTGTCCCGCAGCCACGCGAGCAGCGGTATAGGCTGGCAGGCCATAATATGCTGGCAGGTGTACTCAAAGGCGGCGGCCTCTCTCCCGTCCTCGCGCCAGCGTACAGGATATTCGTAGGCACGGTTGTCGGTAGATATTATTCCGTTTCGCACGGGGCGGCCGTCCCTGCCCCAGAGATACAGCCCTTTGCCATGGCCGCAGATGGCAACCGCGCGTATGTCCGCCGGCGATACGCCCGCCCTGCTGACGGCGCTGCGGATAACACTGCAATTTGCTGCCCACATTTCCTCCATGTCCCGCTCAACGAAATCCGGCTTTGGATACAAAGCGCGGGTGGATTTCGAGGCTGAGGCAATCTGGCGGCCGCTGCTGTCAAACAGAGCGGCCTTGGTTGTAGTCCCTCCGTTATCTATGCCGAGATAATATTTCATGGCTCGCCCTCCTCTACTGCCTTGGCGAAGACATCGCTCAAATATTTTTTGGCTGCCAAAATGTCAGATAACTCGTCCCCGTCCGGATTGTGCCACATCTCCATGAGATAAGCGCCACTGTAACCCCCGGCTTCAAGGCAGGAGAAGCATTTTCCGAAATCCACGCAGCCTTCGCCGAAGGGCAGATCCCTGAACTGACCAGGAAAATCCGCCGTGACAGGCAGCGTATCCTTTAAATGCACCTGAACAATGCTGCCCATGCCTTTTTTTATCTCCGCGCACACATCGTTTCCCCAGGCCGTAAGGTTTCCAAGATCAGGGTAGACCTTGAGCCATGGGCTGTTTATCCTCTGCTCATACGCGAGATGCTTTGTGATGGAATTCATAAACGGAGTGTCCATTATCTCGTTTGCAAGCATAACGCTGTTTTTCTCCGCTATGCGGGCAGCTTTTGCGAGGTTTTCGCCGTAACGCGCTGCGGTGTCCTTCGTTGACGGCTCGTAGTACACGTCATAAGCGGCAAGCTGTATGATCCGTATTCCCAGTTCTGCGGCAAAATCTACCGCCCGCTCCATGATTTCCATGGCTTTTCTCTCCACCGCTGCGTCCGCGCTGCCCAGGGGAAAGCGCCTGTGAGCGCTCAGACACATGGAGCTTATCGGCAGCCCCTCGTCCATAATTGCTTTTTTAAGCGCGTTTCTCTGCCCATGCGTCCAATACAGCCGCGAGAGCCTGCCGTCGCTCTCATCAATGGATATTTCAAGGAAATCGAAGCCCAGCTCCTTCGCCCGATTCAGGCTTCGTCCCCAGTCGGACACCGGGGAAAGGGCTTTTTCATATATTCCAAGTCTGTGTTTACCAAGCATTTTAAATCCTCATAGAAACACTCATATTGTTATTTATTGAAAAAAGCGGCACAAAATGTGCCGCTTTAAGGTCGTCATGTGGTCGATAGTACCGATGGCAGCCACAGCGTCAGCTGCGGCACATAAGTCACCAACAGCAAGACCACCAAAATACACAGCATATACGGCAAGAGCTGCTTTACCAGCTTCACAACAGGCACTTCCGTCAGCTTTGTGATAAGGAAGAGGGACATGCCCACAGGCGGCGTGATAAGGCCTATCATAAGGTTCAGCTCCATTACAACGCCAAACTGGATAAGGCTCATACCGAAGGTGTTGAGCAGTGGCAGCAGGATTGGCACAAGGATAAGCTTTATTGCCGTGCCTTCCATGAGGCAGCCCAGCAGAAGCATAAGCACATTGAGGATAATGAAGAATACGATCTTATTGTTGGTCAGGCTCAGCACGGTGGCCTGGAAAAGCTGAGGCACTCTGGCATACGACATCATCCAGCCAAAGAGCGCGGCAGCGGCAAAAATGGACATTGTCGCGCCGACAGTCAGCATGACATTCTTGATTATTTTTGCGAGCATTTTCCAGGTCAGGGTCTTGTACACAAACTTCGTTACCACAAAGGCATAGACCAGCGCAAGCACAGCGGACTCAGTCGCCGTGACAAAGCCGGTGAAGATGGAGCCGAGGATAATAAGGGGCATCAGCAGAGAAAGAATGCTCTTTTTGAGCGCCGTCCATACTTCCTTCAAACTTGCTCTGGGCTTTTTGGGCAGGTTCTGCTTACGGGCATAGAGACCCACAAAGAAGAAAAACGCAAGCGCCATCAGCAGCCCCGGAATAACACCGGCCTGAAACAGCTTGCCCACGGACACGCCGGTTATGCCGCAGTAGACAACGAAGCCTATTGACGGCGGAATGATCGGCCCCATAGTGCCGGACGCTGCTATCAGCGCGCCCGACCAATCCCGCTCGTAGCCCTCCTTGTCCATCATGGGCAGCAGGATAGAGCAGGTCGCGGCGGTATCGGCGTTGGCAGAGCCGGACATACCCGCAAGGATGATGTTCAGGCAAATGACCACATAGGCAAGGCCGCCGCGGATATGGCCGATAAGAGCGTTGAAGAGCTTGACCAGCTTACCCGCCAGATCGCCCTGAGCCATGATCTCACCGGCGATCATGAAAAATGGGATCGCCAGAAGTGTGAAAGAGTTCAGGCTCTGGAGCACACGGTAAGGCAGCGGGCTGAGCGACACATCCGAGAAAATCGAGAAGCTCAGTGTGGACATGCCAAGCACGGTGAACATTGGCGCTCCAATAAGCATCAGCATCAGAAAGACCAGAAATACTGTTACAGCCGTCAAGCCTTCTTCACCCCTTTCTTTATCAAGGTTACAATGTTTTTAAGTGTATACAGTATGCTCAGGCCAAAGCCTACGGGGACTGCCGCGTAGATATACCCCAATGAGGCACGGAGCATTACCATGTTTTCTTTAGCAATAGAGGGAAAGCGCTCAATAGCTATTAAAATAAAAAAGCAGCAGAAGACTAAGGTAGCCACATTTGCCGCCAGCTCACACCAGAACTTACCTCTTTCCTTGAGAGCGTTTGTGAGTATGTCGATGACTATATGACCATGTGTGCCAAAACCGTAGGCACAGCCGAGCATCATGCCCCAGACCAGACAGTATCTTGCGGTCTCCTCACACCATGTGGTATTGAAGGGCAGCACATAGCGGCTGAGGATCTCAATAATGACACAAATTATCATGACACTGCCCAGTATCAGTTCAATGGTTTCGATAGTCTTATTGAGAACATTAAAAAATTTGTTGATCACGGTTTCCTCCACTAAAACAAAAGACAGACCTTACCAGTATGAGGCTGTCTCAAAACATTAAATTGTTAATGAGACAGCCTCATATTTGTGTAAATGTGGAAAAACTTTATTTGTCCCGCGCTGCCAGAACAGCCGCGTCAAAGTCTGCATCCCAGCCGAATTTAGTCTCAAACTCTTCGATGAGATATGCCAGAGACTCCTGCCACTCGGCGTTGTCGATCTCAACAACAGTCATTCCGTTGTCAACGAGCTGCTGAACCATGTCGTCGTACTCTGCCTCGAACTTTTCATCGTTCCACTGGCGAGCCTCTTCAACACAGTCAACGATCAGCTGCTGATCCTCGGCGGAAAGGCCGGAGAAGAAGCTGTCGTTGATGATGACATAACCGCAGGAGTAGACATGCTCGGTGGTCATCATATACTTCTGAACCTCGTAGAAAGAACCGGCGAGAATAGTCTCAACAGGGTTCTCCTGAGCATCGGCAGTGCCCTGGTTGAGGGCGGTGTAGACCTCGGCATAGGGCATGGAGACTATATTCGCTCCAAGGGCTTCCCAGGTTGCAAGATAGACCTCGTTGCCGGGGACGCGAACCTTCAGGCCGGCGACATCCTCAGGGTGAACGATTTCCTTGTTTGCGGTGAGGTTACGCGCGCCGCGCTCCCAGATGTTGAGCAGGCGGGCATCCTTGGTTTCCTTGAGACCGGCGTTGAACATGTTAAGAACGGTCTCGTCCATCGTGGTTTTGGAAAACTGCTCATAGCTGCTGAAGATATAGGGTGCGCCGGTGATCTGGTAGGCGGGCATGAAGCTGGCCTCAGAACCGGAGCCGGCGGTCAGCATCTGGATAGTGCCCTGCTGGATCATATCCCAGGTCTCGACCTCAGTGCCAAGGGTGCCGTCCTGATAAAGCTCAACAACAATGTGGCCGTTGGACTTTTCTTCGATCAGCTCCTTGAACTTGTTCTGGGTCTGGCAGCTGATGTGGGTGGAGGCGGACGCTTCCGCCATCTTAATGGTGATGACTTCCGCCGGGGCTTCGGGTGCGTCCGCGGGAGTCTGGGTCTCAGGGGCATTGGATGCAGCGGGTGCGGAGTTGTTGCCGCAGGCGCAGAGCGCAAATACCATAACCAGGGCAAGTGCGAGAGCAAGTATGCGTTTCATTTTAATTCCTCCGTATTCTTTTTGTTTTTCTCATTTATATCAGATGCGTTCAAGCCGGAGCAGATTGTTGGTCTTGCTCAGGTGAAGCGCCTGAATATACAGGTTGCTCTTGGAGTCTCCGCACAGACCGTGGGCCATAAGCGGAGAATAGTAGTAGCCGATCTGGCAGATAACATTCATATCCATGTCAAGGATACTCACGCCGCCGTCGACCTCGCCGATATACACGTAATTTTCATCAGACCAGACCTCTGCCGGGCGGAGGTTAAGCTCATCCACCATACCGATCTGATTTCCGTCGGTGTCATAGACATGGACGCGGTTATTCTCTCTGTCGGCGACCCAGATGCGGTCAAGCTTGTCCGCCCAGATGCCGTGAGGCAGGCGATACTGACCCACGTCGTAGCCGGGGCCGCCCCAGGTCTTTACATATTTGCCATCCTTATCGAACTTGTGGACGGCGGCATTGCCGTAACCGTCACAGGCAAAGTATTCGCCGGTGGACGCCATGATCATGCGCGTGGGCTTATTGAAAGGCTCGCCCGCGCGGACAATGGTTTTGAGTCCTTCATAGAACTCAAGATCCACATCATAGGGCGCGTCACAGGGGAGAACTCCGCGGCGTTTAAGATTCATCCAAATGTCAGGGTCAAAGCCGCTGTCACCGGGTACATCAAAATTGCCGAAATCCCGAACAAGCTCACCGTCAACGGTAATTTCCCTGACCACATGGTGGGTGCTGGCATCGGCGCAAAGCAGAGTACCGGCGGGTGTAACGAAAATACCGTGGAGATTGCTGAAAAGGCCCTTGCCTATATCTTTTACAAAGTTGCCGTCCTTATCAAGCATCAAAACCGGGTGATCGTTCCATCTTGTGGTGACCCAAATATTGTCGTCCTTATCGCAGCAGCCGCCCGCAACGGGCACACCGACAAGATGATTCGGCCACTTCGCCCATTCGGTGTTCAGCTTATAGGCAAAGTCGCCATTTCTGAAAACCAATTCCGCGTTGCTTGCCCGGCTGTTGCTGCCATGCTTTAAAATCATAAAAAGCCCTCCTGAATGTCTGTTTATTCCATATTGTGTAACGGCGTTTCTGTTATTTTGATATTACAATATCAAGCGGAAATAGTCAATATTTTTTCGCGATATTCACATATGGTAAAATAACCTAAATTTACAGCCAATTTTAGGGCAAATTGCCGATATTTCAATTTTCACTCGAAATTTTGCTCATTTTATATTCCATAATGTAACACAGCGTTAATTATATCGGAATAAAATATTGACTTTGTCGCCCACTTCCGTTAAACTTGCTTACACAGTATGGAAGCACTTTTTGCCCGCCTTGGCGGGCTAAACCCTATTCCAATTAAATAAGGAGGCTTTATTATGATGGCTTGCTTTAGCGGCAACGATGCTGTTGCGCTGGCCGCGGTCAACAGCGGCGCTGCCGTTATGACCGGCTACCCTGGCACACCGTCCACTGAGGTCATCGGCAATCTTATCGGCCATGCCCCTGAAGGCGTGAGCGTGCGGTGGTGCGTCAATGAAAAGGTGGCGCTGGAAATCGCGGCCGGGGCGGCATGGGCCGGACAGCGGGCGTTCTGCTCCATGAAGATGTCCGGGCTTAATGTATGTTATGATTCCCTGATATCCATCGCTTACTCCGGCTGCACCGGCGCGCTGGTCGTCTATGTCTGCGATGATCCGGGGGTGTCGGCAGGTATGCCGGAGCAGGACATTCGCGGCTTTGCCGCGATGACGGACATACCGGTGGTCGACTGTTCCGGCGTTGAGGATTCCTATCACATGACAGAATACGCCTTTTCCCTGTCGGAACGCATCGGCTCTCCGGTGCTGCTGCGCTCGGTGACGGCAGTGGCGTTATGCCATGAGAATGTGGATCTGCCGGAGATGAAAGCTCCGCCAAAGCGCGAGGCACAGCTGCGCAGGGATATTTCCGTCTATACCAAGGCGGGGGCGGATATCTGTCTCAAGCAGCACCGCGCTCTTATCGAAAGGCTCGACACCGCCCAAAGGCTCATACACGAGGATGGGATAAATCATTTGGATATCTGCCAAAACAGCTCCGTGGGCGTTATTGTTTCCGGCGTGCTCGGCAGTTATCTCAGCGAGGGTCTTGAGCTTGCAAAGCGCTTTGGCGGCACGGCGGATTTCTCCCTTTTGTGGGTCAAGACCACCCTGCCCGCTCCTGCGGCGGAATTTGAGGAGCTTATATCTCATTGCGGCACTATTGCGGTCATTGAGGAAAACGAACCGTACGTGGAGCACGCCCTCATGGTCTGCGCAAACCGCATGGGCAAAAGCCCCCGCGTGATAGGCAAGGAGGACGGCACACTCTCCCGTGTCGGCAGCATGAACGCCGCGCACATCGCAAAGGCTATCCTGACAGCTCAGGGTAAGGCTGTCCCTCCTCAGCTCTTTGAAGGGAAAAATTACAGTCAATTGAGCGCGAAGCGTACAATTGGCGTCTGTGCCGGCTGCCCTCATCGGGGTACGTTTCTGGCGATAAACGCGGCGCTAAAAAACCGCGGTTACAGCAATGCGGACGCTTTCGTCGCCGGAGACATCGGCTGCACCATTCTTGGGATCAGCCCTCCATTCAACACGCTATGGACAGAGGTTTCCATGGGGTCAAGCGTCCCAATTGCCGAGGGCTTTAACTCCGCCGGGGTAAAAACGCCCGCCATTGCTGCCATCGGCGATTCCACATTTTTCCACGGCGGGATCCCGGGGCTGGTAAACGCTATCTGGTATAACACAGATATCACCGTTGTCATCATGGATAACGGTTGGACGGGCATGACTGGCATGCAGGCAAATCCCGGCACTGCCGCTGATGGGCAATCCTGCCGTCCGGTCGACATTGCCAAAATCATTCCCGCCCTCGGAGTTGAGGCTTTTGCCGTATGCGACCCGTATGATTTTAAGCGTATGAGCGCTGTTTTGACCGAAATGCTCGGCAAGCCGGGTGTTAAAGTCGTCCTTGCAAGACGGGAGTGCGCTATTCAGGCGGGGCGGCGAAAAGTCCGCTATTCAAAAGTCAGCATTGACCCTTCAAAATGCGTAAAATGCAGGCTGTGCATAAGCAAAACCGGCTGCCCGGCCCTGAAATTCTCCGGCGGCGAGGTCAGCATTGACGCAAAGCAGTGTAACGGCTGCGGCATTTGCTCCAATTTCTGCAATGTCGGGGCAATAAAAAAGGAGGACTGCCATGAATGAATTTAATCTTTTGCTCACGGGTCTTGGCGGGCAGGGAGTTTTGTCTATCGCGGAAATTATTCTTAATGCCTGTGCGCTGGCGGGGATAACCTGCAGCTTTTACCCCACAAAGGGTATGGCGCAGCGCGGCGGTGCGGTGAAAGCTCAGCTAAAACTGGGTCGAGGAAGCTGCGGCCCTGAGCTTACACTCCGTTCAGCGGACGCCGCCGTGTCGATGGAGGTCAGCGAGAGTCTGAAGTCCCTTGACTATGTCAGGCCCGGCGGAGCCCTGCTGGTTTTCGCCGAGCGGCACGTTCCATACAGTGAAATGTCCGGCGGGGGCTATCCTTCCGATGAAGCTGTGATAAACGCCGCGAACGACGCCGCTCTGGAAACCTATTGGCTGCCGGATGACGCTCTGCCCGATGGCTGCGCTGCAAACATTTTTGTGTTGGGTGCGGCTTACAAAAACACGGGGCTAAATGAGCTGCTGCCCATGGAAACGGTGCTCGAAGCCGTGGCAGCACGCTTTCCAAAGGCTGTGGAAGAAAATCGGCGGGCATTCGAATGTGGATACAGCTTTATTTTTCCCGAAAAATAAGGTTATATAGTGAAAAAAGCGCTCTGATTCAAATTCAGAGCGCTTTTTGATGAGTATATTAAATTTTCCGCGCTTTTGCGTTTTTTCAGAATTTTGCCGAGACCTCCGCGGCGGCTTCTCTCAGGTCGTTCAAAATATCGTTGATCTTAAACTCAAATATCATAGAAGTCGGCCCGGAGAGGCTTACCGATGCGATGATGCCGTTCTGCTTGTCGGTTATGGGCACAGCAATACAGGTTGAGCCTATCTCCTCCTCATCGGACTCCATAGCGTAGCCATTGCGGCGGATCCGCTGAAGCTCGTCTTCCAGTATGTTCCAGTCGGTTATGGTTTTTGCAGTGAGCATGGGCAGGGGGTGCTGCTTATATTCGGCGATCAGCTTTTCCGGGTAATACGCCATCATGCACTTGCCGGTAGCCGCCCCATGGCTGGAGGCTATCGTCCCCACCTCAGGGGAGTTACGGATAATGTACGGGCTGTGGCTGACCTTGTACACTATGACCTGCTGAGGCGTGTCAGACTGATAATACGGCATAGCGGTATAGACTGTCTGCTTATATTTTCTGGCTATCTTGTCTGCATATGGCTCAATGATCTCTGCCAGCGGCATATTGTCCTTTACGGCATTGCCGATACCATAGAACTTGAAGCCCAGCCAGTATTTGGAGTTTTTCTCATTCTGATGAATATAGCCTCTGTTTTTCATTGTGGAAAGGATCCTGTGCGCCGTGCTGCCGTGAAGGCCGGTTGCCCTGCATATATCCCGCAGGTTGGCTTCCTCATTGTACTGATAAAGATATTCTATAATATCCAGAGCTTTTTCGATCGAATGAATCATTTTCGGCTCTTTTGACGCGGATTCCACATCGGCGGGGCTGCCAATATTTTCTGCCATACTGATCCTCCAAAGTTTGATTACTCATTTTAGACACAATATATTCTGTTTTTTGCTCCGCGTCAAGTATTTTTACGCAATAATTGGGCTCTAAATACAGAAATTTTCCGTAAATACTATAATACGCCGTCAACAGCAAATTTTTACTGTTTTTTTCACAGTGTGAAATCTGCTTCAAAAACTGTATTGACAATGCCGCCTGTACATGCTATTCTAAAAACGTAACAGCGTTTCGTATTGTGGAATTATACTTATTTTTCAGGAGGGCATGATATGAGCATATTTTCCGATTATCAGGCCGCAAAGGAGTTATATGCTTCCATAGGAGTGGACACGGATACCGCCCTAAAGCGAATGGACGAGATACCTGTTTCCATAAATTGCTGGCAAATTGATGACCTTTCCGGTTTTGAAGCTCCCGATCGGGGGCTTGATGGGGGTATAGCTGCCTTTGGCAAAGCCCCGGGCAAGCCCAGAACCCGGGACGAGTATATGAATAATCTTAACACGGCACTGTCGCTTATCCCCGGCTGCAACCGCCTTGCGCTGCATGCCATATACCTTGATAACGGCGGCGAGACCGTGGGCAGAGATGAGCTGCGTCCGGAGCATTTCGCCTCATGGGTGGATTATGCAAGAGAAAAGGGCATCGGCCTTGATTTTAACCCTACCTATTTCAGCCATCCTATGTCCGACAGCGGCTTTACCCTTTCCAGTGCGGACGAGAAGATCCGGAGCTACTGGATCGAGCATGGCAAGCGCTGCCGCGAGATCGGCGCATATTTTGGCCGCGAGCTTGGGACTCCCTGCATCACCAACCACTGGATACCTGATGGCTACAAAGATACCACGATTGACAAGCTCTCTCCCCGTCTGCGTCTGGCTGACTCTTTGGATAAGATATTTGAGAAAAAGTTCAGCCGGGAGGTGAACATTGACTCGGTTGAGAGCAAGCTCTTCGGCCTTGGCAGCGAAAGCTATGTCACCGGCTCCCACGAGTTCTATACGCTCTACGCTGCAACCCGGAAAAACTGCATACCCTGCATGGACACCGGGCACTTCCATCCCACCGAACTTGTTTCCTCCAAGCTGACCAGCTATCTCGCCTGCGGGCAGGAGGTCATGCTTCACATAAGCCGCCCCGTCCGCTGGGACAGCGATCATGTTGTGGTGCTGGATGACGAGTGCTATGCTCTGCTCAGTGAGATCGCACGCTGCAATGCCTTTGACCGTATACATATCGGGCTTGATTACTTTGACGCCAGCATAAACCGGGTAGCCGCCACTGTCCTGGGGGCGAGAAGTGTGAAGCAGGCGCTGCTTTGCGCCCTGCTCGAGCCGACAGAGACCCTGCGCAAATATGAGGCGGAGGGAAATTTCACAGCAAGGCTCGCCCTGCTTGAGAGGCAGAAGGCTATGCCCTTCGGCCTCGTCTGGGAATATTACTGCCAGCAGCGCAACATGCCGGGCAGAGACTGGCTCAGTTCCATTGACGGTCTTCTGTAAATTTTTTAGGAGTTGAAACTATGTACTGCAAAAAAATCGCTATACCTGATACAGACCTCAGCCTCTTCCCCATCGGCTTTGGTACGGTGGACATAGGCCTCAAGAGGACTGACATGAAGGATATAACCCCTGTTTTAGAGGCGTATCTGGACATGGGCGGCAATGTCATTGATTCCGCCCGTATATACTCCGACTGGGTGCCTCCCCTTATCGGCAGAAGTGAAACCATTCTCGGCCAATGGATAAAGGAACGCGGCCACCATGATGATTTCATACTCATGACCAAGGGCGGTCACCCGCGGCTCGACAGTATGCACACCCCCCGTATGTCCGCCAGGGATATGCAGGGCGACATTGAGCTGAGCCTTAAGGCTCTGGGCATTGACTGCATCGACATCTATTTTTATCATCGTGACGATGTGAGCCGCCCGGCAGGAGAGTTCGTGGAGATAATGGAGGACTTCCGCCGGCAGGGAAAGATACGCTACTACGCCTGCTCAAACTGGACGACTGAGAGAATGCGCGAGGCGGATGCCTATGCAGCCGCCCACGGTTACAGGGGCTTTGTGGCAAATGAAATGCTCTATAACATTGGACAGAAATATAAAAAACCCGGCGGCGATGACACTCTGGTGGAGATGAGCGATGACATGATAGAGTATCACCGTTCGGGCAGGAACCTCGCAATACCGTATTTCGGCATGTGCAGCGGATTTTTCCACAAGCTCGCCTCCCAAGGTGTTGAGGCTGTACAGGACAGCATGTACTGCACCGAGGAAAACCTGGCACTTATGGGCAGGCTTGAGAACATCTGCCGCGAAACCGGAGCAAGCCTAACTCAGGCGGTGCTGGGCTTCTTCTTCACAAGAGGCTTCCCCGTTGTGCCTCTGGCAGGCTCGTCCAGCGTTGAGCATCTGAAGGAGGCCATGGAGACTGTAAATTACAGCTTCAGCGCCCAAATGTACGAAATTTGATAAGGAGACGAAATCATGGCAAACACACAGAAATGGCTTATTCCCGATATGTTTTGGCCTGCTGACACCGCTCCCGGCGTGTATGTGAGCCACGAGGCGATATGTGTTCTGAACGCCTCTGACAAGGATTGCGATATTGACATTGTCCTATACTACGAAGACAGAGAACCGGTGCGGCTTCCCGTTATTTGCTGCCCCGCCCGACGCACGAGGCATATCCGAATGGATAAGGTTCTCACAGATGAGGGAAAGAATATCACTCAAGGCGTGGGTTACGCTGCCCTTGTCAGCTGCTCCGTGCCTGTTTCGGTACAGTACACTCGCGTTGACACCACTCAAGCGGCAAACGCAATGATGACCACGATGGCCCAGCCCATGTAAGGCAACACAGCCGCAAATACCGAAGTCGGTATTTGCGGCTGAAAAATAATTTTCGGAGGTCATATTATGGAAAAAACGCTGCCCTTGGAGGGGCTTAAAATAATTGAGCTTGCCACCGTTGTGGCAGCCCCCACTGCCTCAAGGCTGCTGGCTGACTACGGAGCGGAAGTAATAAAAATAGAAGTTCCCGGCACAGGGGATTCCCTGCGCATCGTAGGCGATATGCACCAGATGCCCATTGAACCGGACAACAACCCACTGTTTGACGCTTTCAACACGGGCAAGCGCCTTTTGGGGCTGAATCTCAAATCCGATGAAGGCAGGGAGATACTCTTCAAGCTATTAGAGGGTGCGGATGTTTTCCTGACCAACACCCGCATGCGTGCTCTGGAAAAGATGGGTCTTGGCTATGCCGCGCTCAGGGAGCGCTTTCCCCGGCTGATCTACGCCCATTTTTCGGGCTTCGGCCTTGACGGGCCTGAAAAGGACAGGCCGGGCTTTGATTCCACCGCCTTCTGGCTTCGTCCGGGCACTGCCTGTGACATGGTGCTGCCGGGGGATTTCCCCGCCAGACCGCCTTACGCTTTCGGAGACATTGCCACCGCCTCATATTTTCTCAACGGCATACTCATGGCTCTTATCGGCAGGGAGAAAACCGGGCATGGCACGCTTATCAGCTCCTCCCTCTACGGGGCGGGGATATGGATGAGCAGCCCCTATGTCATCAACACTCAGGCAAAATACGGCAAGCAGCTCCCCTCTGACAGATACGACCCGTGGAATCCCTTCTCGGACATATACGAGTGCAGCGACGGGGTGTACATCGCGCCGATCTCCAAAAGATACCCCAGCGACCGCCCTATGCTCGCGAAGGTGTTCGACATGCCGGAACTGCTTGACGATCCGGAGCTTGCCAGCATAGGCAGCATGAGAAAGGCCGGCAAGCTCCCGGGCATTACCCGCAAGCTCGCGGATACCATAAAAAAGCGCAGCTCCACCCAGTGGGCGGAGATATTCGAGCAGGTGGACATGGCATATGAGCTTTCCCGCCATATACGGGACATCCCCGATGATGAACAGGCGCTGGCAAACGGCTTTGTTGAGCCAGTGGACTACCCCGATGGGAAAACCTTCATGCCCACGCCGCCCGTGAAATATTCGGACTATTCCCGCCGTGCCTTTTCAAAGCAGGGACAGATAGGCGCAGACACCGACAGTATACTTGGTGAGCTCGGCTATGACCCGCAGGAGATAGCCAGGCTCAAACGGGAGAGAGTGCTTGAATGATGTCCGTGGTGAGGATAAGCGAGCTTTACGCCGGAAAACGTAATTTTGTCTTTTTGGGCGAGGCAGGCTCAGGCAAAACCCAGATCGCAATAAATTTTGCATTTGCCCTTGTAAGGGAGCAATCCTGCGCGGTGCAGCTTTTTGACATGGATCAGACCAAGACCGGCTTCCGCGCAAGGGACTTTGCACAGCAGCTCAACGCCGAGGGGATAAGCCTGCGCTGGCAGCCGCAGTTTTTTGACGCGCCTACCGTAGTATCCGGCGTTGACGAGAGCCTGAGGGACAGCGGCTGCTTTACACTGCTTGACGTGGGCGGCGGGCATTACGGCTCGCATATGATCGGTCAGTTTTCCCAAAGTCTTCACGGTAAGGACACAGAGGTAATATACATTCTAAACCCATATAGACCGTGGTCGCGCCGCACGGAGGACATCAATGCCACCATGGCCCACATCACCGCATCGTGCGCGCTGAGCATAGACTCTTTTATTTTTAATCCCAATATCGGTGCTGAAACAAGCCCCGAGCTTATTCTTACCGGGCTCAGGGAGCTGCGGGCACTTATGCCGGAGCAGCCCGCAAAGCTCGTCACCATAGAATCAGCTCTCTGCGGCTCCGTCATGTCGCAGCTGGACGTACCGATTCTCCCCATAAAGCTGAGTTCTTATGGCGAATGGTTTTGATTTATAACAATAAGGAGCAAAACATGGTAAAAGGAAGAGTAGAAATTTACGCGGAGGCCTGTAAAAGCTGCCTTTACTGTGTCGAGACCTGTCCTCGAGGTGTTCTCAGCAGGTCGGACGGCACAAATTCCAAGGGCTACCAGTATATCGCCCCGCTGCGTCCGGAGCTGTGCATCGGCTGCGGTCTATGCGCCAGAATTTGCCCGGACGCGGCAATTTCCGTATACAAGGAGGAGCAGCATGGGTGAAAAAATTATGATGAAGGGCACGGAAGCCGTGGCAGAGGCGGCGTTAAGAGCAGGCTGCCGTTTTTTTGCGGGCTATCCGATAACCCCTCAAAACGAGATGCCGGAATACATGGCAAGGAAGCTGCCTCAGCTCGGCGGAATATTTATCCAGGGCGAAAGTGAGATTGCCTCTGTGAACATGGTTTACGGAGCCGCTGCCGCGGGCGTGCGCTGCATGACCAGCTCATCAAGCTGCGGCATATCCCTCAAAAGCGAGGGGATCAGCTTTCTTGCCGGGGCAAGGCTGCCCTCTGTTATCGCGAATTTCCAACGCGGCGGGCCCGGAATAGGCTCTATCCAGCCCGCGCAGCAGGACTATATTCAGGCAACAAAGGCCTCCGGCAACGGCGGTTTCCGCATGCTGGTGTTTGCTCCGGCAACGCTTCAGGAAGCGGTGGATATGACTTACCGCGCCTTTGAGCTTGCCGACAAGTATAGAAACCCGGTATATCTGCTGCTTGACGGCTTCCTTGGCACTATGATGGAGCCGGTGGAACTGCCTGAAGCCCTGAGCGATGAAGAGCTTGCCCGTATCCGCGAGGAAAAGACCTGGGCTGCCCGCGGCAATCGGGGCGGTGATCCCCACAGTATACTCTGCGGGCCGGGTCTGAGCAGCACGCTCGATCAGGAGACGCTCAATATCCGCGATGCCGAGATGTACGCGCTCTGGGATGAGCAGGAGCAGGAGTATGAGGCGCTCTACGCAGAAGATGCCGAGCTTGTCATCACGGCCTACGGCATCTCCGGGCGCATAGCCAAATCTGCCGTTAATATTCTTCGTCGGGAAGGTTATCCTGTGGGTCTTATCCGCCCACTCAAAGTAAACCCCTTCCCCGTTAAGGCGTATGACAGGCTGAACTTCTCCCAGCTGAAAGGCGTTCTCTCAGCTGAGATGTCCATTCCTGCCCAGTTTGCTGTTGATGTGAAGCACGCTCTCTGTGGGCGGACGGCGCTGTACACGGTGCTGTCCTCCGGAGGAAATATTCTTGACAGAGAACGCATAATCGAGGCGGCAAAGGCAATTTTCAACGATTCCTACAAGGAGGGCAGCAAAATATGAGTGAAAAAACAGTGTATACCCGCCCCAAAGGAATAATTGACGGAGCTGTGACCGGCTTTTGTCCGGGCTGCCTTCATTCCTCCGCGCTGAAAACAGTGCTTGAGGTTCTCGATGAGCTGGGTCAGCGCGAAAACAGCGTGTGGATACAGGGCGTCGGCTGCGGCGGTCTTGGTATAAATTATATGGATCTTGACTCCATAGCTGCTCCCCACGGCCGCGCCTGCGCCGTGGCAAGCGCTTTCAAGCGGTGCAGCCCCGAAACCCTGACCTTTACATATCAGGGTGATGGCGACCTCGCCTCTATCGGTCTTGCGGAGACTCTATCCGCGGCAAACCGTGGGGAAAACTTCACCGTCATCTTCATAAACAACGGCACCTATGGCATGACCGGCGGACAGATGGCGCCCACGACCCTTGTCGGTGAAAAGACTACCACCACTCCCTATGGCAGAAATGCCGCCGAACACGGCTATCCCATGCATATGTGCGAACTGCTCATGCAGCTCAAAGCCCCCTCCTATATCGCGAGGGTGACCTGCGCCGACGCGCCAAATGCCATTAAAGCCAAAGCCGCGGTAAAAAAGGCTTTCGAGTATCAGCTTGCGGGAAAAGGATTTTCCTTTGTGGAGTTTGTCTCCAACTGTCCGACAAACTGGGGAATGTCACCGCTGCAATCCCTTGAGCAGATCCATAACGCCATGCTGAACGAATTTCAGTTAGGCGAATTCAGAGCAAAGTGAGGGACGGATCATGGAAAAATCAATGATAATTGCGGGCTTTGGCGGGCAGGGCGTCATGGTCATAGGCCAGCTTTTCGCCTATACCACCGCTGAGACCACCAGCAGCAAGGTCAGTTTCTTCCCGTCCTATGGCGCGGAGCAGCGCGGGGGCACAGCGAACTGCTATGTTGTTATTTCAGACGAGGATATAGGCGCGCCAAAGGTGAGCCGGGCTGATTATCTCGTGATTTTGAACCAGCCCTCCATGCACCGCTTTGCTCAGGCTGTTAAGGCTGGAGGCGCAGTGTTTATTAACAGCTCCATAGTCACCGATGTGCCAGAGTATGAAAACGCCGCAGTTATCCCTGTGGACGCCGGGAACATCGCCATAGAGCTTGGAAACCCAAAGGTGATGAACATTGTCATGGCCGGCGCTATCATCGGCTTCACCGAGCTGCTCCCCGCGGACAATGTGCTGGGCACCATATATAAAAAGCTGGGCGCGAAGCGCCCGGAGATGAACCCGTTGAACGAAAAGGCGTTTTCAATCGGTCTTGAGATAGGCCGAAAAGCAAAAATGAAACGTTGCTGACGCAGCATGATATTTTGTCATTCGGCAAAATGTGAAATAAAATTCGTTCCATCATATGCCGCAGGCATATTCCACATTTGCGGAGCAAATATTTCACTCGTTCCGAAGGAACGAATTTCATTGAAAAAAGCACTTGCTTTCGCAAGTGCTTTTTTCTGGAGCGGATGATGGGAGTCGAACCCACCTTATCGGCTTGGGAAGCCGGAGTTCTACCGATGAACTACATCCGCATTTGCTATGGTAGTATACCACGCCCGAAGCGGAAATTCAAGCCCCATCAGGAAAATTTCCTGATAGGGCTTTTTTCATTACTTCTGTCCGGCGGCCAGCTGCTTTACAAGCTGAT
This sequence comes from Clostridiales bacterium UBA7103, assembly GCA_002493305.1. Lineage (GTDB taxonomy): Bacteria > Bacillota > Clostridia > Oscillospirales > Oscillospiraceae > Limivicinus. The sequence goes on along the minus strand of DKYJ01000036.1, from coordinate 9,388 downwards.
CCGCGCCGGTGGCGGCAAGGCCGGAGGCAATGCCCACGGCGACGGCGCTGAGTATATCCCCGGCGGGAAACTCCGGCATGACATACAGCCCCAGCGCGCCAAGCGCCCCGCCGAATGCGCCGCAGACAAGGGGTATGAACCTGTCTCCCAGCGGCGAAAGCTTCACGCCCAGCCCTATGAGATAGCAGATAACGCTTATTCCGGCCACGCCTGCAACTGCGGTAACTTCCATTCCTTCTCCTTTCTTATTTGCGCTACATATGCGCTTTCTGATTGATATGTTTTTCGATTTTGCCGATGGCCTCGCTGACCGGGCCGTTGCAGCCCTGCTCCTTCATGCCCTTGAGGCAGGCCAGCACACCGTATGTAAGCAGGGTCTGCTCGGCCTTGATGGCTGCGATGTCCCTGTCCTGAGCCTGCTGGCGCTTATACCAGCCGTAGACCTTGTTGTAATAGCCCAGCAGCGCGGCAGCCGCTCCGACCACCGCCGCAAGAGTGATTATTGTGCTCCCGTTGAGCGTCACGCTCTCACCTCCCAAAGCGCGGCGAGACTCTCCGCTCCGAAAACCCCGTCTGTCTCCAGTCCCCGAGACTGCTGAAAGCCGCGCAGAGCCTTCGCTGTATTTGTCCCGAAATCGCCGTCGGCCCCATCAGCGCCCACGGAGAAGCCCCGCAGCATAAGCAAGCTCTGCATCGAACGCACGTCCTCTCCCCTGTCGCCCTGCCGAAGGCAGCGCATAGGCTTTGGCGCGAATCGGCTTTGCGCCATTGCCGGCAGGCTCTGTCCCCCGTCCGCCGCAAGCGCGGCATAATCCGGCCTGCAAAAGCACAGTATCCGACTGTCACCCTTCTGTACGCTTCTCGCCGCCACGCTGTCGCCCAGATTGCCCTCCACGGTGCTGATCGTCCCGCCGCTGACGTCGGTTATTATTCCGACGTGCGTCGGCTCATTTTGGCCGTACATGACTATATCCCCCGGGGCAGGCGCTGCGCTCTTATCCACTCTGCGCCCGCTCCGGATATATTTTTGCAGCATAGCAGGGCAGGAGCACTCCGGGAACACTGCCTTATCAGCTCCGGCCTCCGCTCCAACCGCCGACACAAAGGCCGCGCACCAGGGGTCAGAATAGCTCATAGCATAGCCTCTGGGCAGAGGGCGGATGCGGTTGTAGCTGTCGATGATCGTCCGGTGGCTTCTGTCCGCCTCCCTGCGCCCGATATGGCTCTTGGCAATGGTGCAGACCCTGTTTCTCATATCCCGCTCGTTCATATCTTGACCGACCTCTGTACCATACCACCGGCGGTGCCTGCGGCGGAGGATGCAATGCCCGAACCTTTTGCCGAGCTTATAGCCTGCGCCCCGGGCTTGACAACGGTTTTTTTATCCTTTTCGGCGGCCTTCTTTTTCTTCCTCGAGCTGCCGGAGCTGTAATATCCGCCGCCGCCACCGCCGCTCCCGGGCAGCAGCCCGTTTTCCATGAGATAGCGGTTGAGCAGCGCCTCCGCCTGAGCGCGGGTCATCCCGGCCTTGCTGAGTTCATCGTCCGTGGGGGAGTAGCCCGCGCCGGATATGAGCTTAACAAGGCTGTTATAGCTGTCCTGACGGCGGGAGTATGCCTGCTGCTCCTGCCGCTGCTGCTCGGCCATAGCGTCCTGCTCGCGGCGATAATCAATCTCATAGCGCTGATAAGCCATGTTGTATTTGTCCTTGAGCGCGTCGCCCTCGTCGGCGTAGCGCTGATAGGCAAATTCGTACAGCTCCGGCAGCTCCTCGCTGAGCCTGCGCAGATACTCGTCGTACTGCTGCTGCCCCACCGCCGCGCCGTAGCTCGAGCCGTAGCCCCCGGTAAGCGCCGCCGCCTGCCCCATGGAATCCCTCATGGCCATGCGGCCGTTGAGCCGGTACTGGCGGGCGTAAGACCGATACATGGGGTCGCTGTTGGGGTTATAGCTGAAGCTCCGGCGGGAATTTATGGCTTCACCGAGCCTGCTCAGCTCACTCTCGGCGTTATAGGTCTCCGCCGCACCGGCGCTCTGGAGCAGCTTTCTTTTTTCATTGTCTGTCTGGATCATTGTTTCCTCCTGTCTTAGAAATTTATGCCGTAAATTCGCCATGGAATGTTGAACTGGTCATTGACGCCTGAATAGCCTGTATGGGTCATATAGGTGTTTTGTGAAATGGAGATCGTGCTATTTTGTCCCACATACAGGCTGCGGTTGCTCACGACCAGATCGTGATACGCCCACGGGAAGCTCAGCTTGCTGGTCGTCGTAACTACATTCGGGCATATAAAGCTCATCAGGCTCGGATCCTCTATGGAAGCTATCGTATACAACAGATAAAGCTTTCGCTCATTCCCCGGCAGATAAATATTCTGCGCCGGGAACGCCGCCAAAAGGCTGGGGTTTTCCCACAGCAGGCTGACCGTGGCTCCGCCCAGCGCCCCTGCGGTCACCTCCTCCGCAAGCATGTTTCTGGTGACGGTGCCCGGGGCTATCCCCCATGGCAGGAGCTTCTGCCCTCGCTTTATCTCCCAATCCTCAGGGATTTCCAGCACCTTGTCGACCGAGGGCGCTTTTCCAAAGGCAACGCCCTCTCCGCTCTCCCTGAACTTCATTGCCCATCTGCGCGGTGAAAGCGTGTGCTCATACTGCGCCGTTTCGCCCAGCCTGTCCCTTGCCGTCAGGCGCACAAATATAGTCTCATCGGGGCTCGCGCTGTCTGAAAGCACGGCCGCCTCACCGCTTGCAAGGCTCTGTTCCCCGCCATAGCTGCCGTATTTGCTTCGTATTGCCGCAGTCAGGCTGAGTGTATTCTCCCCGGCAAGGCTGCTGACCATGGCTGTCGCTCTGGCGCATATTCTGCCTCCCGCCTCGTCCGCCGTGCCCGCGGCGTCTGAGCGGAATATCTCTATCCCGCTCAGACGGGGCTTTGCGTACGCTTCGGGCTTAATGCTGATTTTCTGCTGGGCGGTGAAGCCTCTGCTGTCGGTTATGCGGGCGATAAGCTCCGTATCTCCGGCTATTAGCCCGGTGCGGTACGGTGCCGCGCTGTTGGACACTCCGGCGCAGATAATCTCCCGTTTTATGATGCCCGCCCCATATTTAAGCGTTATGAGGCTGTCGTCAAAGCTGCTGTCCGCCATACTGTATCCCTGCACAAAACAGCTTATGCCCGCCGCCGCCCCGGCGTTATATGGGCTGACGGTAACCGCACCAGTTTTTTTGCCTCATTGGGTATCTCCCGTTTCTTCCTGCCGCTCATTTTCTCCCACCTTTTATCCATGGCGGGCAGCCTGTCTCCCGTATGCAGGCGATGATCGGATCGTCCGGTATCTGCTCCATGCCACTCCTCCTTTCTTTATTGGGATAAGCTCCGAATAAATCGCCCCGGTGCTTTGCGGACAATTTGCGCCCTGATTTTGTCAGCTTTTCTTGAAATACACAAAGTATGTCCGCGAAAAGCTGCCTTCATCAGAACACAAATTCTCTCGCAAATCGCTCTCGCCGGTTTGTTCTGCGCTTACCCTTTTCGTTGTTTAGTTTCGTTAAACCGAACTATTTGAGAAATAAAAAAGCGTCCACCTGCGCCGCGCCCGCCAAAGCAGCCGTACTGACCCGCATTTACTCGTTTTGTCCGGGATCTACAGCGTGCCTTGGCAAATTTATTTCTCTCTCAGTTCGGTTTAACCTTACCACTTCATGTTCGGTTTGTCAATAGTTTTTTCAAAAAATTTTCGGTTTAACTTGACAAATGCCATGTTAAGCCTTAAATTAATACTATAATTACATTTTGTTTTTGGAGGGAAAGAGATGGCAAATTCCGTCAGGTATGACCGGGGCATTTTCGCCGCAAATCTCCGCCGGCTCATGGAGCAGCGGGGTGAGCGGCAGGTAGACATAGCGAAGCTTTTATCCGTCAGCAAGTCCACCGTCTCCGCTTATCTCAGCGGCGAGCAGACTCCCCGCATGGATAAGATCGAGGCTCTCTCCCGGTATTACGGCGTCCCCATCTCAGCCCTTATCGAGCCTGCCTCTGTCGGTCAGTCCTCCTCTGACAGTGTCATTCCCGCGAGAGCCGCGCCCATTGTCCGCATCTATGATTCCCTCAATGAGCAGGGTCAGGGTGAGCTTGTGCGCTATGGCAATTATCTCTCCGGACAGGAGGAGTACCGGGCGAAACAGCCCGCCCCCGTGGAGTATATAAAGCACTATCTTGTCCCCGCCGCAGCGGGCTACGCCTCCCCTATCGAGGGGGACGATTATGAACTTATCCCCCGCAGTGCCGCAGTCCCCTCCGGGGCGGATTTCTGCATCAGCATTCAGGGCGACAGTATGGCTCCCTATATCCCCGACGGCAGCCTTGTCTATGTCCGGCGGGACAGCCCCCTGCGGGAGTTTGATGTGGGCGTGTTCTTTGTTGACGGTGATGTTTTCTGTAAGCAGTGGTGTGTCGACTACGCCGGGACGCTCCACCTGCTCTCAGCTAACCCCCGCCGGCAGGACGCCAATATCAGCATCGCCCGCAGCAGCGGCAGAAGCTGCGTCTGCTTCGGAAAGGTGCTGCTGGACAAGCGCCTCCCCCGCCCTTCCTACCTGTGAGTAATATAAATAATATAACAACACATAAAAAGGAGAATTTCTATGAAGTACATCATGGCTCTTGATCAGGGAACTACCAGCTCCCGCTGCATTCTTTTTGACCACTCGGGCAATATATGCTCCAGCGTCCAGAAGGAATTTAAGCAGATTTTTCCCCAGCCCGGCTGGGTGGAGCATAACGCGAAGGAGATCTGGGATGTAACGCTTGAAGTCTCCCGCGCCGCTATGGATAAGCTGTGTGTCAGCGCGGCGGATATCGCCGGCATCGGCATCACCAACCAACGCGAAACCACCGTTGTCTGGGATAAAGAGACCGGCGAGCCTATTGCCAACGCCATAGTCTGGCAATGCCGCCGCACAGCCGATATTATCGACAAGCTCATTAAGGACGGCTATGGCGATAAGCTGCGCGCAAAGACCGGCCTTGTGCCCGATGCGTATTTCTCCGCCTCCAAGATAAAATGGCTTCTTGATAATGTTCCCGGCGCGCGCAGCCGTGCCGAGGCTGGCAAGCTCCTTTTTGGCACCATTGATACATGGCTCATCTGGAAGCTCACCGGCGGCAGGGTGCATGTTACCGACCGCACCAACGCCAGCCGCACCATGCTTTATAATATTCATGAGCTCTGCTGGGACGAGGAGCTTCTGAAGCTCTTCAACATTCCCGCCTCCATGCTGCCCGAGGTCAAGCCCTCCAGCTGCGTTTACGGCAAGAGTGAGTTTGAGCTTTACGGCGGGGAGATCCCCATCTCCGGCGCTGCCGGCGACCAGCAGGCCGCGCTCTTCGGCCAGTGCTGCTTTGAGCCGGGCCAGATGAAAAACACCTATGGCACGGGCTGCTTCATGCTCCTCAACACCGGCTCTGATATAGTTGAGAGCCGCAGCGGGCTTATCACCACCATCGCCGCTTCCTGCGGCGAGCAGGCGCAGTACGCTCTTGAGGGCAGCGTCTTTGTCGCCGGGGCCGCCATCCAGTGGCTGCGCGACGAGCTGAGCGTCATCTCCTCCGCCCCTGAGAGCCTCCAGTACGCTTTGAGTGTTCCCGACACCGCCGGCGGCTATGTCGTCCCCGCGTTCACGGGGCTTGGCGCACCTTGGTGGAATCAGCGGGCAAGAGGCGTTGTCGTCGGCGTGACGCGCGGCTTCTCCCGCGCCCATCTTGTCAGAGCCACCCTTGAGTCCCTCGCTTACCAGAGCTATGACATTGTCCGCGCCATGGAGGTCGATTCCGGCATCCCCGTGTCCGATTTGAAGGTGGATGGCGGCGCCTGCTCCAATGACTTTCTCATGCAGTTTCAGGCGGATATTCTCGGCGCCGATGTCGTGCGCCCCCGCTGCATAGAGACCACCGCCCTCGGCGCCGCCTATCTCGCGGGTCTTGCCGTCGGCTTCTGGACAAGTCTTGACGATGTCCGCGGCAACTGGGCCGTTGACAAGACCTTCGTCCCCTCCATGGCGGACGAAAAGCGCAAAGAACTCACCGACGGCTGGCACAAAGCTGTTAAATGTGCTCTCGCCTGGGCAGAATAAAATATATGCTCCAAGCCCCTTGCCTCCCATTTCGCAAGGTGCATTGCATCGGACGCAGTACTTGGCTCTCCCTTTGGGAGAGCTGGCGCGTAGCGCCTGAGAGGGCAAGCCGCCCGTAGGCGTCGAACCTCGCAAGACTTTATTTAGTTATTATTTTTACCTATATTGCCGGTGTTCGGCAGAATGGAGATTAGTTACCATGGATTTCAAAAAACTGCTTGACTGCGAGCTGTTCCTCTTTGATATGGACGGCACTCTCTATCTCGGCGACGAGATATATGACGGGGCTATCGAGCTTATGGAGGATCTTCCCCGTCTGGGCAAGAAGTATATCTATCTCACCAATAACTCCTCCCGCGCGGGCGAGGATTATATCACCCGCCTGAAAAAGCTGGGCTTCCCTTGCGAGGCGGAGAATGTATTCACCTCCGGCATGGCGACGGGGCTTTTCCTTCGCCGCACCCGGCCCGAGGCAAGAGTCTTCCTTGTGGGCACTGCCGCCTTCCGCCGCGAGCTTTTGAGCTATGGCGTTAATCTTGTTGAGGAGAACGCGGACACCGTGGTCGTGGGCTTTGATACGGAGCTTGTGTATGAAAAGCTCGATAAGGCCTGCCATTTCCTGCGCCGGGGCGCGGCCTTCATCGCCGCCAATCCCGACTGGGTCTGCCCCATGCCCGCGGACGAGGTTCTGCCCGACTGCGGCAGCATCTGCGCCCTGCTCACCGCCTCCTCCGGGGTTGAGCCGTTTTACATAGGCAAGCCCAACCGCGCCATGGTGGACGAGGTCTCCGCCATGACCGGCATTGACAACTCCCGCATCTGCGCCGTGGGTGACCGGCTCTATACCGATATAGCTGTTGCTCAGAACGCCGGGGCGGTCTCCGTGCTTGTCATGTCCGGCGAGACGGACGAGACTATCCTCGCCGCCGCCGAGCGCAAGCCCGACTATGTCCTCCCCTCCGTCAAAGAATTACACCAAGCTTTAGTAAATGTTGAATAAACCTTCAAGGCATCTTGCAGGCAATTTGCGCCCTGACTTCGTCACTTTTTCTTGAAATACACAAAGTATGTCTGCAAAAAAGTGCCATCGTCAGAACACAAATTCTCTTGCGATCTGCTCTTGCCGATTTAATCATCATTTACTTGAAAGGTGAACTCAAGCTCTGAATATGTATACCCTTATCCGTGTCGCCCTGCCGGTAATATGCGCGGGGCTTATAGTCCTTTTTTTTGCGGCGCTTCCCAATTTGAAGCATTGCGCTCTGCCCGGTCTAACCGCGGCGGAGCGCCGCTTCACGCGCGCTGACACTCTCCCCCTGCTCGCCATAACGCTCATCTATGCCGTTTTTGCCTTCACCGGCCTCGGCAGCCGCCAATCGCCGCAGAGCTTTGCCCCCATGGCCGATAACAACGCCGTCATCGCCCTGCCTGAAGGCGCTTTGCCCTCCAGCATCATGCTGTTTTCCGGCGTTGGCAGCGGCAATTACGAGATAGAATACAGCACTGACGGCGTGAATTATACCCATGCCGCAAGCTTCGAGCAGGGCTATAACTCTGTCTTAAAGTGGAACAGCGTCTCCATTGAGACTGAACTTATCCCCCGCTATGTCCGCGTGAGCAGTATAGGCGGCAATGCGTATCTCGGCGAATTTACTCTCCTTGACGGGGACGGTGTGCCCATCTCCGTGCTTAGCTGCACCCTGCCTGAGCTTTGCGACGAATCCGCGCTCACCCCCGCGAGCCAGACCTATATGAACTCCGCTTATTTTGATGAGATCTATCACGCCCGCACTGCCTGGGAGCATCTTAATAATGTCTACCCCTATGAGGTGTCCCACCCTCCGCTTGGCAAGGAGATCATGTCCCTCGGTATCCTCATCTTTGGCATGACGCCCTTCGGCTGGCGTTTTTGCGGGGCGCTGTTTGGGGTCTTGATGCTGCCGGTGATGTATCTGCTTTTAAAGCGGCTTTTCGGCGGCAGAGCCATTCCCACTGTCGGGACGATAATTTTCGCGGCAGACTTCATGCACTATGCCCAGACCCGCATTGCCACCATCGACACCTACGCTCTTTTCTTCATTCTGCTGATGTACCTGTTCATGTACATCTTTCTTACGGAGAAAAAGCGCTGGGCGCTGGCACTCTCCGGGCTGTTTTTCGGCATAGGCGCCGCCTCAAAGTGGACTTGTATCTACGCCGGGGCGGGTCTTGCGGTGCTGTGGGCGGCCCACTGGTTCAATGAGTTTGCCCCTGTCATCAAAGCCCGCCGCAGGGCAAGATCGGCCCTTAAAGCAGCTGAAGCAGAGGAAAGCTCCGCCGCCTCTGAGCTTTCCCATCTGGAAGCCCTGGAGGCTTCTGCACTTTCCCTCCGTGCCTTTTTCAAAAACTGCCTTTTCTGCATAGTTTTCTTTGTGCTTATCCCCTGCCTTATCTATTACCTCGCATATATCCCCTATGGTGCGGCAAAGGGTGTTTCGCCCTTTAGCAGGGAGTATCTGAACATCGTGCTTGAAAACCAGCGCTTTATGTTCACGTATCACTCCGGGGTCAACAGCGAGCACCCCTATTCCTCCCGCTGGTATCAGTGGGTGCTGAATATCCGCCCCATTCTCTATTATCTTGAGTATTTTGATAACGGCAGCCGCTCTTCCATCAGTTCCTTCCTCAATCCGGCGCTCTGCTGGGGCGGCTTTCTCAGTCTCTTTATTCTGGGCTATGAATCCGTCGCCCGGCGGGATAAAAAGGCCGCCTTTATACTCATCGGCTACCTTGCGCAGCTTCTCCCATGGGTTTTCATCACCCGCATCACCTTTGAGTATCACTATTTTGCCTGCTCCGCCTTTCTTGTGCTGTCGCTGTGCTATGTGTTCAGCATCCTCCGGCAGAACAGCCGCCGCTGGCGCGCTTTGATCTTTGGCTATGCCGCCCTCTGCGCCGCGCTCTTTCTGCTGTTCTACCCCGCCCTCTCTGGCAGGCCTATTGACAACACCTGGGGTCACGCCCTGCTCGGCTGGCTTCCCACCTGGCCGATATAACGAACAAAGGCGCGGACAAAGCTCCGCGCCTTCATTCGTTTCAAGAATATTCCCCAGTTTTTTTGAAAAAGCCGAATTTTTTCCTTGACATTTCCCGCTTCATCTGCTATTATAATCAAGCCGTAAGGGTGCGGCTCTTTTCCCGCAGTCCCCGGCTCAACTTAATAGACAAATTACCCAGTATACCTCTTTTATATATTTGGGGGTATAGCTCAGCTGGG
>DKYJ01000041.1:57969-58195 GCA_002493305.1 Clostridiales bacterium UBA7103 | reverse complement strand
AGGCGCGCCCGCTGAAAATCAACTTCATTGACAGCGCCATTCCCGTATCCCGCGGGCTTGGCTCCTCTGCCGCCCTCATCGCCGGGGGCGCGGTAGCGGCAAATACACTGTACGGGCTGAAGCTCTCCCGGCAGGAGCTTCTGGACATCGTCACTCCCGTGGAGGGGCACCCGGACAATCTCGCTCCCTGTCTTTTCGGCGGCTTCACCGCCTCGGCCATGGCGGG
>DKYJ01000041.1:51182-57681 GCA_002493305.1 Clostridiales bacterium UBA7103 | reverse complement strand
CTTCACCGCCTCGGCCATGGCGGGCGGCAGGGCGCTCACAGCTCCCTACCCGCTCAGCGATAAGCTGCGCTTTGCGGTTTTGGTGCCGGATTTTGAGCTGTCCACCCACGAATCCCGCAGTGTCCTGCCGCAGAGTGTTGCCAGAGCGGACGCGGTTTTCAATGTGTCCCGCGCGGCGCTGCTGATAAAAGCGCTCGAGCTTGGCGACAAAGAAATGCTCTCCCCCTGCCTTGAGGATAAGCTGCACCAGCCCTTTCGCTTTGGCCTCATCAAGGGCTATGACACCGCCGCAGAGCTTGCCCGCTCCCACGGTGCTTGGGGTATATGCATTTCCGGTGCCGGCTCTACCCTGCTGTGCATTTCTGATAAGGAGGAGCTTGCCGCTTCCCTGCGCCCGGATATAGAGCGCGCCCTTCCCGGCTGGCGGGTCATCTCCGTTCTGCCGGAGAATACGGGCTGCGCCATTGTTTAAGGTGAATCCGCCGTTTATCAACTCGTGTCCGTATTTTGCGTACAACTACAATTATTTTTGCAATAAACCGCAATGTTTGTCCGCGTTCGGCGTACTTTTCTATTGTAATTTGAAAACAATGGGGGTAAAATACAGCTACACAAGCAAACGATGCTCACTATACAAGCAAACGATAATTTTTATACAAGTAATCGATGAATAAATCGGCAAGAGCAATTCGCGAGAGAATTTGTGTTCTGACGANNCCTATTACCTGTACCGGCAGAAGTTCATGTCCGGCGGCTTTGAAAACGTGGGCTGGGCCAAACCGGACTATATCAATCTCTATAACATCTGCATCATGGAGGAGTTGTGCAGCATCATCGCCATGGGCGGGGGCGGTTCCACCAAGCTGATCCGGCCCGATGAGGGGCGGAACATCCGGCTGATGGCGCCCAAGTACCCTTTGGAATATATTGAGAATATCCACCGAACCTGTGAGGAGAAAGCCAAAATCGGTGATTTTTACAGGGAATTTTTGACGTAGGTAAACGATGAATCAATCGGCAAGAGCAGATTGCGAGAGAATTTGTGTTCTGACGATGGCACTTTTTCGCAGACATACTTTGTGTATTTCAAGAAACAGTGACGAAGTCAGGGCACAAATTGTCCGCAAAGCGCCGCAGGCGATTTATTCAGCGGTTACTTAAGAAAAAAGAAGGTCTTTAAATGAACATTGAACTGCGCGAGATAGAAAAGGCGGCGGAGCGGCTGCGCCCTATCCTCCACCGCACGGAGTTGGATCACAGCTCCACATTTTCCGCCATGTCCGGCGGGGATATTTACCTCAAGTGCGAAAACCGGCAGAAAACCGGCTCCTTCAAGATCCGCGGCGCGAGCAACAAAATCGCCTCCATGGTTGAAAGGGGCGAACGCTGCCCGGTCGTTGCCTCCTCCGCCGGGAATCACGCGCAGGGCGTGGCCTACGCCGCGCATATGTTCGGCATCCCGGCCACCATCGTCATGCCCAAGGCCGCGCCCATCGTGAAGGCGCAGGCCACCGAGGGCTATGGGGCGAAGGTCGTCTTATACGGGGACTGCTATGACGACGCGTATACCCACGCCTGCGAGCTTTGCAAAGAGCAGGGCGCGCAGTTTCTCCACCCCTATAACGACCCCGACGTTATCGCCGGTCAGGGCACCATAGGCCTTGAGATACTCTCGGAGCTGCCGCTGGTGGACATTATTCTCGTCCCCGCTGGGGGCGGCGGGCTGCTCTCTGGAATTTCCGCCGCCGTCAAGCAGATAAACCCCCGCGTGAAGGTTTACGGTGTGCAGGCCCAGGGGGCGGACGCTATCGCCCAAAGCTACGCCGCGAAGGGGCTTGTCTCCACCGACAGCGCCGCCACCATTGCCGACGGTATTGCGGTCAAGAACCCGGGCGAGAAGTGCATTGAGATCATAAACCGCTATGCCGACGGCGTACTGACTGTTTCCGACACGGAGATTGCCGACGCTATCCTTCTGCTCATGGAGCGCTGCAAGCAGATAGTGGAGCCAGCCGGGGCGACGCCTGTGGCGGCGGTGCTCAGCGGGAAGATAGACGTGCGCGGCAAGCGGGTGGTCTGCGTCATGTCCGGCGGCAATATTGATGTGAGCTTTATACAAAGCATTATTGAGCGCGGTCTTGCGGCACGGCACCGGCGCATAAGGTTCACCGTTACACTGCTTGACAGACCCGGCAGTCTTGCAAAGCTGCTGAGCATTATATCCGCCGCCGGGGCGAACATCCTCACCGTCGAGCATGATAAGCTCGGCGCGGTGCTCAAGCCCAACGAGACTGACGTCCACATCGCCTGCGAGGTAGGCGGTCAGGCTCACGGCGACAGCCTTATCCAGACGCTTATAGAAAACGGATACACGGTTCAAATCGAACAAAATTAAAGGAGAAAAGCCATGAAAGTTGTTTCCACAGAAAAAGCCCCCGCCGCCATCGGCCCCTATTCTCAGGCCATAATTTCCGGCGGCCTTGTGTACACCTCCGGTCAAATCGCCATCATCCCCGAAACCGGCGAGCTCGCCGCCGGGCTTGAGGCTCAGGCAAATCAGGTTTTCAAGAATCTGACCGAGCTTCTCAAGGCCGCCGGGAGCGATATGAGCAAGGTCATCAAGACCACGGTGTTTATTAAGCACATGGACGATTTTTCCGCAATAAACGCTATTTACGCTCAGTATTTCACTCAGCCCTTCCCTGCCCGCTCCTGCGTGGAGGTCGCGCGGCTTCCAAAGGACGTGCTGATCGAGTGCGAAGCAATAGCGGAGCTGTAAATGTTGTTGAAAAGGTGCCGGGGAAATACTCAGGCACCTTTTAATATTTTATATCCGAAAGGAGAATGAAAATGAACGAAGAAATCAATAAGCTGATTGCTGCAGCGGATAAAGCCATAAAAGAAGAGCGCTTTGACGATTTGATGGATTTTTATACCGATGACGCTGTTTTGGTCGTAAAGCCCGGAATGGAAGCCCACGGAAAAGCAGCCATAAAAGATGCCTTTATCAAAATCGCCGCTTATTTTGACAACAGCGTTGTCCCCACACAGGGGAATATGCTGATGTTGGAAGCCGGAGATACGGTTCTGGTTCTGTCCCAAACTCTGCTGGACGCGGACAATAGGGAAAGCTCCGAATACAGTATGGACAGGCGGGCAACCTACGTCTATCGCAGGGTAGGCGGCCACTGGCTGTGTGCCATCGACAATTCTTACGGCACTGCGCTGCTCGACTGAAAAGTTAATACCCCGGTTCAAACATGAACCGGGGTATTGTTTTATCATTTTATCACATCTCAGGGTACAGCGGGAATTTCTGGCACAGGGCGATGGTCTGCTTCTTCGCTGCGGGGACGGCTTCCTCCCCGCGCTCTACGATATCGGCTATCATTCCGGCGATCTGCGCCATTTCCGGCTCCTTCATGCCGCGCGTTGTGACAGCGGGAGAGCCAAAGCGCATGCCGCTGGTGAGCTTGACGGACTGAGTGTCAAAAGGGATGGTGTTTTTATTGGCGGTGATGTTGGCGCTGTCCAAAAGCTCCTGAACCTCCATGCCGGTTCTGCCCTTGCTCATGACATCGCAGAGCATCAGGTGATTGTCCGTGCCGCCGGAGACGAGGCGCAGGCCAGCATCGGTCAGCCCCTTGGCGAGCGCGGCGGCGTTTTTCACCGTCTGCCGCTGGTAGGCCTTGAAGTCCTCCCCCAGCGCCTCCTTGAAGCACACGGCCTTGGCCGCGATAATGTGCATCAGAGGGCCGCCCTGAGTGCCGGGGAAAACGGCGCTGTCTATCTTCTTTTTCAGCTCCTCCTTGCAGAGGATAAGCGCGCCGCGCGGGCCGCGCAGGGTCTTGTGCGTGGTGGTGGTGACGATATGGGCATATGGCACAGGGCTGGGATGCACCCCCGCCGCCACAAGGCCCGCGATGTGAGCCATATCCACCATGAGATAAGCCCCCACCCCGTCGGCTATCTCCCTCATGCGCTTAAAGTCGATAAATCTGGGATAGGCGCTGGCCCCGGCGATAATTATTTTGGGTCTGCACTCCTCCGCGCGCTCCAAAACCTTGTCATAATCTATGCGCTCCGTCTCCGGATCGACCCCGTAGAAGCAGGCGTTAAAATACTTGCCGGAGATGGATGCCTTTGAGCCGTGGGTCAGGTGTCCGCCGTGGCTCAGATCCATGCCCAAAATCGTGTCTCCCGGCTGGAGCAGCGCCAGATACACCGCGGTGTTGGCCTGCGAGCCTGAGTGGGGCTGGACATTGGCGTGCTCCGCGCCGAAAAGCTCCTTGGCTCTCTCGATGGCGAGGTTTTCGATCTCGTCCACATACTGACAGCCGCCGTAATACCGCGCGGCGGGGTAGCCCTCGGCGTATTTGTTGGTCAGATGGCTGCCCATGGCCTGCATGACGGCGGGGCTTACGAAGTTTTCCGAGGCAATAAGCTCGATATGGTCGCGCTGGCGCTGAAGCTCCCGCATCATGGAATCATATACCTCTTTATCCTGCTGCCTGATTATACCGTAGCTCATATTTATGCCTCTCTTTTCGTTTTCTCGGTTGCGGCAGCTCTGTCTGCCGTTAGAAGCCATTATATCATCATCAAGGCTTGAAGGTCAACGGGATATATGGTAAAATACATTATAATAGAAAGTGATAAGGAGAATATCATGAAAAAGGTATTGAAAATCATACTTTTTGTGTTGCTGGCGATAGTCATTCTTGCCGCGGCGCTTATTGCGTGGTTGAGCATACGGGAGTATAAGCCCGCCCCGGTGGAGGCTCTTGAAGTTACAGGCACCGGTGGTGAGGGCATTGACGCCGCCGAACCGCTGGAGGTGCTTAGCTGGAACATTGGTTACGCCGGCCTCGGCGAGGGCTCGGAGTTCTTTATGGACGGCGGCAAAGACGTAAAATCCGCTGACCGGGCCACAGTGGAAAAGTATCTTTCCGGCATCGCGGATTACATATCCTCCGACAAACCCGACCTAATCATGCTTCAGGAGGTGGACATTGACTCCGCCCGTACCTACGGCATTAACGAGGCCGAGTATCTCGCCCGGGCAAACTCTGCCCACGCGCTCAACTATTCCTGCCCCTTTGTGCCCTTCCCCGTTCCTCCCATGGGCAGGATCAACAGCGGTCTGCTCACCACCACCGATTACGCCATCGACAACGCCGAGCGAATTTCCCTGCCCTGCCCCTTCTCCTGGCCGGTAAGCACCGCCAATCTCAAACGCTGCCTGCTGGTGAGCTATCTGCCCATTGAGGGCAGCGACAAGCAACTTGTGCTTGTCAATCTCCATCTCGAAGCCTATGACGACGGCGAGGGCAAGATAGCCCAGACCAATCAGCTCAGGGACTTTATCTCCGCCGAGTACGAAAAGGGCAACTATGTCATCGCCGGAGGCGACTTTAACCAGACCTTCCCCGGCACTCTTGACACCTATCCCATCATTGATCCCGAGCTGTGGACGCCCGGCGTGCTGGATAATTCCCTGCTGCCGGAGGGCTGGAGCTTTGTGTATGATGTCCGCGTGCCCACCTGCCGCCTGCTCAATCAGCCCTATGACCCCGCCGACCTTGAGCATACGCAGCACTATGTGATCGACGGCTTCATCATCTCCCCAAATGTGGAGCTTAAAAATATTGAGAGTATCGACCTTGGCTTTGAAAACTCCGACCACAACCCGGTGCTAATGACCGTGGAGCTGAAGAAGTGAAAAGATAAGAGAGAATAGCCAAGTGTGAATAGAATTGATGTCACTTCGTGACGGTTATAAATCGCCAAGCGCCTGACGGCGCTTGGCGTACCTTTTCTCTTCACTCTTCTCTTTTCGCTCTTCACTGCAAAAATCCGCCCTCTTACTCTTACGAGGACGGATTTTTGCTTATATTCTTCTGAATGTCTCGGTATAGCTTCTAAGCTTTTTGGCAAGCGCCTTGTCCGCCGCGCCGGGCAGCATACGCCACTGCCAGTTGCCGGTGGAGGTGCCGGGAATATTCATGCGGCAGCTTGCGGGCAGCTCCAACAGATCCTGCATCTGCACCACGAACAGGTTTGAGGCGGTAGACATACCCGTGCGGATAAGCCCCCAGACCCAGCCCTCGTCCTCGGTGATGTGCATATAAGCGCTTGCAAAGCGCCTGTCCGCGCGGCTCATGGTCTTGAGCCAGCCCAGCACCGTGTCGTTATCGTGCGTGCCCATGTAGCATACGCTGTTTTGCTCGCAGCGGTGGGGCAGATAGTCCGACTCCCCATGCGCGTCAAAGGCAAATTCCAGCACCTTCATGCCGGGCAGCCCCGAATCGGACAAAAGCTGCTGCACCCCCGGGGTGATATAGCCCAGATCCTCCGCGATGTACTCCATCTCACCGAACCAGGAGGTCAGCACGCTGACAAGACCCATGCCGGGTCCCTTCCTCCAGCTGCCGTTTTTCGCGGTCGCCTCGCCCACTGGCACTGCCCAGTAGCTCTCGAAGCCGCGGAAATGGTCGAT
>DKYJ01000041.1:45249-50895 GCA_002493305.1 Clostridiales bacterium UBA7103 | reverse complement strand
TCGAAGCCGCGGAAATGGTCGATGCGGATGACATCATAGAGCTTTCGCGCCCCGTCAATGCGGCGTATCCACCAGCCGTAGCCGTCGGCGCGCATGGCGTCCCAGTCATAGAGGGGGTTGCCCCATAGCTGGCCGTCCTCGGTAAAGGCATCCGGCGGCACACCCGCGACCTCCACTGGGAAATTGTCCTCGTCGAGCTGGAAAAACTGCGGCTCGCTCCACACATCGGCAGAGTCCAGCGCAACATAGATGGGAATATCGCCGATAAACCGCACACCTTTTTCGTGAGCATAATCCCGCAGAGCCACCCACTGACGGAAGAAGAGGAACTGTGTGAAGATGTAGAAATCCACATCTTCACGCAAAAGCTCCCTGTATTTCTCCACAGCCTCCGGCTTGTGCAGGCGGATGTCCTCATCCTCCCACTCTATCCAGCTCTTCATACCGAACTGAGCCTTGACCGCCATATAAAGGGCGTAGTCCTCAAGCCATCTGGCATTGTCTATGCGAAACTCCTCAAGCTCATCGGCAAACTTCTTCTCGCCCCGCTTGAAAGCGATGCGCAGCACCTTAAAGCGGCTGTTATAGATTTTGCCGTAATCCACGCGCTGTGGGTCGCTGCCCCAGTCTATCCCGGCAAGCTCGGAGCTTTTTATAAGCCCGTCTTTTACCAGCATATCCAAATCTATATAATAGGGGTTACCGGCAAAGGTGGAGAAGGAGGAATATGGGCTGTCGCCATAGCTTGTCGGGCCGAGAGGCAAAAGCTGCCAATACTTCTGGCCCGCGCTCCTCAGAAAATCAACAAATTTGTACGCGCTTTTGCCCATTGTGCCGATGCCGTAATTTGAAGGCAGGGAGCTCATAGGCATAAGCACAGCGCTGCTGCGATTCATAGTAATCACTCAATTCTAAGAATTTTTCCTTTGGTTGTGGCGGATTTATCCCTTGACCGCGCCCGCGGCGACGCCCTTGATAATGTGCCGCTGGCAGCTCAGATAGAACACGATGACAGGTATGATGCTTGTGAGTATGAGCGCCATAGTCGCGCCCAGATCGACTGTGCCATAGCTGCCCTTGAGGTACTGGATATGAATGGGAATGGTCATGTACTTGGTTCTGTCGAGCACCAGATAGGGCAGGAGGTAATCGTTCCATACCCACATTATCTCCAAAATGCCAACGGAGATCATGGTAGGCTTGAGCATTGGCAGGACCACCTTGAAATAAGTCCTCAGCGGGCCGCAGCCATCGATAGCGGCGGCTTCCTCTATCTCAAGCGGAATGCTCTTCACAAAGCCCGTGAACATGAACACCGCAAGCCCCGCGCCAAAGCCGAGGTAAATTATCGGTATCGTCCACGGTGTGTTGAGCCTGAGGGTGTCCGCAGTCTTGGAGAGAGTGAACATCACCATCTGGAAGGGCACCACCATGGAAAATACGCAGGCGTAGTATACTATCCGGCAGATGAGCGAGTCAACTCTGGAGATGTACCAAGCGGCCATGGAGGTAAAAAGCAGGATAAGCGCGGTGGAGGCGAGCGTTATCACGAGGCTGAACGCGGCGGACTTCAGGAATGGATAGTTCCCGAAGGTCATACCCTTTACAAAGTTATCAACGCCCGCAAAGCTCTCCCCATTAGGCCAGCCAAAGGTATCGGTCTTGACAAAGGTGTTTACCTTGAAGGAGTTGAGCGCCACGAAGAACACCGGCAGCACATAGACAACACAGATGACTATCATGCAGATTGTGAGCGCTTTCTTGGCGCTTTTTTCTCTGGATAAGGCCTTGTTATTCATTACTGCTGCACCTCCTTTTTCCTTGTCGCGCGAAGCTGAATGATGCCGATAAGCGCTACCAGCACGAAGAACAGCACCGCCTTGACCTGCGCCGTACCGCGGGAGTTGACATTCTGCCCATAGAAGGTGTTGTAAATGTTCAGCGCCAGCATCTCCGTTGTGTGCAGGGTCGTGCCGTCGGGATTGATGATATAAGGCTGGCCGCCGGTCAGGGCGAGGTTCTGATCAAAGAGCTTGAAGCCGTTTGTTAGGGTGAGAAAGGTGCAGATGGTTATGGAAGGCATCACATTGGGGATAGTGACCTTCCACAGCGTCTGCCACTTGTTGGCGCCATCTATCTTCGCCGCCTCCAGCATATCCTCCGGCACTGCCTGAAGCCCCGCTATATAAATTATCATCATATAGCCTATCTGCTGCCAGCACACAAGGATGACCAGTCCCCAGAAGCCCCATGGCCTGCTCATGAGAATAGTCGTGCCATAGCGGCTGAGTATGCCGTCGAAAATCATGCTCCATGTATAACCCAGCACGATGCCGCCGATAAGGTTCGGCATGAAAAACACCGTGCGGAAAATGTTGGAGCCCTTGATCCCCTGAGTCAGCACATAGGCAACCGCGAAGGCCAGCACATTTATCAAAAACAGCGTGACCAGCGCGAAAAGAACCGTGTACCAGAAGGAATAGACAAAGCTGCTGTCATGCAGAGCCTTTACGTAGTTATCCAGCCCCACCCAAGTCCATTTGCTGGTGGTTTTGAAGCTGCAGAAGGACAGAAACAGACCCTTCAAAAACGGATACACAAAGCCGATGCAGAAAGCAGCGACCATTGGCAGCAAAAACACTGGGAAAAGGTACTGTATGGGTCTGCGAATCAGACGGCTGTTCACCGCCGCTCCGCTTCTCTTTCTCATGTTGCACCCCTCTTTTCGTTTTTCCGCCGGGCACAATGCCCGGTCAGTCTGTAACGGGCCCGCCTCGCGCGGCGCACCCAGTCATATACAAAGCCGGATATAGAGAAAGGGGCGGGAGCTGTTCCCGCCCCTTTTGGGTCATTTGCGAAATTACATAAATGTAATTGAATTGTACTCAGAGTAGGTGATTTGTTCAGCGCTTACTCGAAAAAACTCAGCCGTTTGCGGCCTGATACTGAACTGCCCAGCCGTCAACAAAGGCGGTGCGGACGAGCTCCCAGTTGGCGTCGCTCTGGTCGGCGTCATACTGGTTCATCGCGGAAACGAGAGCCTCGCGGTAGGCGTCAACATTGGGCTGGAAGTTGGTGACCCAAGGCATGACATAGTTGCCGGCGGCGCTGTAAGCGTTGGCGTTGGCAAGGAAGGGGTTGGTGGACTCGGCAGCCTGCTTGTAGGGCATAACGCCGAAGGTGTCAACCAGCATACGGGAAGCGTCGGGATCGGTCACGCACCAGTACATGAAGTCCAGAGTGGCCTGGATGTCCTCATCGCTGGCCTCGGAGTTGACTGCCCAGCAGTTCTCAGTGCCGCAGTTGAGACCAGCCTTCTCTTCGCCCTCAACACCGCAGTAGTAGGGGATCATGGTCAGATCCTCGGCCTTCATGCCCTTCTCCTGCAGGCCGGACCACTCCCAGTTGCCCTGGCTGTAAAAGACGGCCTCACCGTTTGCAAACTCGGTCGCGGCGTCAAAGCCACCGGCGGCGAGAGCGGCGGGATCAGCGGCGCTGTTGTTGATGTAAAGATCCCACAGGTTCTTGAAGTTATCCATGTAGGTGCCCTTTATCTCGGCGGGGCACTGCTCCCAAGCCTCGGGATCGTCAACGGACTCATAGTAGTACTCGAGGTTGGCGAGGTGGCCGGTGAAGCGCCAGCTGGAATCGGAGCTCATGCTGGAGGAGGTGAAAGCGTCGAAGCCAAGCTCGCCGGCGCGGGCGTGAATATCCTCGGCAACGGCCTTGAGAGTCTCGAAGTTGGTGATCTCATCGATGGAGTGACCGGCCTGCTGGAGCAGAGCCTTGTTGACGATGATGCCGTAGCACTCATAGCAGTAGCCGATGGAGCAGAGGCGGCCGTCGGCGTCGTAGAGATTGTAAGCATCGGTGGTCAGCTCGTTTGCGATGGGAGTGCCGGTCAGGTCATAGCAGTAGTCGCCCCAGGTGTCAACGGCGGCCTGGTTGCCAACGACAAACAGGGTGGGGGCAACGGACTTGTCCATCTCGGCGGTCAGAGTCTCGTTGTAGGTACCGGAAGCGGCGGTGAGAACGGTCACAGGGACGCCGGTCTTCTCGGTGTACATCTTTGCAAGATCCTGCAGGGTCTGATCGGACTCAGGCTTGAAGTTGAGCCAGTAGACAGAACCGGCAGCGGCGGGCTGCTCAGTGGGAGCATCGCCCTCAGCGGGCTGCTGAGACTCTGCGGGGGCAGGGTTTCCGCCGCATGCACACAGGGCGAAAACCATGACCAGGCACAGAAGAAGCGCAATAATCTTTTTCATTTTGGTATCTCCTTAATAAAAATTTTCCTCGTTGACGAGGTGGTATCTTCAGGCTCAAAAGAGCCGGAAAATCAGATTTTGCGGACAGAGCCACCCTCGCGCAGCTTTGCCTCCAGCGTGATGTGACAGGCTGGGGCGTTGTTTTCCAGCATATCTATCAGCACGCGCACGCTCTCGCGCCCCATCTCCTCCGCGGGCTGCACCATTGTAGTCAGGACGGGGCTGAGATAGTTTGAAATTTGCAGGCCGTCTATTCCAATGACGGACACATCCTCCGGGACTTTGAGCCCATGATCCTCGATCGCCTTCATGGCGGCAAGGGCGCAGGTGTCGGAAAAGGTGAACACCGCCGTAAAATCGGCGCCGGAGCTTATCACCCGCTCCATGCCCTGATAGGTCTCCGGCATCTCGTAGCAGCCGCCGGTCTGAACCATGAGCCGGGAATCGAACTCTATGCCGTGATCCCGCAGCGCGGCCCGGTAGCCGTTATATCGCAGCTCGCTTATGGATCGGTCACAGGCTTCCGGCACAAGCACAGCTATGCGCCGGTGTCCAAGACTTATAAGCTTTTCCACCGCCCGATAGGCGGTTAGCATATCGTCAATCGAGACGGAGGAATAGTCCTCCTCCCGCAGAGTCCCGAAATAGTTGGTGTACGAGCAGCAGACATACGGCACACCGATAAGCGCAAGCTCCGCCGGAGTATAGTCAAAGCGCCCGCCCAAAAACAGAAGACCCTGAAGCCTCTTCTCACGCTCAAGAATAGCCCCGGCTTTTATCTCGTCCGCGTCAGAGTCAATGAAGTGCAGAACCATTGTGTAGCCCCGGCGGTCAATTTCATGGGCCACAGTCTTGAGTATCTCCGCAAAAAAGAGATTCCCCGTGCCTCGCACCACAACGCCGATAGCGTCCGAACGGCTGCTGACAAGAGTTCTCGCGCCGTTATTCGGTATGTAGCCCTCTGCCTCCACCGCCGCAAGCACCTTGCGCCGCACAGCCTCGCTCACATCGGGGCGGTTATTCAAAACCCGGGACACCGTGCTCACGCTCACGCCGCACAGCCTGGCAATATCCTTTATCGTCACTTTTAGGCAAAACTCCTGTTTAATATCTGTTCCAAATTGTCCTCAAAAAATCTCTGAAAACTTTCCCGTTATCGTTACCGGTAACGATACCGGAGCTTTGTAATTTAATAGTATCAAGTCTTTGACACAAAGTCAACATTTCCTTGCTTTGCTAAAAAAACTTTGGAACACTGCCCAATTTTGGGAAAATTTTTTGGCGATTTTAACAATAATTTTATTCCATAATTTGGAAGAATCCCCCGGAACAAAACTGCAAGGCTTTGCTCCGGGGGATTTTCATACGACAGGTATCCCCG
>DKYJ01000041.1:41931-44931 GCA_002493305.1 Clostridiales bacterium UBA7103 | reverse complement strand
TTTTCATACGACAGGTACCCCCGCCGGTACATTTATTCTATTCCAAGCTCTGCCGGGAGAAAACGGGGGCATACATTTTCATTCAGCACGATAACAGAAGCGGCGAGACGGGTGCCTATCTCCACCGCCTGCTCCATGCTCTTGCCATAAGTAAGCCCTACTGCGACACCTGCGCAGAAAGCGTCCCCCGCGCCGGTAGTATCCACCACATCAACAGCTCTCGCCGAGCAGAAGCCCTTGCCGCCCTTCATATCGGCATACACAGCACCACGGCTGCCCATGGTGACCACCATTGCCGGGATATTGGCGCTGATAACCTTCTCAGAAAGCGTGTCCATAAGCTCCTGCGGCGGGAGATGCTCCATGTCGCTTACGAATAGGATACCCGCCTCCTGGGCGTTGCAGACGAAACAGTCAATGGACTGCAGAAAATCCCTGCGCTGGGTGGCGATGCTCATGTTGGCGACCACGGCATAGACCCGCTTGCGGTACTTCTCGGCGTATTTGAACACGCGCTTGACCACTTCCTTGTCCATGTCGATCTCTATGACGATGCTGTCCGCGTCCGCGAATATCTCATCGCCCTTCTCGTCCAGAAGCGCGGCCATGGCGTCCATATTCGGGCGCTTGGAGATGGATGACACAATGTCCCCGGTGTTATCAAATATCGCCAGCCACATACCCATACCGTCCGGCACGGAGGCGACATACCGGGTGTCTACCTTGTGCTTTTTAAGCTTATCAAGCACCTCCTGCCCCTGAGCATTGTCGTCCACCATGCTCACGAAGCGGGGGCGCAGCTCCACATTGGCGATGTCCTCCGCCACATTGCGCCCGACCCCGCCGTGGTAGATCTCCACCCGGCCGGAATTGCGCCCGGCGGGGATATACATCCCGTCAGGATAGCCCTTCACATCGACAAACACATTGCCCACGACCACTATCGCCATAGACAGCCTCCATTCGCATCTCTTTGCTGATTTTTTAGAGAACCGCTGATATTACCCCGGGGATTTAATCAGCACTTCTCTTTCTCAAAAGTATGTATCCAGTCTGCCTTGAAATAATATATTGTGAAAAACACCGTACTCAAAAACCATGTAAGCGGATAGACCCAGTTCACCACGGCGATGGTCTTGAATATGGGCACCGCTATGCGCAGAAATGCCACTCGCACCACACACCAGAAGCTGAGCATCGCGATCATCGGAACGACGGCCTTGCCCGCGCCGCGCAAAACCGCGGAATAGCTGTGGCTTGCCGCGAGCAGGCAGTAAAACAGCGCGCAGATATGCACCTTTTCCACCCCGAATGCGATAGCCTCCGGCTCCTCGGTAAAACAGCCAATAAGCACCGGCGCCGCCAGATAGAACAGCACTCCAATAAGCTCCGCCATGCATACGGCGCAGATTATGCCGAAGCGCGCGCCGCGCCGGGTCCTTGCGTACTCCCCCGCACCAAGGTTCTGCCCCACGAAGGTGGTCAGGGCGATGTTGAAGCTGGTGATGGGCAGGAAGGCAAAGCCCTCTATCTTGCTGTACGCGCCGAGGCCACTCATAGCCATAGTGCCGAAAGCGTTGATGTTCGACTGCACCACCACATTGGCAAAACCGATAACGGAGTTTTGCAGCCCCGAGGGCAGGCCATAGCTGATTATCAGGCGCAGCATATTCTTCTCAAAGCGGATCTCCCGTATCTCCACCCGGTATTCTTCCCCGGTCATCAGCAGCTTTCTGAAGCAGAGCACGGCGCTGATAAGCTGGGAAATGACCGTCGCCAGCGCGGCGCCGCCCACTCCTGCATGGAAATAGCGGATGAACACGATGTCCAGAATGACATTAACAACGGAAGATATTGCAAGAAAAATAAGCGGATCCTTCCCATCGCCCACGGCCTGCATGACGCCGCGCAGGGAGTTATACATGACAAGCGTCAGGCTCCCGGCGAAGAAAATACGGGTATATGTCACCGCCAGGGGCATGACATCCTCAGGGGTTCCCATGAGCCGGAGGATCCACGGGGTCAACACTGTCCCCAGAACGGTCAATAAAAGCCCCGTGGCAATAGCAAAAGCGACGCTTGTATGCACCGCCGAATGGAGCTTTTCATTGTCCCTCGCCCCGAAGTATCGGGAGATGATAACGCCGCCGCCCGCGGCAATGCCCTCAAAAAGGCTTATCAGCAGAAAAATAAGCGAGCCTGTGGAGCTGACGGCGGCAAGGGCACTGTCCCCCAGAAAGCGCCCGACTATCAGCGCGTCAGCCGTGTTATACAATTGTTGAAAAAGATTTCCAAAAAACAGGGGCGCAGCAAAGCGTATCATCAGCCCGGCGATCGACCCCTCTGTCATTCTTGTTTGACTACGCGCCATTTTATCCTTTCTTGTCTAAAATGCCCCGATGGGACATTTTAGACAAATTAAGCTTCACTCAGAACCGTGTATTTTTGCCCGCCATAGGCGGGCAAAAATACACTCTCTTCGCGCAAAGTGTTTTTCCCGATGTACGTGCCACAGGGAAAAACGAATCTTTATTTTATTCGCCGCCTTCTGGCGGCGAACTCTGCGAGGCTTTTTTACAGATCAAGCTTCAGATCGTTTTCCTTTATCCAGCCCCACTTGCGCATGGGGATAGCGAAAAGCCAGGTCAGCACTGCGGGGAGCACGAATGAGATCAGGATAAGACCAAGCCAGTCAATGCCGGTAATGCCCGCCTTTGTCCCGGCGGCAATATCAGCTATCCAACCGGAGTATACACCTATCTGCCCCACCAGACCGCAGGTTCCCATGCCGGAGGATATGGCCGCGCCGTTCATCTCCATATGGAAGATGCAGGTGGCGATAGGCCCGGTGACAGCGGCAGCCAGCGTGGGCGGTATCCAGATACGGGGGTTTTTCACGATGTTGCCCATCTGGAGCATACTGGTGCCTATACCCTGAGCCACAAGACCGCCCCAGCGGTTTTCCCTGAAGCTCATCACCGCAAAGCCCACCATCTGGGC
>DKYJ01000041.1:26815-41637 GCA_002493305.1 Clostridiales bacterium UBA7103 | reverse complement strand
GCCCACCATCTGGGCGCAGCAGCCGGCCACGGCAGCGCCGCCGGCAAGCCCCGTCAGCCCCAGAGCCGCGCAGATAGCGGCGCTGGATATGGGCAGCGTCAGCACAACGCCGACCACCACCGACACGATAATGCCCATGAAGAAGGGACGCAGCTCTGTTGCCCACATGACCATCTTGCCGAAAGCGGAGGCCGCCTTGCCCACGGGGGCGGCGATAAGAGCCGCGGCGCCGATACCTATCAAAATAGTGACTATCGGGGTCACCAGAATGTCGACCTTAGTCTCCTTGCTCACGGCCTTGCCGAATTCAGAGGCAATGATCGCCACAAAAAATACCGCCAAGGGGCCGCCCGCGCCGCCCATGGCATTGGTTGCAAAGCCAACCGGCACTAATGAAAACAGCACCATGGCCGGGCACTGGAGCGCGTAACCAATGGCGACAGCCATAGCGGGGCCAACCATAGCCTGGCACAGACCACCTATGGTGTATTTTACTGCCCCATCGCCGCTGCCGAGAGTGACGATGATGGCCTTGAGAAAACCAATATTGAACTGGGTGCCCAGCGTATTCAAAATCGTCCCGACAAGGAGGGAGCAGAAAAGCCCCTGAGCCATTGCGCCCATTGCGTCCACAAAATAACGCTTTGCAGAAAACCTTATATTCTTTCTCTCAAGAAACGCGGAAAATCCTTTCATAGCTGCCTCCTGTTTTAGCTGTTTTCCCAGCAATCCTGCCGGTTATATTTTGGTTAATTATACCTTTGCAGCTGAGCCGTGTCAACAATGACATTGTACAAAAAAGTTTGAGTTTTTCCATATACAGCTAATAAAATCTCACTTTTTTGTTAGATTTTAGTCAAGCTGTCGTTTTTTTATACAGCGCCCCGCTTGGTGCTGCTCCCCTTCTCACCCGCCCCGATTCGGGCGCATATCTCATATACGAGCCGCGGCGCTCATATAATGAAGCACATGACAGGCGAAAAGCCGGTTCGGGCTTTTTCGGGAGAAGTAAACGGCTATATATTCAGCGTTTGCTTAAAAGAGATTGGGAGTGGTTCAAGTGCATACCAACATTGAAGAACGCGCCTGTGAATTGGCGGAATACATAATTGAAAACAGCGCCACTGTCCGCGCCGCCGCCGCGCAGTTTGGCATATCCAAATCCACCGTACACAAGGATCTGACAGAGCGGCTGCCCCATGTAAAGCCCGCGCTGTATAAACAGGTGCGGGTGCTGCTGGACTTAAATAAGGCGGAGCGCCATATCCGCGGCGGCATGGCGACCCGGCGAAAGTACAAAGGAGAGTAAATCCTAAACCGAAAAAAGCACAGGCAAAAGCCTGTGCTTTTTTGTTATAAGATTTTGATTAGCCTCTTGCTGCCAGCTTGCCGGCCTCGAGAGCCTTCATATTGCCCTCAAGGAATCTGAGCTTACGCTCGCCAAGCTCTATACGGATAGCATCAGCCATTTTGTCATCGCTGACGATGGGGCACTTCTCGAGCAGAGCGCCGAGGATCGCCACGTTTGCGCCCTTGGGGTTGCCGACTTCCTCAGCGATTTTGTTGGCATCGCAGTAGACAACGGTGATATCATCACGGGTGCTCTTGCGCTCGATAATGGAGCTGTTGATGACAAGAACGCCGCCGGGCTTTACCTTGCTCTCGAATTTATCAAGAGAGGGCAGGTTCATGGCAACGATAACGTCCGCCTGATCGACCAAGGGAGAACCGACCTCAGTGTCGCTGACGATGACGGAGCAGTTAGCCGTGCCGCCGCGCATCTCAGGGCCGTAGGAGGGAAGCCAGGAGACATGCTTGTTGTCAAGCATGCAGGCCATGGCGAGGAACTTGCCGATCAGGAGCATGCCCTGACCGCCGAAACCCGCAAAAATAAACTGTTTCATCATAATTATTCCGCAGCCCCCTTATCTTTATACACGCCCAGAGGATAGTAGGGGATCATGTTCTCTTCAAGCCATGTCATTGCCTCAACCGGGCTGAGACCCCAGTTGGTGGGGCAGGTGGACAGAACCTCGATCATGCAGAAGCCCTTGCCTTCCTTCTGGTACTGGAATGCCTTCTTGATAGCCTTCTTGGTCTTGAGGATATTTGCGTTGTTGTTCACAGCGCAGCGCTCAATGTAGTAAGAGCCGGGGATCTGCGCCAGCATCTCGGACACCTTGATGGGTGCGCCGCACCAGGCCTCGTCACGGCCGTAGGGAGAGGTGGTGGTCTTCTGACCCACCAGCGTGGTGGGAGCCATCTGGCCGCCGGTCATACCGTAGATAGCGTTGTTGACGAAGATGGTGACGAACTTCTCGCCGCGGTGAGCAGCGTGGACTATTTCAGCGGTACCGATAGAGGCAAGGTCGCCGTCGCCCTGATAGGTAAAGACCATGGTGTCGGGCTTTGCGCGCTTTGCGCCGGTGGCCACAGCGGGAGCGCGGCCATGGGCAGCCTCGTACATATCGCAGTTGAAGTAATCATAGGCGAAAACGGAGCAGCCGACAGGTGCAACGCCCAGCACATTACCGTTGAGATTCATCTCGTCGATAACTTCGGCCACAAGGCGGTGGATTATGCCATGGTTGCAGCCGGGGCAGTAATGGAACTGCTTATCGGCCAGCAGCTTTGTCTTTTCAAATACAACAGACATTTATTTGCCCTCCTTCATTTCGAGGATCTTGTTCTTGATCTCATCGGTGGTGGTGAACTGGCTGCCGCAGTGACCCAGGAAGTCGATGGGCTTGCCGCCGTTGACGGCGAGCTTAACATCCTCAAGCATCTGGCCTTCGTTGATCTCCACATCCAGAATGCCCTTCACGCTCTCGCGGCAAGCGGCATCCTTAAGAGCATCATAGGGGAAGGGCCATACGGAAATGGGACGGAACAGGCCGACCTTGACGCCTTCCTCGCGCAGCTCGTCGATAGCGGTCTTGGCTATACGGGCGACAGTACCAAAGGCGGTGATTATAAACTCCGCGTCGTCGGTCTTGTAGTTCTCCCACATCTGCTCGTTGGCTCTCGCCTCGGCATAGACGGCCTGAAGGTGCTCGTTATGTACTGCCAGATCCTCAGTGTTGATGTAAATGGAGTTGATAACGCCGCGCTTGGCGGGATCGTCGCCGGGCTTCCAGCCGGTGCAGGCCCAAGGCTTCTTCTCGGGGTCGACCTTGAAGTCCACCATCTCGGGCATCTCAACGGGCTCCATCATCTGGGCGATAATACCGTCGGCCAGGAACAGAACGGGCATACGATACTTCTCAGCCTTTTCAAAGGCGAACATCATGATATCAATAGCTTCCTGCACGGAGGAGGGAGCGTAGGTCAGCAGGTGATAGTCGCCGTTGCCGCCGCCCTTGACGCCCTGGAAATAGTCAGCCTGAGAGGCCTGAATGTTGCCGAGGCCGGGGCCGCCGCGCATGACGTTGAGAATAACGCAGGGCAGCTGAGCGCCCGCGCAGTAGGAGATACCCTCCTGCTTAAGGCTGACTCCGGGGCTGGAAGAAGAGGTGATAACACGCGCGCCGGTACCGGCAGCGCCGTAAACCATGTTGATCGCTGCAACCTCGCTCTCGGCCTGAAGGAAGCAGCCGCCGACTTCGGGCATACGAGCGGACATGTATTCGGGAATTTCCGTCTGCGGGGTGATAGGATAGCCGAAGAAGAAACGGGCGCCTGCGCGAATGGCGGCCTCCGCGATAGCTTCGCTACCCTTCATAAGAGTCAATGCCATTTTCTATTCCTCCTTAATCCTTTTCTATCCTGATCGCTACATCGGGGCAGGTACGCGCACAGGAAGCGCAGCCTATGCACGCCGGCTGATCCACAACCTCTGCGGGGTGGTAGCCCTTTGCGTTGAGCTTGGTCTTGGAAAGGGCAAGTACGTTTTTGGGGCATGCTCTCACGCACAGACCGCAGCCTTTGCAGACAAGCTCATTGATTGTCACCTTTACCATGATTTTACCTCTTTTCTACATTGATTTTGCATTTTTATAATGTTTTCGCTCACTTATTAAAACCGCGTTGCGCGGGGAAACGCTTAATCACACAGCCCCTTTATCCAGCTGTCCCAGTCGCGGTGCATATAGGTATCTATGGGAAGGGGTGTGCCTATATATCTGGGATCGTGCCCCTCGGCTAAGAACTGATCCAGCAGCTCCTTACGCCCGGTAGTATAGAGCACTGGGGTACCGGTGATCTCGGAGACCTGCTTTATCATCTCATACCCGTCGCGCAGCTCATCCGGCCCGGTCATCTGGGCAAGGTTTGTGTTGTTTATCATGCCGGTGATCTTGAGCCTTGAATGGATCTCCATTTCCTGCTGGAGGTGGATTATCTTCTCCACGGTGCCCGCCAGAGGACGGCGGATATTGACCACGTTCAAAACCTGAAGCGCACCGGGCTCAAGCGCCTGAAAATCCTGATGAAAACGGCCCAGCGCCGTGGCACCCACAGCGTCTCCGCCGGCGTCAAAAATAACATTGTCCCAGTCCATATCAAATGCGGAATGTACCTCCGCCGGGAGGGACAGAGTCTCAATGCCTGAGCAGGCGTAGTTCGGTGATACAAGGCGTATCTCCTTCATCTCTGTCATCTTGCCGCGCTCGGTCAGGCGGAAATATGTATTGACCATGTCCAGATCCAGCAGCTCTGTCCGGGCGCCGGTCCTAGCGGCATTTATGGCGAAATTCAGCGCGATCTCAGTCTTACCGCTGCCATAGTTGCCAATAAGCACAAAAACTTTTTTCATCTGTTCACCTCTTGCGGCAAAGCGGAACGCCATACCGCCCTTCATACGAATTTATTGTACCATTTGACCAAAGCTCCGTCAATGAACATTTTGACGGTATTGAAAGTAATTTAAGTTGCAATTTGACGAACTTTTTATTCTTTCTCATTTATTTTAATGCAAAACTGCGGGTACCTCAGATTTTTTGCATCTAATATTCAAATAATATCTGTTATTTTTGTGGCAATTTGGCGGTCTGCACGAAAGCAGGCTTGACGTACTTTTGTCAAAATGCAACAAAAATTCTACGTCACAGGATTTTGTGTCTGTTTTTTCATCGCAGTATAGATTTTTCGACAAACAATACGACAGCCGCCGGAAAATCCGGCGGCTGTGCTTTCAATTATTTTCTTCCGCGGTCTGCACGGCTGATACCAGCAGCGTGACCTCGTTATGGTTCACGTTGGCAATACCGTCCCCAACCATGACAGTCTGCATGGGGCCGTCCTCGCAGCGATAGAGCAACGCACCCTTTTTAACGGCGCAGAGCATAGAGGCGTGACCCGCCAGCACCCCGACGGAACCGGCAGCAGTGGGTATATTCACATAGCTGACCGCCCCATCGAAAGAGGCGCCGTCAGATGTGACAAGGCTCAGGTGTATTTTATTCATGCCTGCTCCCCCTCAGCTTCTCTTTGCTATGACCTCGTCGATAGTGCCGCAGAGCAGGAAGTCCTGCTCAGGCACATTGTCAACCTCGCCGCCCAGAATGGCCTGAAAGCCTTTTATTGTCTCACTGAGAGGCACATATCTGCCCTCCATGCCGGTAAAGTTCTCCGCCACATGGAATGGCTGAGACAAAAATCTCTGGATACGGCGGGCGCGGGCCACAACGGTCTTATCCTCGCGGCTCAGCTCGTCCACACCGAGAACGGCGATAATGTCCTGAAGCTGGCGGTATTTCTCCAGTATGGCCTGCACAGCGCGGGCAGTGTCATAGTGGGCCTTGCCCAGAATATCCGCCTGCAAAATACGGGAGGTAGACTCCAACGGGTCAACCGCCGGGTAAATGCCCAGCTCCGAAATGGCGCGGGAAAGCACTGTTGTAGCGTCCAGATGGGCGAAAACTGTGGCCGGGGCCGGGTCTGTCAAATCGTCCGCCGGGACATACACAGCCTGCACGGAGGTGACGGAGCCGTTTCTCGTGGAGGTTATGCGCTCCTGAAGGTTGCCCATCTCGGTGGCCAGAGTAGGCTGATAGCCGACGGCGGAGGGCATACGCCCAAGCAGAGCCGAAACCTCGGAGCCTGCCTGAGTGAACCTGAATATATTGTCGATAAACAGCAGCACATCCTGTCCGCTCTCATCGCGGAAGTTCTCCGCAATCGTAAGCCCTGACAGTGGCACGCGCAGCCTCGCTCCAGGCGGCTCGTTCATCTGGCCGAAGACAAGAGCCGTCTTGTTGATAACGCCGGACTCGGTCATCTCGTTCCAGAGGTCGTTCCCCTCACGGCTGCGCTCGCCCACACCGGCAAAAACAGAGTATCCGCCGTGCTCATAGGCGATGTTGCGGATAAGCTCCATGATAAGCACCGTCTTGCCCACGCCCGCGCCGCCGAAAAGGCCGATCTTTCCGCCCCTTGAATAGGGGGCCATAAGGTCGACGACCTTAATGCCTGTCTCCAGAAGCTCCGTTGCGGGGAGGACATCGGTAAAGGGTGGGTCGCTCCTGTGTATGGGCAGGCGCTCGGCCGCGTTCACCGGGCCTTTTTCGTCAATGGGCTCGCCAAGGACATTGAACATTCTGCCAAGGGTTGCCTCGCCCACAGGCATGGTAATAGGTGCGCCTGTATTGGTCACGGGGCAGCCCAGGGACACGCCGTCAGTCGAGGCGAGGGCGATGCAGCGCACAGTGAGGTTTCCCAGCTGCTGCTCCACCTCAAGCGTGATGGAACGGTCTGGCAGGTCTATGACTACCGCATCATATATTTCGGGCAGGGATCCCTCGGGGAACTGAACGTCCACGACGGAGCCTATGACTCTTTTGACGATTCCTTTTTCCATATTGATCTCCATTCTGCTGCTACCGGGCAGCACAAAAAGGAATATTTCTTCTTATCCCGCTTCAGCGGGTATGCAAATGGAATGAAATTAGCGCAGTTTTCGCCATGTCTGGCGGAAACGGAGCGGTTTTCTTTTCATTTGCCGAGGGCTTGCGCCCCGCCGACTATTTCGGATATCTCCGTGGTGATGGCCGCCTGTCTGGCGTGGTTAAGCTCAAGGCGCAGCTGCTCCAGCATCTCCTCGGAGCTCTCCGCAGCGGAATTCATGGAGGTCATTCTGGCGGCGTGCTCTCCCGTGCGGGCATCCAGCATAACGGAAAACACATTGCTGGAAACATACAGCTCCACAAGGGCCTCCAGCACACTCTCTTTATCCGGCTCGTAGATATACTCCTCGGCGCCGTGCTTCTCCCCGCCGGCTTCAACTGTGATTGGGAAAAGGACAAGAGCTTCCGGCTTCTGGCGCATGACAGTGTGATATTTCTGATAGACCATCACTATCTCGTCAGCCTCACCGCTCAGATAGAGCTGCTTGAGATACTCGGTCAGCTCCTCTGCGTCCCGGGCGCTCGGCATATCGTTAAGCTCCGAAAACCGGCGGCGGACATTGACGCCCGTCCCCTCTATCAAATCTTGGCCCCAACTGCCGCAGATGACGAGAAAATGCTCCTCCGCGCAGCGGTTAAGCAGCTCCTCCGCGAACTTGAGCACTGCGCTGTTATACACGCCGCACAGTCCCCTGTTGCCCACGAAAAGCACGAAGCACACCCGCTTTTTCTCTGCTCTGGGAGTCAGAAAAGGGTTGTCCGGCTTCGCGCCGCGGCACACATCCTCAAGGGCACGGCGGCTCTTTTCCGCCATGGTAACGAGGGAGCCTCTGGCCTCCTGCACGCGGCGCAGCTTGGAGGCAGCCACCAGCTTCATGGATTTTGTTATCTGGCGTATGCTCTCGACGCCTTTTATTCGCGCTTTGATGGCATGGGTGCTTGCCATGGATCAGCCCACCTCCCCTTGAAAATTTTAATAAAGACGCTTCGCTGATGAATAGTGAATAATTATTGTTATGATCGTCCCGAAGGGACACCGCAATTATTCACTATCGATCATTCATTAAGCAACAAATCCCTTGCCGAACTCCTCTATCAAGGCGCGCAGGCGTTCGAGCTCGTCTCTGCTGAGTTTCGCCCCGCCGGCAACTATCTGTGTCAGCTCCGGCCAACGCTCATGCACATAGGGCAGTACCCCCGCCTCGTATGCCGGAATATCCTTCACAGGGAACTTATCCGCATAGCCCTCGCTGACGGCGGTGACGGCAATGACCTGATCCACCGCGCTCATAGGCGAATACTGATCCTGCTTCAAAAGCTCTGTCATTCTGTCGCCCCGGTTCAGGGTCTCCTGCGTGGCCTTGTCAAGGTCAAAGCCGAACTGGGAGAAGGCGGCAAGCTCTCTGTACTGGGCAAGCTGCATTCTCAGACGGCCAGCCACCTGCTTTACAGCGCCGAGCTGAGCAGCGCCGCCGACACGGGACACCGACAGGCCCACATTTACCGCCGGGCGCACGCCGGAATTGAAAAGTTCCGTCTCAAGGAATATCTGGCCGTCAGTGATGGAGATATCGTTCGTGGGGATATACGCGGAAATATCTCCCGCCTGAGTCTCGATTATGGGCAGGGCGGTAATACTGCCGCCGCCCGCAGCGCTGCTAAGACGCGCCGAGCGCTCAAGCAGCCTTGAATGGAGATAGAAAACATCGCCGGGATAAGCCTCGCGTCCGGGCGGTCTGTGCAGCAGCAGGGAGATCTCCCTGTACGCCACAGCCTGCTTTGAAAGATCGTCATAAACGATGAGCACATCGCGGCCGCGATACATGAAATACTCTGCCATGGCCGTGCCCGCGTAAGGGGCAATGTACAGCATTGGCGCAGGCTCGGAAGCGCTGGCGCAGACGATAGTCGTATAGTCCATGGCGCCATGGGCCTTGAGCTTATCATAAACGCCCGCCACCGTGGACTCCTTCTGTCCTATGGCAACGTAGACGCAGATAACGTCCTTGCCCTTTTGATTTATTATCGCGTCGAGGGCAATGGCGGTCTTGCCGGTCTGCCTGTCGCCGATGATAAGCTCGCGCTGGCCGCGGCCAATGGGTATAAGGGCATCTATCGCCTTGATGCCTGTCTCCATGGGCACGGTAACGCTCTGCCGGCTGATAACGCCGGGAGCCGGGCTCTCGATGGGTCTTGTAAACTCCGTTTGGATAGCGCCTCTGCCGTCCAGCGGCCTGCCCAGCGCGTCCACAACTCTGCCCACAAGCTCCTCGCCCACGGGCACCTCTATAATACGCCCTGTGCAGCGGACGCGGTCGCCCTCCTGCACGGAGCTGAAATCGCCCAGCAGCACAACGCCGATGTTGTCCTGCTCCAGATCCATGACCATACCCACAAGTCCGTTTTTAAAGCGGAGCATCTCACCGGACATGGCGTCCGCCAGGCCGGACACACGGCATATACCATCAGAAGCGCTGATGACATGGCCTATTTGGTAAACGTCAATGCCGTTGCCGACATTTTCAAGGCTGTTTTTCAGCGTGGCGATAAAGTCTCCCCGCAGATCATCAATGCTGCAGATGTTCTCGTGGGCACGCTCCAGAAGATCACGCAGGGTGCCGTCAAAAACGGTGTCCCCTATTTGAAGACTGAATCCGCCGATAACGCTCTCGTCCGTCACAGCGTCCACATGGACGTCTGCCTCGCTCATACTCACTCCGGCGCTGTTCAGACCATCTATGAGGAGCTTTTCCAGCCCGGGGATCGCGTCAACAGTCACAGCTCTTGCCGCCGTCAGGGTAACGCGCAGCTCGCCCCGCTCCTTTATCTTTGAAAGCTCGTCCGCGGAGAGCTTGAACGCTGCCTTCAGCCGCGGCGCGAGCCCCTTTTCATAGCCCTGAAGTGCCGCACTGTACTCAGGCTTTCTCATAAGCTGCCCGGCAAGAGCAATGAGCCTGTCAGCAGCGGCTCGATTGAGCTTCTTGCGCTCGTCATTGAGCAGGCGCTGCCGCTCGAGCTGAAGGTCGCTGTCGGCCACACTGTTAAATTCGTTCTCCAGCTCGTCCGCACGGGCCTTCAGCTCGCTGACAGTCCGCTCGGCCTCGGCAATAATGGCGCGGCACTCCTGTTCGCTCTCTGCCCCGGCCTGCTCCTTATCTCTGGCAAGCTGAATGGCGTTCTTTGCCGCCGCGTCGGAGCGCTCCAGATCCTCCGCGATCTTGTCGCGGTGATCCGTATATTTTTTCTTTACGATGCCCCTGCCCAGGAAATACAGCGCCGTGACAAGGATCGCAAAGTTGAGTATCGCATAAAATATGTTCCATCCACCCAACATATGGGAAAATCACCACCTTATGGATGCATTAGTCTTTAGCAGACGGGAGTCAAACCAATGCCGTCCGTCTGCTTTATCTCGTCTCGGCGGATAAAAGCTTTTCCAGCAGCTGCTCCGCCAGCTCCTTCTCATCAGTCTCAAGGCGCGCCCGCTCTCCGCCGCTTATCTCAGCAACGGTTTTTTTCAGTTCCTGCCGCTTGTCGGCTGAGCTGCTGCGCAGCCGCTTGGTAAGCTGTGCGCGCTTTGCCTCATAGTCGGCCTTGGCTGTCTCTGAGCTGTCCTTTGCCTGCTGCAAACGCCTGTTCTTCTCGTCCTGAAGCTGCGCTCTCTCGCTGTCAAGAGCTTCCTGCGCCCTTCGCTCCGCCTCAAGCCCGGCGTCTATCCGCGCCTGGCGTTCGTCCATAAACCTGACTATGGGCTTGTACAGCAGGTTCCTCAGGATGACAAGCAGCAGGAAGAAGTTTACGACTGTCCAGAGAAGCTCCCAGATGTTTATGTTCAACATGAGGATACCTTCCCTCCTTCAGTTCAGATCTTCGCCACCAGCATAAAGGCGATCAAAAGCCCGTATATCGCCAGAGATTCGATAAGTCCCAGAGACAGGATAAGCGTTGAGCGCAGCTGTCCTGCCATCTCCGGCTGGCGAGCCATGGCCTCCATGGTCTTCGCAGCTGTCATGCCCTGGCCGATAGCCGCGCCGCAGATGCAGCCCGCCATCAGAATACCCACTCCGATTGCAATAAGTCCGGATGTCATAATTCAAGTCCTCCAAATCAAACTGTATTTTTTACTGTCAAATCAGTGTTCTTCAACAGTGGCTTCCTCTATATATATGGCGAACAGTAGAGTGAACACCATCGCCTGTATAAAGCAGAGCAGCAGGCTGAGAACATTCATAATAAGCGGCAGCACTATGGGGAAGATGCCGTAAAGCTGGTGCGTCACTGATTCTTCGCCGTACAGGTTGCCAAACAGACGCAGCGCCAGAGATACCGGCCGTACAAGCTGCTCTATCAAATTAAGCGGCAGCATAAATATAAAGGGCTTTATAAAGGATTTTAGATACGCCTTCCAGCCCACAGTCTTTAAGCCGATAGTGTGGATCGCAGTAAAAGCGATCAGTGCCAGAGCCGCCGTGACGGACAGGCTCGCCGTGGGAACGGAAAAGCCCTTATACTTCCCGGCCCCCGGCAGTATACCGGTGTAATTGCTGACAATGATAAAGATAAAAAATGTTGCAAACATGGGGAAATACTTACGGGTCATATCCTTCCCCAACACGCCGGAGAAGAAATTCTCCAGGCCGCCCACAGCCATTTCGGCCGCAGACTGCATCGGCCCCGGCACATCCTTAAGCTTGCGTGTGGCGAGCCATGAGGTCAGCGCCAGCAGCGCCATAATGACCCATGTAGTGACGACAGCGCCGCTGACCTCGACCGGGCCTATGGTAAACAGCGCTCCCGAGCTTCCTTCCATACTATCACCTCCATTTTCCGGCAAGGGAAATCCCTCACGCGTCGTCTATGATACACTATTCATCGCCGATTTGCAAACCAGCATTTTGACGAATTTGCCTAAAAGCTGACAATATAGCCAATTTGCCTATCAAACCACCGCAAGGCCCGTCAAATACCGGCGCATCATGTCAAAAGCGTGATTGCCGGCCATGCGGCGGATAAAGCTTCGGGTGCGAAACTCGCCCATGTGCAGCTCTTTGACAAATGTCTCTCCCTCGACGGCCATGCCTATAAACACCGTACCCACAGGATGCACGCCGTCCCCGTCCGGCCCGGCAAGCCCCGTGACTGAAATGCCGATGTCCGCCCCCATGACAGAGCGTATACCCTCTGCCATGGCCTTGGCCACCTCATAGCTCACAGCGCCCTTTTCCTCGATAAAATCACGTGGGATCCCCAGCATTTTGGCCTTGGCGCCGTTTGTATAGGTCACCGCGCCGCCGAGAAAGGCCGCGCTTGCCCCTGGGATA
This sequence comes from Clostridiales bacterium UBA7103, assembly GCA_002493305.1. Classification (GTDB taxonomy): domain Bacteria; phylum Bacillota; class Clostridia; order Oscillospirales; family Oscillospiraceae; genus Limivicinus. The sequence continues at coordinate 29,474 of DKYJ01000041.1, read as the reverse complement.
TCGGTAAAGCGCTTGGCTATCTCCCCGCCGGTGCAGCTCTCGGCGGCGGCAAAGCTCATTCCCTTTTCCAAAAGCAGCTCAATGACCCGCTCCTCGACGCATTCCTTGTCCACCGCGTAGACCACATCGCCCAGGCGCTCCTTCACATGAGCGATAACGGGCTTTATCATCTCCTCCGCCTTCTCCTCGCTCTCGGCCTTGGCGGTTATCTGGAGCAGGCAGTCGGCCTCCTTCGCGTAGGGCGCCATGGTGGGATTGGTCATGACATTCATCTCGTCCCGGAAGATATCGTCCACCTCGCTCTCGCCCATGCCGAAGATGCGCACCGAGTGGGACACTATCTGCTCATCGGAGAGTTTTTTGAGGTACGGCACAGCGCAGGCCTTGAACATGGGCACGCACTCATTGGGCGGGCCGGGGATCATGATAACGGTTTTTCCGTCCTTCTCAAAGGCGCAGCCCGGAGCTGTGCCCCAGTTGTTGTGAAACACCGTGCAGCCCTCCGGCAGCAGCGCCTGCTGAAAGTTGTTGGGCGTTATCTTTTTCCCGCCCTTTATATACTCGTAAAGCCCCTGCTGCTCCCTTTCGTCCACCACAAGGGGGACGCCGAAGGCGGCGGCAAGCGTCTGCTTCGTCAAATCGTCACAGGTCGGGCCGAGGCCGCCGGTGGTGATGATAATGTCCGCTCTGGACTTGGCTATCTCCACACAGGCTTTCAATCTCTCCGGGTTGTCCCCCACCACCGTGTGATAGCGCACATTTATGCCGATTTTGGAGAGCATCTCGGAGATGTCCCGCGCGTCGGTATTGGTGATGTGCCCCAGCAAAAGCTCCGTTCCCACGGAGATTATTTCGGTGTCATACGCTCTCATGGTCGATCTGTATCCTTTCAATTCCGGCCAAAGCCTCTTCAACAAGCCCGTCAATATCCATCGCGCTCTCCGCCTTTTCCACATCGGCTATTTTCGGCCTTGTGCGGGGATGACGGGGGGTGAACACCGTGCAGCAGTCCTCATAGGGCAGCACCGAGGTGTCAAAAGTGCCTATCTTGCGCGCAAAACCCACAATCTCCTCCTTGTCCATGCCGATAAGCGGCTGGAGAATGGGCAGATCCATCACCGCCTGCGTGGAGGCCATGGCCTCCATGGTCTGGCTCGCGACCTGACCAAGATTTTCCCCGGTGACGATGGCCTTCGCGCCGTTGTCGTTTGCTATGCGGCAGGCAATGCGCATCATAAAGCGGCGCATTATAAGCGTGAAATATTCCTCCGGGCATTTATCCCGTATCTCCTCCTGAATATGCGTAAAGGGCACGACCTCCATTGTCATCCTGCCACAGTAATCGCTGAGTATGCGCGCAAGCTCGACGACCTTGTCCTTAGCCTGCTGGGAGGTGTAGGGGAAGGAGAAGAAATGCACCGGGATAAGATGCACTCCCCGGCGGGCTATCATGTAGCTTGAAACGGGGCTGTCTATCCCGCCGGAGAGGAGCGTCACCGCCGTGCCGTTTGAGCCGACGGGCATACCGCCCGCGCCCTGTACCGGGCTTGAGTGGACATAGGCGGCGAGGTCGCGCACCTCTATATGGACCGTCAGCTCCGGCTCATGCACATCCACCTTTACGCGGGGGAATGCCTCCTTCAGCTCTCCGCCCACATACTGGCTCAGCTCTATGCTGGTCATGGGGAAGCTCTTGTCGCTGCGCTTGGACTCCACCTTGAAGCTCTTGGCGACCGAAAGCTCCGCCCCCAGATACTCCTTCGCTCTTTTGACTATCGCGTCCTTATCCTTTTCGCAGGCGGCGGCACGGCTGAGCTTCACCACGCCGAAAACCTTTTTGAGCGCCTCAAAGGCCGCGTCCATGTCCGCGCCGTCCTCTCCCTCTACATAAATAGTGGACTGGAGGCAGTAGACATTGAATTTGCCGATGGGCGCGAGGCGGCGGCGCACATTGCCTTGCAGCTTCTGTTCAAAGCTGCGGCGGTTAAGCCCCTTGAGGACTATCTCGCCAAGTTTTAAAAGAATTATATCGTTCATCTTATTCTCCAAAAGAATATGTTCTGTACTGTATTGCCTCAGCAATATGTTCCGGCGCTATATCCTCGCTGCCCGCCATATCCGCAATGGTTCGGGCAACGCGCAGTATCCTGTCATAGCTGCGCGCGGTAAGCCCCATGCTCTCAAACGCGGCGCGCATAAGCTCCTCACAGTCTGCGGAGAGAACGCAGAATTGGCGCAGCTCCCTGCTGCCGATGCGGGCATTACACATGGTTCCGTCGTCCCCATAGCGGCGGCGCTGCACCTGCCGCGCCATATTGACCCGCTCCTTTATGGCGGCGGAGCTCTCCGCGGGCGTCCTGCGCCGCAGCTCCTCATATTCAAGCGCCGGGACTTCTACTATAATATCTATCCTGTCCATCAGCGGGCCGGATATCCTGCTCTGATAGCGGCGGACATCGTTTGGCGAGCAGCGGCAGCGCCCGGAGGGGTGCCCGTACCAGCCGCACTTGCATGGGTTCATTGCGCAGACCAGCATAAAGCTGCTGGGAAAGGTGACCGTTGCCGACACGCGGGAGACTGTGACCTTGCCGTCCTCAATGGGCTGACGCAGGATCTCCAGCGCGTCAGCTCGAAATTCCGGCAGCTCGTCCAAAAACAG
>DKYJ01000041.1:25186-26506 GCA_002493305.1 Clostridiales bacterium UBA7103 | reverse complement strand
TCCGGCAGCTCGTCCAAAAACAGCACGCCGTTGTGGGCAAGGCTTATCTCTCCCGGCCGGGGCACTGTGCCGCCGCCGGACAGGCCTGCCGTGGACACCGTATGGTGCGGGGAGCGAAATGGCCGCTGGCAGATTATGGGCTGTTCCCGGCTTGTGAGCCCGGCGACGGAATGTATCTCCGTACACTGGATCATTTCCTCCCGGCTCATATCCGGCAGGATAGAGGGCAGACGCTTTGCCATCATGGACTTGCCCGCGCCCGGCGGGCCCACGAGCAGGATATTGTGTCCTCCCGCGGCGGCTATCTCCATGGCGCGTTTTACATTCTCCTGACCCTTCACATCGGCAAAATCCGGCATGGGCAGGCTGAACGCCTCCGGCTCGGTAGGCTCGCACGGGGCTATAAACCGCCGCCCGCGCAGATGCTCCGCCAGCTCCCCCACGCTCCTGACCGGGTAAATGTTTATTCCCCGGGCAAAGGCGGCCTCCGCCGCGTTTTCCGCCGGGACGAAGAAATGCTCCACCCCGCTGCGCGCGGCGCACAAGGCCATCGGAAGCACGCCGGGCACAGGGCGCACCTCTCCCGTCAATGAAAGCTCGCCGATAAAAGCGCAGTTGTCCGGGGCTTTCAGCTCCCCGGAGGCGGCGAGGATACCCACCAACATTGGGAGGTCGTACACCGTGCCGTTTTTCTTTTTATCCGCCGGGGCGAGGTTCACTGTCAGCCGGCTGACCGGGAAGCGAAAGCCGTTATTTTTTATCGCGGCTCGCACCCGCTCCCGGGATTCCTTTACCGCCGCGTCAGGCAGACCCACCATGTCAAAGGCGGGCAGGCCGTTGGAGATAAACACCTCCACCGTTATCGGACAGCCGCCCACTCCGCTGACGCCAAAGCTCTTTATGCTGGAAAACATGGTTTCCCTCCGTCAACAGAAAACCCAGAGGAACTGCTCTGGGTTTTCAATGGTTTATTCTTTATCCTCGACTATCGCTATGTGCAGCTCGTCAAGCTGCTTCTGCTCTACGGTGGAGGGCGCGCCCATGAGCACGTCCTGAGCGTTCTTGTTCATGGGGAAGGGTATGACCTCTCTGATACTGTCCTCCCCGGCCAGAAGCATGACCATGCGGTCAACACCCGGGGCGATGCCCGCGTGGGGGGGAGCGCCGTAGCAGAAGGCGTTATACATGGCGGGGAATTTCTTCTTGACATCCTCCTCGCCCAGACGCACAAGCTCAAAGGCCTTTATCATTATCTCCGGGTCGTGGTTACGCACCGCACCGGAGGAGAGCTCCACCCCGTTGCAGACCAGGTCGTACTGG
>DKYJ01000041.1:12187-24889 GCA_002493305.1 Clostridiales bacterium UBA7103 | reverse complement strand
GTCGGCGGTGATGCTCAGGGGGTCAATCTCCCCGCTCTCGGCCTTGAGAAGCACATCAAGCCCGCCTGACGGCATGGAGAAGGGGTTATGGCAGAATTCAAGCTCTCCGGACTCCTCCCCGATCTCATACATGGGGAAATCCACTATCCAGCAAAACTCGTAGCGTTCCTTATCCATATGCCCGGGCACAACAGCGCCCAGCATTTTGCGCATAACGCCGGCAGTCTTGACGGCGATGTTCTTCTTGCCCGCGGCCACGCCGACAAGGCAGCCGGGCTTGAGATCCAGCCGTTCGGTGAGCTTATCCGCTCTGTCGGCAAGGAACTTCGCAACGCCGCCGGCGAGCGCGCCGTTCTCGTCCACCTTGAACCAGAAGGGCTTGCAGGCGGACTGTACCTCGACATCTGCGCAGAGCTTGTCGATATTCTTGCGCGTCATGTCGCAGTCGGTGACGACGATGGCCTTGACTGTGTTGCCCTCGGCAAAGGGGGCAAAATCCGTCCCGCCGCAGAGGTCTGTGATATCCTCGACCACAAGGTCAATACGCAGATCCGGCTTATCCGAGCCGTATTTCTCCATGGCCTCAAGATAAGGGATGCGCTTGAAGGGCGCGGCGGAGGCGATGTCATATGTGCCGTATTTTGCGAAAATCGGCGGCAAAACATCCTCGAGGACGGCGAAAACATCGTCCTGCGTGGCAAAGGCCATCTCCATATCCAGCTGATAAAACTCACCGGGAGAGCGGTCGCCTCTGGCATCCTCGTCTCTGAAGCATGGAGCTATCTGGAAATACCTGTCAAAGCCGGAGGTCATCAGCAGCTGCTTGAACTGCTGGGGGGCCTGAGGCAGGGCGTAGAACTTACCCGGGTGCTTGCGGGCGGGGACAAGATAGTCCCTCGCACCCTCTGGGGAGGAGGCTGTAAGTATAGGGGTGGTTATCTCAAGAAAGCCGTGCTCCGTCATGGCCTGCCGCAGGGCGGAGACCACGTTGCAACGCAGGATTATATTCTTCTTCACGGCGGGGTTTCTCAAATCGAGATACCGGTACTTCAGGCGCATGGACTCGTCCGCCTCGCGGCTGCGGTTTATCTCAAAGGGCAGCTCGTTATAGCGGCAGCGGCCCAGGACATCGATGCTGTCGGGTACTATCTCAATATCGCCGGTGGCCTGCTTGGGGTTTTTGCTGGCGCGCTCGCGCACGGTGCCGGTGACGGATATGGTGGACTCTTTATTGATGGACTTTATCTGCTCCATGAGCTTTTCGTCCTCGATGACCACCTGTGTCGTGCCGTAAAAATCGCGCACCACCACAAAGGCGAAGTTGCTGCCCACCTCACGGACATTCTCCATCCAACCGACTATTTTTACCTTTTCGCCCGCGTTTTCAAGGCGAAGCTCATTGCAATTATGGGTGCGGGACTGAAACATTGGTTATATGCCTCCTATAATATTTGTCTTTCACAGTAAACGAGGCTTAAATCGTCAAGAGCAGGTTGCGAGAGAATTTGTGTTCTGACGATGACACTTTTTTGCAGACATACTTTGTGTATTTCAAGAAAAAGTGACAAAGTCTGGGCGCAAATTGTCCGCAAGATACCGCAGGCGGTTTAAGCTGAGTTTACTCTATAATAAGCGGGGCGCTGTTTCTCCCGTCAACGCTCTGCCTTATATACTCCGTCGCCTTATCGGGGCTGAGTTTTTGCTGCTGTCCGGTCTGCATATCCTTCACCGAAAGGCAGCCCTCTTTTATCTCATCCTCGCCGATAAGCACCGCAAAGGGTACCTTTATCTTATCGGCATAGCTCATTTTCGCCTTGAATTTTTTCTGCTCGCCATAGAGCTGGGTGCGCACGCCGCCGTCTCTGAGCGCTGTGGCCGCAGCCGCCGCGCTGCCCATATCCTCCGTCATGGGAATGACCAGCGCGTCACAGGGGGCTGTGACCGGCTCATCAGACAAAAGCCCCTGCTCATCGAGCACATAGAAAAGCCTTGTCAGCCCTATGGAGATGCCGACGCCGGGCAGGGGCTTATCAGTATAATAGCCCGCCAGATCATCGTATCTTCCGCCGGAGCAGACGGAGCCTATCTCCGGGTGATCGAGAAGCTCAGTTTCATATACGGTGCCCGTGTAATAATCAAGTCCTCTCGCGATGGTCAGATCCACAGCGAAGTTCTCCTCCGGCACACCGAAAGCCGCCAGATGCTCCGTCACCGCCAAAAGCTCCTCATATCCCTTGTCAAAGGTCTCGTCCACACCGGTGTACATTTTGAGGCGCTCAAGCACATAGGCGTTGCTGCCCTTGATGGCCATGAAATCCAAAATATTCTCCGCTTTGCAGGGCAGGAGCTTCACCTCGTCAATAAGCAGCTGCTTGACCTTCTCCTCGCCTATCTTGTCGAGCTTATCCACGGTGCGCATAATGTCTCCCGCGCGCTCGGCCATACCGTTCATGGCGTAAAAGCCGTTTAAGAGCTTGCGGTTGTTGACCTTTATCTTAAAGCGGCTGACGCCGAGGCTTTTGAAGGTGTTATAGATAATGGCGGGGATCTCCGCCTCGTTGATGATATCCAGCTTTCCGTCACCGATAATGTCGATGTCGGCCTGATAAAACTCCCTGAATCTGCCTCTCTGGGCGCGCTCGCCCCGGTAGACCTTGCCTATCTGATAGCGGCGGAAAGGGAAGCACAGCTCTCCATAGTGAGCCGCCACATACTTTGCCAGCGGCACCGTCAGATCAAAGCGGAGCGCAAGGTCGCTGTCCCCCTTCTGGAAGCGGTATATCTGCTTTTCCGTCTCTCCTCCGCCCTTGGCCAGCAGCACTTGGGCGCTTTCTATAACGGGAGTATCCAGCGGCGCAAAGCCATAAAGGGAGTAGCTGCGGCGCAGAGCCTCCAGCATACGCTCCATTTTCATCTGCTTTTCCGGCAGCAGCTCCATAAAGCCGGAGAGCGTGCGCGGCGTGACCTTAGACATTGAAATTAACCTCTTTTCGCCTTATCTTTTCTGTGGATTGACGATGTTGCGCCAATCCAGATCGCCGCGGCGCAGTCCCTGCACCAGCACCTCGGCCGTGGCGGCGTTGGTGGCAAAGGGTATCTGGTACTGGTCGCACAGGCGCTCGATCTTGTTGATATCGTCAAAGCCCTTGGGGTTTGCAGGGTCGCAGAAAAACAGCACAAGGTCTATCTCATTAAAAGATATCCGTGCGCCGATCTGCTGGGCGCCGCCCTGATCCGCGTGCAGATACAGGGTTATGGGCAGGCCCGTGGCCTCGGAAACCAGCTTTCCCGTTACATGGGTGGCGCAGAGGGAATGTTCAGCCAAGATACCGCAATAGGCAATGCAGAACTGAACCATAAGCTCCTTTTTCCTGTCGTGTGCCATCAATGCAATGTTCATTTATTAATCCCCCGTCCTAAATTCTTCAAAATAATCCCGAACAATTATAAACATATGTCATCCGAATTTCAAGTAAGTGATGGGCAAATCGCCGAGAGCGGTTTTCTTCGCGCTTACGCAGAAGCAAGAATCACTTCAAAAGCGCCATTTCCGGTTCGGATGTATCCGTATACTGGCAGAGGCTGATGTAGACGTCCATGATCTGCCGCGCGATGAACTGCACAGAAGCGCCGGACACACCGCGCTCTACCACCACCGCTATGGCGATCTGGGGATCGTCAAACGGGGCGTAGCACATAAAAATACCGTCGTTTGCTATCTTTTCGCCTTTCTGGGCGGTGCCGGTCTTACCGGCCGCATTCCAAGCACAGTCCATCCATATCTCAGCGTTGGTGCCGTTGTGCTCCCAGTCGTGAAGCACCTTCCACATACCCTCGTGGACAGCGGCCCAGTTATACTCGGCAGACTCCACAGCGCTCAGCACTTCCGGCTCGCGTTCATATATTTTCTGACTGTAATCAAAGCTGCGCACGGCCTTGAGGAGGGATGCGGAATGTCTTGTCCCGCCGTTTGCGACAGTCGCGCAGTATTCTGCCAGCTGCAGGGGCGAAAACACACTGTCCGACTGCCCGATGGCCGCCTGAAGAGTATCGCCCTGACGCCACTCGGTGCCCGCGTAATCCACATGGTTGCGGCGGTTTGACATATTGCCCGTGGTCTCCACCAGCTCTATCCCCGTGGAGGAGCCAAGGCCAAACAGATGTGCTGTTTTCTCAAGCTCGTCAATACCCAGCTCGTCGCCGATGGAATAGAAGAAGAAATTGCAGGAGTCTCTCAGTGCGTCGGTCACATTGTCCGCGTCATGGGTGTAATGCTCGCCCTTGACCGCGTTCCATATCCAGCACTCAGGAGAGTAGCCCGCGGCGGCGTATTTTGTGAACACGCCCTCGCACTTTATCTGCTCCTCGGTGTTGATGATGCCGTTATTCAAAGCGGAAATAGCTGTGCATGGCTTGAAGGTGGAGCCGGGGGCGTAAGCGCCCATAAGCGCTCTGTTGAAAAGCGGGGCGTTCGGCGTCTCCATCAGCTCCTGATAGTCCTCTATGATAGAGGAGGCCTTGAAGGTGGGCCAGCTCGCCAGTGCCAGCGGCTCCCCGGTTTTCACGTTGACCACCGCGACGGCGGCGCCGGTTATCTCATCCTTAAAATCCGGGTCAACAGGCTCGCCGCGTACCTGAGCTTCGCCTTTCTTCTGCTCTACCAGCTCCTTGAGCCTGTCTACGCCGTTGGATAGTATACGCTCCACCTGCTCCTGCAGGGCAAGGTCAAGCGTAACATACACATGGTTGCCCGGCTCAGGCTCGTCAGTATAAACGGTGCTCAGTATCGTGCCGGAGCTGTTGCGCGTCTCTACCACTGTGCCATCCTTGCCGTGGAGGTAGCTTTCAAAGGCATATTCCACGCCGTCCTTGCCGACCATGGCGTCGTTTGCGTATTTCATCAGGGAGTATTTTTCAAACTCTTCCTGAGTCATCAGGCCGACATAGCCCAGTATGTGCGCGGCGTAATCAGTGTTAAAATCGCGCACATAGGCGCGCTTGACCTCGATACCCACAAGCTTATTCTCCATGATGGCGGAAATGAGCTGCATGGATGCGTCTTCAACAAATATATAGTCCGCAGTGTTTATGGAATAACGGACATTGATGGAATAACGGATACCGGCAATAATGCGCATCTGCTCGGCGGTGTAGGAGTTATCAATTTCATACCTTGTGCGCATATAGCTCAAAAGCTCCACCGCTGTCGCGTTATCGGGCAGAGCCTTACCTCTGTCCTTAAAATAGGCGTTGAGCATGGTGCGCTGGATCTCCGTCATGTTGGGGTCGTACTCAAAGGGCGGGGTCATCGTGATGGGCAAATCGTCGATATAATCATCTCCAAAGCCCTGCACCATCTCCACAAGCTCAAGAATAACGGCGTTGGGGTCGTCGTTGGCAAAGAGCTTGTCTATATCTATCTCAAGGTTGTAGCACTCCTTGTTGCTCACCATTATTCTGCCGTAGCGGTCAAGGATATTACCTCTGGCAGCGGTAATTGGCGACTCAGAGGTCGAAACCTCGTTGCTGCGGTTATAGTATTCCTCTCCCTCTATTATCTGAAGCTGATAGAGAAAGACAAGATACACCGCCAGCGCCAGCAGCACAATGACTATCATGGCTGTGCGTCTGGAGGGCTTGATTATCCTGTTGTTCATTGCTTATCCTTTCTCATTCTATCCACCTGGCAGGCGGGAAATAAGCCAGCGCCGCAGGCGGCAGAGACCACAGGGTTTGAAGCGCGGCGGTGGGCAGCATGGCCGTTGAAAACCCGTCCGCCGAGGCGGTGCCCAGCATCTGGGCAAAAGCGGTTATCAAAAGTCCCGCAAAGGCCGCCGCCATAAAGGCGAAAAAGCGCTTATTCAGAAAAAAATGGGCCACGAAGCCCGACGCGAAGGCCAGTGCCGGGAACAGCACCGTGAACAGGATCGTGTTCTCCACAAAGGCCATATCCGCGAATACTCCCATGATAAGCCCGAACAGCGCGCCCCAGCTGGCCCCCTCGAACATGCCCACGGCGATGGCCACCGCCGGCAGGAACATGGGGCAGGCGCCCGCAATGCGCAGCTGGGTAAAGAGCGTGTTCTGGCAAAGCAGGGCAAGAAACATATACAGGGCGTATTTAAGCACCCGTTTTATATTTATTCTTTTGAATATTTCCTTCAAACTTACTCCACCACTTCAAAGCTCTTTATCACGAAAACCTGCACCAGCGAGTCAAGCTCGCAGGCGGGCTGAACGATGCCGTATTCTATCTGACCGCCGGCCTCGGTCTGAACGCTGGAAATAGTGCCGATGAGAAGCCCTGCCGGGAATCCGCCGCCGGAGCCGGAGGTCAGCACCTCGTCGTCCTTATATATCTGGGCGCCGTCGGCAAGGAAGGTGAGCTTGGCCGTTTTATCCTTCATCAGGGCAAACTCGCCCACAACCATACCGGAGCTGCCGCCCACGCCCACAAAGGCGCCGACGCTCATATCAACATCTATGACCGTGCTGACTGTCGCCCATGTTTCACCGAGCTCTGTTATCTGACCGACCAGCACCCCGTACTCTGTCACGACAGGGTCGCCCATCTCGATGCCGCTGCTCTCGCCCTTGGAGATGGTGAAGGAGGACGACCAGTTGGAGGCAGACCACAAAACCACCTTGCAGGATTCCATCTCATAATCCGTGTGCTTTTCACGGAGGTTCAGCAGCTCTCTCAGGCGCGTGTTCTCCTCGGAGGCTGCGATACCGTCGCGGGCAGACTGCTGAGCGTCGGCAAGCTGGGAGCGCAGCGACTCATTCTCCGCCCGCAGCGAGTCATACTCAAAAAGATAGCCGTAGATGGTGTCAAACCAGTTGACCGTGGAGCTGAGCACCTTCTGGATAGGGGCTTTGACTATCCCCGTCACATTCTGAATAAAGCTCGTCCCACCGCCGCGGGCAACGGCGCTGATCGCTATTATAAGCGCCACAGCCGCCACTATAATGCCCATACGGACTCCGTTTTTACGCAGATATTCTTTCATAATAATCTCCATTTAGCCGCATACCGACAGCACAAGCAGGAATTGAAATCTCCATATGCGGCTCAATGGAGATTTTTGACATGTGCAGCCTTGCCGCTTCAGCGGCGAGCGGCGCGCCGTTTTTGATCAGGTATCGTGATTGATCACAACTTTATCACAATACCTCTATACCGCGTTCTTTCAGCATTTCGCCAAGCAGGCACAGGGGCAGACCCATAACATTAAAAAAGTCTCCCTCTATGCCGCGCACAAACAGCGCGGCCTTACCCTGAGCGCCGTAAGCGCCCGCCTTATCCATAGGCTCGCCGGTTTTGACATAGGTGCCGATCTCCTCCTCGCTCAAGGGGCGAAAATGCACCTTCGTCACAGCAAAACGGCTGCTCTCTTCCCCGTCCTTTATAAGGCACACCCCGGTGTACACCTCGTGCACATTGCCGGAGAGCAGCCGGAGCATCTGCCCGGCCTGCTCCTCCGAATGGGGCTTCCCAAGCACCTGCCCGTCGATCCAGACAACAGTGTCCGCGCCGATGACAGTGTCCTCCGCGGCTCTCCCGGCGGCCACCTCTCGGGCCTTTGCCGCGGCAAGAGCCATCACAAGCTCCCCCGGCGCTGCGCCGTCAGGCGGCCTCTCCTCGCCCCGCGCGGGGATTATAACCAAATCTTTTACGTCCAGCATCTCCATTAGCTCGCGCCGTCTGGGTGAGCCGGAGGCAAGAACAATGCTCATTCAATCAACTCCACGATAGTAAAGCCCGCGGGTCAGCACATTGGGCTTGTAATCGGAAAGGCCAAGATGCCCCTTGGCCACCTCAATGCACTCTCTTGCGCTCTCGGTGGTGAACATCATGCGCAGACCCCAAAGTCCGGCGGAATAAAGATCCTCTTTCCTGTCCGCCATATAGAGCTTATGGGCGTTATATATCACATTGCGGCAGCCAAACTCCTTCACCACCGGGAAAACGGAGCCCATTCTGTCCGCAAGCTGACCGGGCGTCTGGCAATTGCAGCGGCCCGCGCTGTGCCTGATGACGCACTGGTCGGACACCATCAGCGGAAGCCTCCCGTAGATTATCATCTCCGTATCAAGCGGCTTCTGCATAGCCTTTATCTGAGCCATGCGCAGCTCAAAGGAGGCGGTGGCGGAAATAAAGCCCGCCTGGCTCAAAACCTCCAGACTGTGTGAATTAAAGGTATTCAGCCCGAAATCGCCCCGGAGGCTCATTCCGGCGCTGCGAGCCATGAACACATGGCCGAGGTTGCCCACCAGCGCCTCCGTCACTCCGAAGCCGCGGAGCTTTTCAAGGGCGGAATAGACCTCCTTGGCCTGATCGTCCGTAATGACTCTCGGCAGCACCGCGCAAAGGTGCGCGCCGTTGTCAATATATGGGCGCATAAGGTCAAAGCGCTGAGCCATCAGCAGGGCCGGGACATAGATATAGTCAGGCTTGAGCTCGGCAAGCTCCGGTGTGAGCTGCTCCTCCGTGCGTACCTGGAAAATTATGACAGGGTCGGCAATAGCCGGGATATTTCTCGGCACGGGTGGGATACGCCCGCTGCGGCGCTGCGGCGGCTGGGCTCTGCGCTCGGAGAGCTGAGATATGAGCTTGCGGCGAAGCTCGTTTATCTCCGCGGCGGGCAGGTACAGCCCGGGCTCCGCCATGGCCTTGTTTTCAACGCAGTTATAGGGCGTGCCGCCGGTCTTGAACATCTGCTCGGTGAGATAGCTCTCTGTAAGCCCCTGCTTTTTTGCCCGCTCCGGCACAGGGCCAAAGGCCACCGCCTTGTTGCCCTCGTCGTCGAAAGCGATAGCTTTTATCCGCTCCCCCTTCTGGGCAACGGTGTAAAAATGCACAGGCACGCGACGAAGCTCGCCGTCGGCGTAGGCTTTGCGGGCGGCGGTGAACATTTTCTCCGTGTCTCCCTCGCTATCCTGACGCACGCCGAACATATCCTTCTTATCCCCGTCAAAGTAGCCTTGGGTAAAGCCCTGCCGGGAGAAGGCCGCCTCAAGCTGGTGCATTTCCTCTTCAGTAGGCTTGCGGCGTTCTTTGATGGCGCGGGAGTATATGCCGGTTACAATGGCGCTGTATTCCGGGCGCTTCATGCGCCCTTCTATCTTCACGCAGGCCACGCCCGCATCCTCAAGCTCCTGAAGCCGTTCCACAAGGCAGCTGTCCTTAAGCGACATGGGGTGATCGTCCATTCTGCCGCCGAGGCTGTATTCCATGCGGCAGGGCTGTGCGCACATGCCCCGGTTCCCGCTGCGTCGGCCGATGAGGCTCGACATATAACACTGGCCGGAATGGCAGAAGCACAGCGCGCCGTGGACAAAGACCTCCGTCTCAATAGTAGCGTTCCGGGTGATGAACCTTATCTGCTCAAGGCTCAGCTCCCTTGCGAGCACCGCACGGGTAAAGCCCATATCCGCCGCGGCCTGTACTCCGGCCAGGTTGTGGATACTCATCTGTGTGCTGGCGTGGAGGGGAATATCCGGCAGAGCGGCCCTTATCGCCCGGGCAAGGCCCAGATCCTGCACTAATATCGCGTCGGCCCCCATGGCGGAGGCAAGCCGCGCCGCGTCCACCGCGCTCTCCATCTCCCGGTCATTTATAAGGGTGTTGAGCGTCACATAGACCTTGCAGCCCCTTATCCGGCAGTAGCGCACGGCTTTTTCAAATTCCTCATCGGAAAAATTCTTCGCCCCGCGGCGGGCGTTGAAATCCCCCATACCCAGATATACGGCGTCAGCTCCGTTCTGAACGGCGGCGATGACCGCCTCAGGAGAACCCGCCGGTGATAGCAGCTCTAACATCTGTTTATAAACTCCTAATATCACGCACGCGCCGTTTGGACGCTTTTTTAAACGCATAACAAGCCGCCCTTATCAGAACACAAATTCTCCTGCGTTCCGCTCCTGCCGACCCGCTCATCGTTTACACGCGCTATAATACAGTGTGTATTGTACCACATACCTGCCTATTGCGACAAGTTAATTTTGGTGATATAATTGCATCTGTAAGAAATTTTCTGTAAATTATTTTTGACTAAGCAGGACGGCAGAGCAATATGCAGCAGGAAAATGTCAAAAACTTGATATCCCCCGCATCGGCGGAAAAGCTCATCTGCGCCCATGACGGAGACGCGGCCCTGCTATATCTTTTTCTTGCCCACGAGGGCGGGGAACTGGAGCAGGCGGCAGGCAGGCTTTGCCGCACCCTGCGGCAGATGGAGGACGCGGAGGAAAAGCTCCGCCGCATGGGGCTTCTGCCCGTCTCCGGCGCTTGCGCCGAGAGCGCCGGCGCCGCCCCGGTGCTTGACGCGGCGGAGGAGCTGCCCCAGTACACGGCGGAGGAGATAAGCCGCCGCTCTGCTAAGGACGCGGGCTTCACCCTCGTGCTGGACGAGGCCGCCAAGGTCATGGGCAAGAAGCTCTCGGGCGCGGATATGCGGGTGCTTTTCGGCATATATGACTATCTGGGTATGCCGGTGGAGGTCATTGTCGAGCTGTTGTATTACTGCGGCGAGATCTGCGAGAGCCGCCGCGGCAGCGGGGACGATTCAAAGCCCCGCCGTCCCAGCGCCAGATTTATCGAAAAAGAGGCATACACATGGGTCAACCGCGAGATCATGACCCTTGAGCAGGCCGAGGAATATATCCGCTCCCGGCGGGAGCGGCGCAGCCTTACCGGCAGCGTGAAGGCCGCTCTGGGTATCTCCGGCAGGGAGCTGAGCGCCTCGGAGGAAAAATTCATAGGCTCCTGGCTCGACATGGGCTTTGACGAGGGCGTGATCTCCCTCGCCTATGACAGAACAGTCCTTAACACCGGCGGGCTCAAATGGCCATATATGAACAAGATCCTCCAATCCTGGCAGAGCAAAAACCTGCGCACGGTGGAGGATATAGAGCGGGAGGATCCGCCCCGCAAGGGGCAGGTAAAATCCGCAAAAACCGGCGGGGACAAGCCCATAGACATCGACAGGCTGCGCTCCCTTGTGGACAAAATCTAAGGGGGAGGTTGAATCATGGCCTACGACGGAAAGCTGCTTGCCAGAGCAAGAGAAGTGCTTGAGCGGCAGCGGGAGGAAAACCGGGCGGAGCAGCGCCGACGCACCGAGCGTGTGTATGCCATTGCCCCGGAAATTCGGGAGTATGATCTTCAGCTCCGCCGCCAGATGGCGGAGCTTGTGCGCCTCACGGTGTCAAAAAGCGCGAGGCTGGGGGAAAAACTGGAGGAGCTGAAGCAGAGCAATCTTGAGCTTCAACAGCGCCGGGGCGAGGCACTTGTTTCCCATGGTTTCGGTCTAGATTATCTGGACGAGATATATTCCTGCCCCAAATGCCGCGACAGCGGCACATATCAGGGCGGGGTCTGCTCCTGCCTTGAAAAGCTCTATAACGCGGAGCTTACAAAAGAGCTGGGCACCCTTCTCAAAACCGGGGACGAGAGCTTTGAGCGCTTTGATCTGGGCTATTATGACAACGCCCCCACAGCCTCCGGCAGCAGCCCAAGAGCAGTCATGCAGGCTACTTACAGCGGCTGCCTGCGTTTTGCGGAGAATTTCCCAAATGTTTCCGGCAGTCTCCTGCTCCAGGGCGGTACCGGGCTCGGAAAGACGTATCTCTCCGCCTGCATTGCCCGGGTCGTGGCGAAAAAGGGCTTCTCTGTGTGCTATGATACTGCCGCCGCCGCGCTGGACGCTTTTGAGCGGCAGAAGTTTTCCCGCGATGCGGCTGAGGCTCAGGCGGCGGACACGCGTGTTAAGCGGATGCTCTCCTGCGACCTTATGATCCTCGACGATCTGGGCACGGAGATGCTCACGCCCATATCCCAGAGCGCCTTGTATACTCTTATCAACACCCGTCTCAATCAGGGGCTGAGAACTGTTATAAGCACCAATCTTACAAGCGAAGAATTGGAAAAGCGGTACAGCCCACAGATCAGCTCCCGCATAGAGGGGGAATTTATCCCGCTGCCCTTTGTGGGCCGCGATATCCGCCGCATCAAGCGCGGCTGAAGAAAGGAGCCTGACTTATGCAAAACGAGATCACTTCCTCCGCTCCCCTGCTGGATAAAAACGGAAATCTTCTTCAGGCCGGCTACGCCAAAAAGCTGCTGCCGGTGTACCGCCGCCGGGATATAAAAATCAACCCCACGCGCATAAAGGAGTGGGACTATTATCTTGTCAGCAATGGCCGCTTCGCCGTGGCCTTCACTATCGACGATAACGGCTATATGGGGCTTGACTCCGTGTCCCTGCTGGACTTTGAGCGGGGCATCAACCTCACCAAAAGTCCCATGAGCTTCATGCCCCTCGGCAGGCTCAACATGCCGGAGACCTCCGCCCGGGGCGATGTGCGCCACGGCGGGAAGCATCATTCGCTTGCCTTTTTGAACGACGGCAGCGGCAAGCGCGTGCTCATGGCCAAAATGAAGGCTCTTGGCCCCGAGGGGGATTTCTCCGCCCGCATTGAGCTCAGCGATGAGCCCGAGGAGAGCATGGTCATATGCACGCCCTTTGAAAAGGCCGGGCATTTCTATTTTAACCAGAAGATAAACTGTATGCGCGCCAGCGGTCGGGCCGTTTACGGCGGCAGAGTCTATGACTTTGACAGCGCAGACAGCTTCGCAGTGCTTGACTGGGGCCGCGGTGTCTGGACTTATCATAACACCTGGTACTGGGGCAGCGCCTC
>DKYJ01000041.1:11759-11890 GCA_002493305.1 Clostridiales bacterium UBA7103 | reverse complement strand
CACCTGGTACTGGGGCAGCGCCTCTTATCAGGTAGATGGTGTGCCCTTCGGCTGGAACATCGGCTACGGCTTCGGTGATACCTCCGCCGCCAGCGAAAACATGCTTTTCTACAACGGCAAGGCCCACAAGC
>DKYJ01000041.1:11201-11450 GCA_002493305.1 Clostridiales bacterium UBA7103 | reverse complement strand
TCTACAACGGCAAGGCCCACAAGCTCAGCCAGGTGAAATTCCATATCCCCGGCGATGAGACAGATTTCATGTCCCCCTGGAAGTTTACCTCCGATGATGGGCGCTTTGAGATGGACTTTGTCCCCGTGATGGACAGGGCCGCCTGCACCGATGTCAAGCTCATAAAGTCCGACCAGCATCAGGTTTTTGGCCGCTTCACCGGCCGCGCAGTGCTTGACGATGGAAAGGTCATTGAGGTAAAGGACTTCC
>DKYJ01000041.1:10521-10963 GCA_002493305.1 Clostridiales bacterium UBA7103 | reverse complement strand
ATTGAGGTAAAGGACTTCCCCGGCTTTGCAGAAAAAGTTGAAAACAAGTGGTAAAACACAAAGCTAAAGCCTCCCAATATGGGAGGCTTTAGCTTTGCTTGTAAAAAAAGCCCCGCTCAGCGGGGCTTTTTTGTTTCATCAGTGGATCTTTTCCAGATACTCGACTATTGCACGCACAGTAGTGAGGCCGGTCGCGTCCTCATCGGAGATGGAGATGCCAAACTCGTCCTCAAGAGCCATAATAAGCTCCACCACATCCAGAGAATCCGCGCCCAGATCATCAACTATGTTGGTGTCCAGAGTTATCTGATCCTCATCGATCTCAAACTGGCTTGCAAGCGCCTTCTGTACTTTCTTTAAAAACATAACAAAGACCTCCAATTAAGCTCAATGTTTATTCAGAGTTTTCTCAGGCAAACGATGAATAAATCGGCGAGAGTGA
>DKYJ01000041.1:0-10255 GCA_002493305.1 Clostridiales bacterium UBA7103 | reverse complement strand
CGATGAATAAATCGGCGAGAGTGATTTGTTCGGAGCTTGCCTTAAGCCCATTCGCGGCTCTGAGGCTTTCCGCTGTTTGGGTCGGGCCTAACATAGGATACGACTACGCGGCGGTTGGGCTCAACGCCGGTGGAGCTGGTGGTCACGCCCTCGTAGTCCTGCAGCGCTGTATGGATAACATGGCGCTCGTAAGAGTTCATCGGCTCAAGCGCCATGGAGCGCTTATACTTGATGGCCTTCTCCGCCATTTTCTCCGCCAGCTTTGTGAGGGACTCCTCGCGCTTGCTGCGGTAATTCTCCGCGTCCACGCTGATGTGCAGGTGCTTCTCACTGCCGTGATTGACGGCGTAATTGGTCAGGTGCTGAATGGCGTCAAGGGTCTCGCCCCGTCTGCCGATGATGGCGCCCATACCGTCCCCGGAGAGATTGACGCTGATGCCGCCGTTATCTCTGGGGGCAATGCTTATCTGTGCTTTCACGCCCATGCGCGAGAGCAACCCGCCGAGAAACTCGCGCACGGCGGCATAGTCCGCGTTCTCGTCCACAGGAGCTTCGGCTGCCGCGGCGGGGGCAGGCTTTTCAACAGGCTGCTCAGCAGGCTCCTCGTCCGGCGCTTCATAACTCACGCGGATAACCGCCGGGGAGGCGCCTATGCCCAGAAAACCGGACTTTGCGCGCTCAAGGATCTCAACGGAAACCTCGTCCCGATCAAGACCCAGCTCCGCCAGAGCGGCAGCGATCGCGTCCTCCTCGGTGCGGGCGGTCTTTTCCAAAGTTTTGATCATATTGAAAATTTCTCCTATTATTCGTCAGTT
The DNA here is from genome assembly GCA_002493305.1 of Clostridiales bacterium UBA7103. Classification (GTDB taxonomy): domain Bacteria; phylum Bacillota; class Clostridia; order Oscillospirales; family Oscillospiraceae; genus Limivicinus. The sequence goes on along the minus strand of DKYJ01000041.1, from coordinate 9,440 downwards.
CCGTCAGGGGCGCTCTCCTGCTCGGCAGACTCGGCCTGCGGTGCTTCCGCGCTCTCGGCGGCGGGGATGATCACATCATCCTCAACTGTCTCATCGATAGACTCGGCAAACTCCGACTCGGCAGCGGCGGCGGCAGTTGCGGCCTCGGCCTCGTCAGGATTGGTGAAGCGGTCGGGCACATAAGCTCTGCCGCGGGCATAGCGGCGGTTGCCCACCTGAGAGGCGGGTTTTTCCTCCAGCTGTATGCCAAGGCGCTCCCGGCGGGCGGCACGCTCGGCCTTTTCAAGGGCGGCCTTTCGCTCGTCGGCCTTCTGCTTCTCGTTGGCCTGAATCTTCTTCTTACTGGTGTTGGCGTTCTTCTCGGTCTTGCCCTCGGCGCGCAGGCGCTCGGTCTCAAGGCGCTTTTCCTCGATTTCCTTCTCGCGCTGGCTGCGTCTGGCTATACGCTCGGCGTCCTCAATGTCCAGCTTCCTCTTGTAGTGCTTGGTCAGTATGAAATCGCGGGCCATGCCAAAGACGCTGTTGGCTATCCAGTAGATACCCATGGCAGCGGGCATGACAAAGTATATCCACACGCTCATCAGCGGCATCATGAGATTCATGGTCTTCATCTGTGCCGCGGCCTGAGGATTAGAGGAGGTGGGATTGGACATATTGCTGATCTTCATGCTCAGCCATGAAAGGCCGGCGGAGATAAAGGGGATCAGGAACAGGCCCAGAGCGGGCAGCCACACGGCGGTATCGCTCCAGTCGGTGTGCAGGAAAAAGTTCCAGCGGGGCTGGTCGCCCAGATTAAGACCCAGAAAGCTGAAATCAATATCCAAAAGTCTGGGGTCAAGCTTCCCGGCCAGATCCGCCTGAACAGCGGCCCAGTTATCGTGGGTAAGCTTGGTGAGAGCGATCTCAAAATAGGCGTTGGCCTTCTCCGGGACAGTGTACAGGCCCGCGCCCACAAAATAATCCTGCAAGGTGGTGACAAACTCCTGCGCCACGAACATCATGCGCGTCAAGGGCTGACGCACAACGCTGTACAGGGCGATGAGTATGGGGAAGGGGATGAGCGACCACAGGCAGCCGGACATGGGGTTGACGCCGGCTTCCTTATAGAGCTTCTGCATCTCCGAGTTGAGCTTCTGAGGGTTGCCCTCGTGCCGTCTTTGCAGCTCCTCGATTTCGGGCTGGAGGCGGGTGGAGCGCATCATGCTCTTCTTGCTCTTTGCCATAAACGGGCAGAGGATGATGTTCACCGCCAGCGCGAAGAGAATGACGGCGAACCCGTAGTTTCCGGTCAGCTCATAGAACTTGACCATCAACCATGCGAAGGGTTTAGTGATTGTTGCCCACATAATAATTCCTCAGTTCTTTAGTTCTCTGCGTAGACTGCCATACAAAGCAAACAAGTCATTTGCCTCAAGGCACAGGGTCGTACATCTGCCGTTTGCCGTGATAAAACGGGTGGCAGCAGCACAGACGCTTCAAGGCCAGCCAGCCCCCTTTGAGGGCGCCGTATTTCTCTATGGCCTCGAGCGCGTATTGCGAGCAGGTGGGGATAAATCGGCAGCAGGGCGGGCGGGCAGGAGAGATATAACGCCGGTAAAAGCGGATAGCGGCGAGCATGAGCTTTTTCATGCGTTTGCCTCCCTTATACCGAGCTGGTCACAGGCGGCGAGGAAGGCGGCGTCGAGGCTTTGGTACCTCGCGCCGACGCTGCGCCCCCGGGCGACTATGATAAGGTCATACCCCGCCTTGAGAGAGGGCCGATTGAGCCTGTATATCTCTCTGAGCCTGCGGCGCACGCGGTTGCGCGTAACGGCGCCGCCCAGCTTTGTGGACACCGTAAAGCCCGCCCTGCCCTGAGGCACGGGGGAGCGGCGGCAGTACACCACCAGATACGGCGTGACGCAGCTCTTGCCCTTGGAGTAAAGCCGTCTGAAATCGCTGTTCTTTTTCAGAGTATACGCAGCTTTCAGCCTGACCCTCTCCTTTCTGGTAAACGATGAATAAATTGCCGATAGGGATTTGTGAGAGGATTTGTGTTCTGACTATGGCCCTTTTTCGCAGACATACTTTGTGTATTTCAAGAAAAAGTGACGAAGTCAGGGCACAAATTGTCCGCAAAGCACCGAGGCGATTTGTTCAGCGGTTGCCAATGCAAGACAAGCACCTAAAGGGCGGATCTCTCCGCCCTCAAAAATATCATCTAAGCCTGCTCACAGGGGTGCTCAGTAGCTGAGCTTTGCTCTGCCCTTCGCTCTGCGGCGGGCGAGAACCTTGCGGCCGTTAGCCGTCTTCATTCTCTTGCGGAAGCCGTGCTCCTTTTTACGCTGGAGCTTCTTAGGCTGGTAGGTACGAAGCATTTTGCTGCACTCCTTTCTTTGTACACAATACTCAACATCAGCGCGACAGGGCAAATGATTTAGTCATCGCTTGCCAAAACCCGCCGAAGTAGTTGACCGGAAAAATGCCCGACAGTGTTCACTGTCGGGCATTGATTATAAACTATTTTGGTCTGCCCTGTCAACAAAAACTTGTTTTCAGGCTTTTTTCAGATCCTCGCCCCGGATATACGCGCCCACAGGCTTCCACAGCAGCGCGCCGATGAGCAGGCACAGCAGCATATCGACAACTATGTAGCTGCCGTTATAGAGCGCAGAGTAGAACCATGGGGTGGTCATGGTCATGCCGAAGAAGCTTTCCGGCATATACTCCGCCCAGATGGTGGCGCCCACCACATACGCGACGACAAAACGGGCAAAGCAGCCGATGACAGTGCCGATAAAAAAGCCGTTTTTGTGCTTGCTCACAAGCCCCGCCAGACCCAGCACGGAGAAGGCAAGGATATAGTCCCCTATCATGGACTGCCAGCCAAAGGCATAGGCCCCGTCCAGCAGCAGCTGGAGCAGGCTGTACACCACGCTTGCCAGCATACCGGGGCCAAAGCCCCAACGGGCACAGTAGAGGAATATCGGAAGCATACCGATATTTATCGCGCCGCCCTGAGGCAGCTCAAAAAACTTGATGTAGCCCAGCACCTGCGCCAGAGCCACGAAAATTGCGCCTTCGCACAGGGCGCGCAGCTTGAGATGTGAATTTTTTCTGGTTTCGCTCATAATGTTTCTCTCCTCCTAAAAAGTGATGGACAAGGTAAGCGATGAATAGATCGGCGAGAGTGATTCGCGGGAGAATTTGTGTTCTGACGATGACGCTTTTTCGCGGACACGCTTTGTGTATTTCAAGGAAAAGCGGCGAAGTCAGGGCGCAAATTGCCCGTTAACAGCTGAGGCGATTTGTTTAAAGCTTACCTAAGAGGAAATCGGAGGCGGAAAAAAACCGCAGGCTCATATATAATGAACCTGCGGAAAATCACCGTTCTCTGTTTCCTACGCCGGCATTACCCGGATCAGGTTCGATGGTTTCAAGGCTCGATTACCTCGTCTCAGCCGGGAAAACCCAGCACCCATTTTTACGGCTTTTATTCTATTCCTCTGTGCGGAAAATGTCAAGAACTTTATCAGCCCCTGCGCAGCATATCCGCCTTGTCAATAATAAACTGGCGCAGCCAGTCCCCCGCTTCCTTATTTTTAAGGGCGAAGTCGATGATCGCTTCCAGATAGCCCTTGAGGTTGCCGGTATCGTAGCGCTGACCTTCAAAATCAACTCCGCACATAGGCTCGATCCTGCAAAGCTCCTTCATGCCGTCGGTGAGCTGTATCTCGTTATTGCGCCCGGGGGGCGTGCAACCCAGAATATCAAACACCGCCGGCGTCAGCACGTAGCGGCCAAGGATAGCAAAGTTTGAAAGCTTCTCGTCCAATGCGGGCTTTTCGTTCATATCCCCGATGGCGTAGACCCGCTCGCTGTACTGCTTATCAAGGCGCACGGAGGAATACTTGACGATAAGCTCGTCCGGCACCTCATGAATGGCGATGGCACTGCAGTTATGCTCCTCGGCGGCCTCCACAAGCTGCTTGAGAACAGGCTTCTCACTGAGCATGATATCATCGCCCAGCAACACGGCAAAGGGCTCGTTTCCGACAAAGCTCTTGGCGCGCCACACCGCATGACCCAGGCCCTTTGTCTCCTTCTGGCGCAGGAAGAACACATCTGCCATGTCAGCGACCTCTCTGACCGTGCGGGCTTCGTCCTGCTTGCCGTCCTGGATCAGGCGGGATTCAAGATCAGGGGCATAATCAAAATAATCCTCAATAGGCGACTTGCCGCGGTTGGTGATAATGAGTATCTCCTCCACGCCGGCGGACACCGCCTCCTCTACGATGTACTGGAGCACGGGCTTGTCCACCAGAGGCAGCATCTCCTTGGGAATGCTCTTGGTATTCGGCAGCAGCCGCGTGCCCAGACCTGCCGCAGGAATTATGGCCTTTCTGACTTTCATGGCTATCTCCTTTCGTTTTTTCGTAAACTCCAAATAAATCGCCAAAGCATTCTGCGGATAATCTGCACTTGCCGCTTTATTCTGCGTTTACTCTTGAGTTTGCGTTATATTTCCGGTTGTTAGCATCTTTTGATAAAACACTCTTCTGCGCAGAAACTGCGCCTGTGTGCGCGACTTTACGCAGCGGAGCCTTGAAATGGTGCAAATTCCTTGCAGAATCGCAAAATCTGCTCCGCACCAGGGCTCCCTCGTCAGAGAGATATCTCGGTGCTTTCTTCGGCAGGCTGGTCGTTCTCCGTTTCATGCTTCTTCCCGCCGCGGAGGGAAAACTCGCAGCCGCAGTAAAGCTGGCGATAGATGCCGTGCTGCGTGGTCAGCTCCACGGAGCGCTGCTCGCCGCCGCGCTTTTTAAAGTCCGAGGGCAGCCAGCTGACACCCACGGCTTTTCCCAGCTCCTCGCCTATCTCGTTTATGCGCTTTGCGTCCTTATGGCGGGAGAGGGTGAGCGTGGTGCAGAAGTAGTCATAGCCGTAGTGCTTTGCAAGGCGCGCCGTCTCCAAAAGACGCAGACGGAAGCACTCCGTGCAGCGTTTGCCGCCCTCCGGCTCCTGCTCAAGTCCCTTTATGCGCTTATAGTAATCCTCGCTCTTCCATGGCTCGGCCAGAATGTTCACCTTGTCGGCAAGGCCCATCTTCTCTATAAGCTGCACCTGCGCCTGAAAGCGGCGGTCAAACTCCTCCTTTGGGAAGAGGTTTGGATTGTACCACAGCAAAGTGACCTCAAAATATTTTGTCAGGTATTCGAGCACGCTGGCGGAGCATGGGCCGCAGCAGCTGTGCAGCAGGATACGAGGAAAGCGCTTGCCGCGCTTTTGAATGATCCTATCCAGTTCTCTTTGATAATTTCTTTCCATGATTTGATTATACCACGCTCTTTTATAAAAAGCCATAGCTATTCTGCCGCAACTGTATATACTCCGGCCCGGAGCTGCTTATTGACAAGACGAAGCATCAATATTAAAATTAAAAAAATCCTGTTTACTTTTACAGAGGAAGTGATTCTTTGACAAACCGTATGAAGCTCATCTTTGCCGCCTTCGCCGTCCTGTGCGCCCTGCTTCTCGGCGCCTGCGGCAAAGCTGCCGAACCGGAGCCTACTCCGGAGCCTACTCCCGAACCGATAAGCGAATACACCGTCACCGATGAGAGCGCCGCCGAGATCGCCGCTCTTGCGGATATCCCCAGCCTGCGCCGGGTCGATGCCGCGGCCAGCAAGGAGTATGCCGCGCTTCTCGCGCTGTATGAGGCAAGGCCGGACTGTGAGGTGCTGTGGAACTATGAGTTTGAGGGCGTCAGCTACCCCAACACCACCACGCAGCTGAAGGTCAACGGGCTGGAGGGGCTGGAGGACGCGCTGCGCTATCTGCCGGCGCTTACATACGTGGATGTTATCGACACTCCCGCCACCGTGGAAGATCTTGACAGATACTCCGCTATCCGACCGGAGGCCGAGTGGTACTGGTCGTTCATGTTTGACGGCTTCCATATACGCACGGATATCCGCTGCTACTCGTCGCTGAGAGATATCGACTACCACCGTTTCACCGATGAGGAGCTGTACCCCATGCTCAAATACTGCAAGCACCTGAAGGCGCTGGATCTGGGGCATAACGATGTGCGGGATCTGACTCTCATCGGCCAGCTTGAGGAGCTGGAAGTCCTGATACTGGCGGATAACCCCAATCTTGTGGACGCAAGCCCCCTTGCCAACCTGAAAAACCTCATCTATCTTGAGTTTTTCATGAACCACGCCGTCGAGGATTTCAGCTTTCTCAACGAGCTGACAAAGATGAAGGATCTGAACCTGTGCTACTGCGACTATGCCACCGACATGGACTTTCTTGAGAATATGCCGGACATCACCTTTGTCATGGTGAAATACTCCGGCATAAGCCGGGAGACTGTGGACTACTGGCAGGAGCAGTACCCTGACACGAACTTCGTGTATTATGACGGCAACATCCACTCCTGTGACAGCGGCTGGCGCGAAACCGAGCGCAACTATCTTATCCGCCGGGCTTTCACCTGCTGGCGGCATATCACGGACTATCAGTACTACGACAACGTGACCTATGATTTTGACGGTTATAACTACTAAAAGAGGAGTCTGAACAATGGACGAACGCAGAGACAAGCAAAATTATTATCTCGACATAGCGGACGCAGTGCTGGAGCGCTCCACCTGCCTGAGAAGAAAATATGGCGCCATAATCGTGAGAAATGACGAGATCATATCCACCGGCTATAACGGCGCCCCCCGTGGCCGGCGCAACTGCTCCGATCTGGGCGGCTGCACAAGAGAGGTGCTGCGCATACCCTCCGGCGAGCGGTATGAGCTTTGCCGCAGTGTGCACGCTGAGGCTAACGCCATCATCTCCGCCTCCCGCCGGGACATGATCGGCGCCACCATCTACCTTGTGGGCAGGGACGCGGCCACAAACGAGCTTTTGCACGACGCCATGAGCTGCTCCATGTGTAAGCGCCAGATCATAAACGCCGGCATAGCGCAGGTGGTCATCCGCACCGACGCCGACACTTACCGCACCATTCCCGTCAGCGATTGGGTGGAGAACGACGACTCGGTTTTCAACCAGCTTATCTGAGAAGCCCCGGAGGGGCTTCTCAGATAAAAGGGCTTTCGCTCCGAACCGCGTGTTTTTGCCCAGCGTCGGAGGGCAAAAACACACTCTCTTCGCGCAAAGTGTTTTTCCCGCCGTACACGCCGCCGGGAAAAACTTATTTTAATTTATTCGCCGCCTGCGGGCGTCGAACTCTGCGAGGCCTTGTGTCTATAAGTGCAACAAACCTCTCCGTCGGCGGGGAGGTTTGCGCTCAGTTGAGCAGGAAAATGTTCAGCGTATCCATCGCCGAAAACGCCTTGAGCAGCGCCTGCATGACCCGCTCCTCGCTCTCTCGCCTGCCCCGGCGTATCCATGTGGCAAGCGTGCCGATCATGGTGTAGGCTATGCTCGAGGTAAAATAATCAAACTCCGGGCTTTCCGTATCCAGCAGCTCCGCCGCCTGGGTGCCGGCAAGGCTCCGGGAAAAGCTGTCGCAAAAAAGCTCGGTCTTGCCCGCCTTTACAAGCGCGTCCAGCAGCTCGCCATGGGTGTACCAGTAGTGCAGCATGGCCGCGGGCGCGGGGACTCTGTCCCCGCCGCTTGAGAATATCTCCTGAAAGCCCCGGTCACACAGCAGCGCCAGCACGTCCTCAAGGCTGTCAAAATGCCTGTAAAATGTGGAGCGGCTCACCGTTGAGCGGCGCTGTATATCACTGACGCTTATCTGCTCAAACGGCTTTTCCTCAAGGGTTTGCAGCATGGCGCGGCATATCATGTCCGATGAGCAGCGGGCGCGCTTATCGCTCTTTATGTGGTACATTTGCCCCTCCTCTGTTCTACAATTTATGAAACTATTGTACCAGAACTTTTTTTGTGTTACAATACAAACATTAAATTACCCCGAATAAAAAACAAGGAGTCGATAATATGAGTAAGAATTATATCTATTGTTTCTCCGGCAGCGGCAACTGCCTTGACATCGCAAGAAACATCGCCAAGGTTCTGGGCGATACGGACATCGTGATGATGCGCTCCGCCCCGGTCGTCACCGATGTGTGCCATGCTGAGCGCGTGGGCTTTGTGTTCCCCTGCTACGCCGGAGGTCTGCCCGGCAAGACCGAGGAGTACATAAGGCGCGTGGCCGTGGGCGCGAATACCTATCGCTTCGCCGTGTGCAGCTATGCGGGCTACCCCGGCATCGGCCTAAAAAAGATCGACGATATCCTCGGCCTTGACTACTGGGCGGGTATCAGCCACCAGAGCGCCTGCGCCTGGCTCATGCCCCACGGAATGATGGTTCCCCCCATGACCCCCTCCATGGCTCAAAAGCGCTCCGAGAAGCTGGCCGCGAAAATCGCCAAAGACGTGCTGAACAACAAGAAAAAGGCTGGGCACCCCGTCGCTCTGACCTTCAACAAGCTGGAAGCCGCCGCGTGGCCGACGCTGGCAAAGCTCAAATCCTCCAAGATGATCGTCAACGGCGACTGCCTTGGCTGCGGCCAGTGCGCGGAGCTGTGCCCCGTCGGCAATATTGACTTTAACGGCGGCTATCCCAACTTCGGCAAGGAGTGCATCGGCTGCCTGAGCTGTCTCCAGTTCTGCCCCCAGGAGGCCATCAATGTTGGCAGCGCCACCCTCAAGCGTGAGCGCTACCACAACCCCAACGTCACCCCTGAGGATCTGATGGAGACACTCTTCCATATCGACTGAAACCAACATCAGCGCCGATAAACATCGGCGCTGAAATTATAAGGAATTTAAATATGAAGCTGTGGATAATTTGCAGCGGCAAAAGCATCGCCGTTGCCCCCGAAAAGCTCACTTCCGCAGAGTTTGACGCGCTTTGCATGGCGGAGCTTGAAGCGCCGCTTGCCCTCGGCGTGAACGAAAAAAGCTCCGCCGCCAATGGGCGCAGGATATTCGCCGGCCCCGCTCAGGCAGACTTGGAGACGGCCCGGCACATCTTCCCCGACGGGGATATCGCCCGGGAAAGCCTCCTTGCACCGGTTCTCTGCCGCTCATTTAAGGACACGGAGGAGAAGCTCCCTCTTTGGCGCTGGCACATAATGGCACGTCTCCAGCGCCGCCTCGGTTCTGAGCGCCAGCCGGAGAGCTATAAGACCATCGCGGCCAGAGCAAATGCCCTTGCCGCGCGGCTGAGAGAGCAGGAGGCGGACTGCGTGCTGGTGTGCCACCCTTCCTTTGTCGCCCCGCTGCTGGACGCGCTGCGCAGGCAGGGCTGCTGCTTTTCCCGCAGCGGTATTTTTCGCTATGCGCCTTTTGAGCGCATCCTCGTCACCGCCCGTGATCTGCACTGCGGCGGGTGCAGTCATAACTGCCTGCTCACGAACCCCGGCTGCGGTGTGGGTCGCGACAAGGCCGCCCGCAAAAGCGGCTGAACGAATAAGCAAACGAACTCCCCGGTC
>DKYJ01000010.1:58049-58202 GCA_002493305.1 Clostridiales bacterium UBA7103 | reverse complement strand
CGGCTGCCTTGTAGAACTTATCCTGCCCTACAGCGCAAATTAAATCAGGAGAGAAATATGCCAGAAATAAACAATTCCTGCTCCTTCCGCACTTCCATAGGCGGTCAGGCTCTTATTGAGGGGATACTCATGCGCGGCCCGAAAAAGCAGGCC
>DKYJ01000010.1:57307-57724 GCA_002493305.1 Clostridiales bacterium UBA7103 | reverse complement strand
ATGCGCGGCCCGAAAAAGCAGGCCATAGTCTGCCGCACGGCCGACGGCCTTGTGGAAAAGACGGAGGAGCTCAAGTTCATAAAAGATAAATATCCCATTCTGGGGCTCCCCTTTATCCGTGGCTGCGCCATCTTTCTCAGCTCGCTTGTCAACGGTATGCAGGCGCTGACCTATTCGGCAAGCCTTGTGCCCATTGAGGAACAGGGTGAACCGGACAAGCTGGACAAATGGATAGAGGAGCACTTCCCCGCCGAAAAAGCACAGAAACTCATCATCGGCACTGCTGTGGTGCTGGGCGTGGCGCTGGCGTTGCTGCTTTTCATTTTTCTGCCCACCTTTATCGTGGGTCTGATAAAGCCCCTGACGGAAAGCTATATCGTGCGCAATCTCTCCGAGGGCGTTTTGAAGGTGGCCATC
>DKYJ01000010.1:56826-57018 GCA_002493305.1 Clostridiales bacterium UBA7103 | reverse complement strand
GAGGGCGTTTTGAAGGTGGCCATCCTCATCGCATATATGGCCATGTGCACCAGAGTGAGCGATGTCAAAAGGCTCTTCTCCTACCACGGGGCAGAGCATAAAACGATTTTCTGCTACGAGCACGGTAAAGAGCTGACGGTTGAAAACGCCCGAACGGAATCCCGCTTCCATCCCCGCTGCGGCACAAGCTTT
>DKYJ01000010.1:56303-56549 GCA_002493305.1 Clostridiales bacterium UBA7103 | reverse complement strand
CATCCCCGCTGCGGCACAAGCTTTCTGCTGGTGGTGATCGTGGTCAGTATACTTGTCAACTCCCTTGTCCGGCTTGACAACAGCTTTGCCCGCATGGGCGTGCACCTGCTGCTTCTGCCGGTGGTCGTAGGCATCAGCTATGAGATAAACCGCTGGTGCGGCAAGCACGACAATTTCCTTTCCAAGACCCTATCCGCACCGGGCAAATGGCTTCAGCGCATAACCACCAACGAGCCGGACGATTCC
>DKYJ01000010.1:54612-56002 GCA_002493305.1 Clostridiales bacterium UBA7103 | reverse complement strand
ACCAACGAGCCGGACGATTCCATGCTTGAGGTCGCTATCCGCTCCATTGAGCTTGTTATCCCCGAAGAAAAAGGCAGCGACCTCTGGGGAGAATAGAACGGAGAAAATGATGAAAACTTATAATGATATATACCTTCAGGCGCGCAACACCCTGCGCGCCGCCGGGATAGAGAGCTTTAACCTTGAGGCAAAGCTCCTTTTGGCCCGGGCATCGGACAAGACCCTGCCCCAGCTCCTGCGGGATATGAACCTCTACACCACCGACAAGGTGGAAAAGGCGGTGCTCGACTATACCTCCCGCCGCTTAAAGGGTGAGCCCGTGGCGTATATAACGGGGCTGTGGGAGTTTTACGGCCTGCCTATCGTGGTGTCGCCGGATGTGCTTATCCCCCGCATGGATACCGAGACACTTGTTGACGCGGCCAAGTCCATTCTTTTCGGGCACAAAATGGACGCGCGGATCCTCGATTTATGCTGCGGCAGCGGCTGCATCACCTGCGCTGTGGGGCATGAGCTGCCTGCTACAAAGCTCGTGGCGGTAGATATAAGCGCCTCCGCTCTCGAGATCTGCCGCAAGAACATTGCCGCAAACCGCCTGAATTCCCGGGTCATCTGTATGCAGGCGGACGCAACTTCCTCTCCCCCGCTGGGCATAGGCAAGTTTGACATGATAATTTCCAATCCCCCTTACATAGCCAGCGGTGAGATAGCCGGACTTGACTGTTCGGTTCGGGATTATGAGCCTATCTGGGCGCTGGACGGCGGAGCTGACGGCCTGCGTTTTTATAAGGGGATCATCAAATACTGGAAGTCCCTTTTGAACGACAACGGCTGGCTTCTCTTTGAAGTTGGTGAGGGTCAGGCCGATGCGGTGGAGGAAATGCTCCAGTCCGCTGGTTTTGACTACACTGAACGGCGTAAGGACAGCATAGGCGTTGACAGAGTTGTTATCGGCAGAATTTAAATAAGGAGAGAAAACACAATGGCAGAAAAGAAAAAGACGGTGGCTGTTGCTGCCCCTGCAAGCAGCGACAAGAAAAAAGCGCTGGAAACCGCTATTGCGAAGATAGAAAAAGATTACGGCAAGGGCACCATTATGCGCCTTGGAGACGATATTTCCGTAAATGTCGAGGCTCTGTCCACAGGCTCCCTGTCCCTGGATCTGGCTCTTGGCATAGGCGGTGTTCCCCGTGGCAGAATTGTTGAAATATACGGGCCTGAGGCCTCCGGTAAGACCACTCTTGCCCTTCACGTGGTGGCCTCGGCTCAAAAGGCCGGCGGCGATGCCGCGTATATAGACGTCGAGCATGCTCTGGAGCCGGCATATGCCCGTGCGTTGGGCGTTGATATCGACAGCCTTCTTATTTCCCAGCCGGATACCGGCGAGCAG
>DKYJ01000010.1:25197-54351 GCA_002493305.1 Clostridiales bacterium UBA7103 | reverse complement strand
GCCGGATACCGGCGAGCAGGCTCTTGACATTGCAGAGTCTCTTGTTCGCTCCGGCGCTATTGATGTACTGGTTGTGGACTCAGTGGCCGCTCTTATCCCCCGTGTTGAGCTTGAGGGTGAAGTTGGCGACACCGTTGTCGGCGCGCTTGCAAGGCTCATGTCTCAGGCAATGCGCCGTCTGGCCGGTGCCATCTCCAAAAATAACTGCACCGTAATATTCATAAACCAGCTGCGGCAGAAAATCGGCGTCATGTACGGCAACCCCGAGACGACCCCCGGCGGCCTTGCGCTTAAATATTACGCCTCGGTGCGCATTGATGTGCGCCGCATCGAGACGCTGAAAGCAAACGGCGAGATGATAGGCAACCGCACCAGAGCCAAGGTCGTAAAGAACAAGGTGGCTCCCCCCTTCCGTGAGGCAGAGTTTGACATCATGTACGGCGAGGGTATTTCCCGCGTTGGTGAGGTCATTGATCTGGGTGTAAAGCTCGAGATCATCGATAAGGGCGGTGCCTGGTACACAGTCGCAGGGCAGCGCATACAGGGTCGGGACGGTGTGAAGGAGTATTTGCTCTCCAATCCCGATGTGTGTGAGAGCATCGAGCAGCAGATAAGGGACAATTCCTTTAAGCTCATGTCCCCCCAGTCCCGCAGGGCGGCTCAGGTTTCCGGTAGAGCCGTGGATATCAGCGCCGCTGACTTTGACGGGGACTGATAGATGACCGTAACGGCAATAAAGCAGAGCTCCCCCGGCAGATTGATCGTCAGCTTTGATAACGGGGAGGAACTTCGCTCCACCCTTGGCGCGGTTACGGAGCTTAAGCTATATTCCGGCAAGGAGCTTGATGAGGCGGATCTTGAGGCTTTCCGCCGACTCTCCGCCCGCTTCCTCGCCCGCGAAAAGGCGTTGGAACTTATATCCCGCAGGCCCATGTCCCGCAAGGAGCTTATGGATAAGCTCACCTCCAAGGGTGAGACGGAGGACACCGCCGAATATTGCGCCGGGTGGCTTGAAGAAAACGGCTTTATTGACGAAGAACGCTATGCCGCTCAGATAGCCCGGCACTATGCCGCCAAGGGCTACGGCGCAGGGCGCGTCCGGGCGGAGCTTAGCCGTCGAGGGCTTAATCGCGAGCTGTGGGACGAGGCCATGGCCGCCATGCCCACCGGCGACGATAAGCTTGACCGATTTATTGCCGCCCGGCTCAAAGACCCGGAGGATCGGGACGAAATACGAAAAGTCAGCAGCGCGCTTTACCGCAGGGGGTACTCGTGGGAGCAGATACGTTCCGCCCTTGCCAGATACAACGCGCCCCAGGAGGACTTGTAATATTATGGAAAGAACCTTTGCGCTTATTTCCCTCGGCTGCGCGAAAAATCTTGTCAACAGTGAGCAAATGCTCTATCTGATGGACGAGGCCGGTTTTCGCCTCGTGTCCGAACCGGAGGGCGCCGACCTTGTCATCATTAATACCTGCGGCTTTATTGACGCCGCCAAGAGCGAGGCTATTGACACCATTTTGCAGATGGCAGAGCTTAAGCGTAATGCTAAGCTCTGCGGTATTATTGTCACCGGCTGCCTTCCGCAACGGTATAAGGACTCTATTTTGACCGAGCTTCCCGAGATAGACGCTGTTTTAGGCGTGGGAAGCTTCGGGGATATAGTAGCGGCGGCGCAGGCTGTGATAGACGGCGGTGGTATCGCCCGCTTTGCCGACAGCAGCGCCCCTGTGGACGAGATACCCAGGGTCGTTTCCACAGGCCCTTCCTGGGCATATCTCCGCATTGCCGAGGGCTGCAATAATTTCTGTGCCTTTTGCGCCATTCCCTATATCCGCGGGCGCTACCGCTCAAGGGATATTGAGGCGGTGCTTGATGAGGCGCGCGACCTTGCCGCGCACGGGGTGAAGGAGATCATCGTCATCGCGCAGGACATCACCCGCTACGGCACTGACCGCTACGGAAGGCGCTGCCTTGCCGAGCTTTGCCATAGGCTCGCGGAGATCGACGGCGTTGAGTGGATAAGGCTTCATTATCTCTATCCAGACCAGTTTGACGATGAGCTTATAGATGAGATAGCCCGCAATGATAAAGTCGTCAAATATCTGGATATTCCCATTCAGCACATAAATAATAATATTCTCAAATGCATGAACCGCCGCGGCAGCGGGGACGATATACGTGCCCTCTTTAAAACTCTTCGCGAGCGTATTCCCGGTCTTGTGCTAAGGACGAGCCTTATCGCCGGCCTCCCCGGCGAGGACGAGGCGGAGTTTGAGGAACTGTGTGATTTTCTGAAAGAAGCCCGCATTGAGCGGGTGGGCGTTTTCCCCTTCTCCCCGGAGGAAGGGACTCCCGCCGCCGAGATGCCTCACGTTGACAGCGAGGAGGCACAGCGCCGGGCCGGGCTTATCATGGAGCTGCAAGCCCCTATCATGGATGCTTTCTGCCAGAGCTTTGTGGGCAGAACAATAAAGGTTCTCTGCGAATATTTTGATGAGGAGAGCCAATACCTCGTTGGCAGGAGCTACGCCGACTCACCGGATATCGACGGGCAGGTCTACTTCTGCGGCAGCTGTAAGGAAGGTGAGTTTGCCGCCGTGCATATCACCTCCGCCGACGGCGGGGATCTGTACGGCGAGGAAGTCAAGGCTTAAGAAAATTTTCATTAATTATCGTGCCGGCAATTTTGCGGCGGAATGGAGATAAATATGACCACTGCAAATAAAATTACAATTTTCCGGGTGATTATGATTCCCGTGTTTCTGATCCTTGCCTACATGGGACATATGTACTGGGCTCTTGCGGTTTACATAATCGCTTGCCTGTCTGATATGGCTGACGGTTACATCGCAAGGCACTATAACCAGATCTCAAACTTCGGCAAGTTTGCCGACCCGCTGGCGGACAAAATGCTGGTGCTCTCGGCCATGTGTTTCTTCATCGAAAACGGTCAGATGCCCGGATGGGTCGTCGCCGTGGTGCTTTTCAGGGAGTTTGCCGTGTCCGGTCTGCGGCTGGTCGCCGTGGAGCAGCAGCGGGTCATCGCCGCGGCGTGGTCGGGTAAGATAAAGACCGGCTGTACCATGGTGGGTCTTGGCGCGATGCTTCTCTTCCCGCAGATAGCGCTGGTTAACATAATTTCATCTGTTGTCATCGTTGTCACCACTGTTTATTCCGGAGTAGAATATTTTTGGAAAAACCGCGATGTTTTTAAGGACATCGATTAAGGAGCGAAAACTACTATGAAGCTTTACAATTCCGCCAGCAGAAAAAAAGAGGACTTTGTCCCCAATGACCCTAAGCTTGTCAAGATGTACACCTGCGGCCCGACCGTGTACCATTTTGCCCATATAGGCAACCTCCGCTCTTATATCATGGAGGATATTCTGGAGAAATACCTGCGCTACGCGGGCTATAATGTCAAGCGCGTCATGAACATCACCGATGTCGGTCACCTGACCTCCGACGCGGACGAGGGCGAGGATAAGATGCTCAAGGGCGCCAGACGCGAGCATAAGACCGTCATGGAGATAGCGAAGTTTTATACCGACGCTTTCTTCTCCGACTGCGCAAAGCTCAACATCAAGACCCCCGATGTGGTTGAGCCCGCCACCAACTGCATTGATGATTACATCAAAATAATCACCAGGCTTATGGACACCGGCTACGCTTATTTTGCCGGCGGCAATGTGTATTTTGACACCTCGAAGCTTGAGCGCTACTATGTCTTTAACGATTTCAACGCGGACGACCTTGATGTGGGCGTGCGTGAGGGCGTGGAGGAGGACACCAACAAGCGCAATAAGAATGACTTTGTCCTCTGGTTTACCAAGTCCAAGTTTGAGGATCAGGCGCTCAAGTGGGACTCTCCATGGGGCGTGGGCTATCCCGGCTGGCATATCGAGTGCTCCGGCATTTCCATCAAGCATCTGGGCGAGGATCTGGACATCCACTGCGGCGGCATTGATAACGCTTTCCCCCACCACACCAACGAAATTGCACAGTCTGAAGCGTATTTGGGACACAAATGGTGCAATTATTGGATGCATGTCCTCCACCTTAATACAAATTCCGGCAAAATGAGCAAATCGAGCGGAGAATTTTTGACCGTATCTCTGCTGGAGGAAAAGGGCTACGACCCCCTCGCCTACCGCCTGTTCTGCCTCCAGAGTCACTATCGCAAGTCCCTTGTCTTTACTTGGGAAAACCTTGATAACGCGCAGGGCGCGTACAACAAGCTCATCGCCAAGATTGCCGCTCTCAAGCCTGACAATGGCGAGTATGACGAGGCGGCAGCCGAGGCTTTAAAGCAGCGCTTTACAGCTGCGCTTGACAACGATTTGAACACTTCCCTTGCCGTCACCGCGGTATATGATGTGCTCAAATACCAAACCAATGACGCCACAAAGCTTGCCGTCATCGCTGATTTTGACCGGGTGTTGGGTCTTGACCTCATTAAGAAGGCCGACGTCAAGCGGGAGGAGCTTAAAAAGCAGACTCTCGCCGCCGGTGAATTTACCATTATCTCCGAATCCGGCGAGACCGACGCAGAGGTAGAGGCCAAAATCAAGGCCCGCCAGGACGCGAAGAAAGCCAAAAACTTCACCGAGGCGGACAGAATAAGAGACGAGCTGAAGGCTTCCGGGATAGAAATTACTGATATCCCCCACGGAGCCAAATGGAAGCGGATATAAGCGTGGAAATATTATGAGGCTGCTGCGAAGCTCCCGCTTTGCAGCAGCCTAAATTATGAAATCGTCCCGAAGGGACACCTATTCTCTTATCTTTTCTCTTTTTAGTGAAAAGTGAAAAACGAAAAATTCTATCCCCCAGGGGGGCTTACGTGCGTTAATTTAATGTGATAAAATTTGACCATCTTGTAAAAAGGGTGATTCAAATGAGAAACACAATTAAAATTATTTCCCTCCTGCTTACTTTGGTTGTGGCTCTTGGCCTTTGCGCCTGCGCCAGCAGCCCTGCTCCGGCAGAAAGCGCCTCTCCTGCCGAGTCTGGGTCTCCCGCTGCTGAGATGCGTATAATCGTGGACGCAAATGGCCGCGCTGTTGAAATCCCCCAGACCGTTGAGCACGTTATCTGCATCGGTGTCGGAGCTCTGCGTTATACCTGCTACGTGCAGGGGCAAGAGCTGGTTGCCGGGGTTGAGGATTATGAAAAAGAGGGCGGCATGGATCGTATGTACAACTATGTAAATTACGATCTGTTTAAGGATCTGCCCGCAATCGGCGGCAACGGTGAGCCTTGGGAGGAGGAGATCATAAAGCTCAGTCCCCAGGTCATCGTCATGTCCTCCTACGCAAAGTGTGACCCCGATGAGCTTCAAGCCAGGACTGGTATCCCCGTGGTCTGCGTCGGCGGCAGCGACACTACTCTTGACGACAAAGCCTTTGAAACCATACGTATTCTTGGCGAGCTCTACGGCAAGGAGGCTCGCGCCGAGGAACTGAGCGCGTATCTGCGCTCGATAGAGGCTGACCTTGCCGAGCGCACCGGCAATATTCCCGACGAAGAGAAGCCCAGCACCTATGTCTGCGGCGTGTCCTTTAAGGGTCTGCATGGCTTTGAGGGCACGGAGGCTAATTACGGCCCCTTTGTGCTGATAAACGCCAATAATCTCGCCGATCTTACCGGTCAGGAGCTGGCCTTTGACTGTGAGCTGGAGCAGATCCTCACCTGGGATCCGGATGTGATATTTGTAGATTACAACGGCCTTGCCCTTATAAATGAGGACTATGCCGCTCACCCCGACTACTACAACAGCCTCACCGCCGTCAAGGAGGGCAAGGTTTACTCGCAGGTATCCTTCCGCTCCTATGCCTCCAACCTTGACACCGCCCTTGCCGACGCATACTATGCCGCCTCCGTCCTCTATCCCGAGGAGTTTTCCGATGTGGACATTGACGCTAAGATAGGCGAGATTTTCGAGACTATTCTCGGTGTGAACCCCTATAACGATTTGAAGGAAGCTGGATATGAATTTACCACTGTCACCATCGGCGGATAAGCTGTCGACCCACGGCGAAGATCAGCTTTTTAAACGCAACCGCCAGCGCAGTATATGGTTTTTGGCAGGGCTGTTTGTGCTGCTCATCGGGGCCTTTCTGCTGTCGCTTCGGGCAGGCTCATATAACACGCCCATTTCCCAGCTTATACTGGGTGTGTTTGGCCGCTCTTCGGACGAGAAGATCAATCTTATCGTCCGAAGCAACCGTCTGCCCCGTATTTGCACCGCCATTATCGCGGGCGCGGGGCTGGGAATAACGGGCGCTGTTTTTCAGGCCATTTTGCGTAATCCCCTTGCCTCCTCCTCCACTCTTGGCGTGTCCCAAGGGGCAAGCTTTGGCGCGGCTTTTGCCATCATTGTCCTCCACATGGGCTCTGTCGGCGGGCTGGGCCGCCTGGCTATCCCCGTCTGCGCCTTTGCTGGGAGTATAGGCGTCGCGCTGGTTATTCTGGCTCTGAGCCGCTTTAAGCGTATCTCGGCGGAGGGTATTGTCCTTGCTGGCGTGGCTATAAGCTCGATGTTCACCGGCGGTACAACGCTCATGCAGTATTTTGCCAGTGAGGTTGAGCTGAACACTCTTGTTTTCTGGACCTTTGGCAGCCTCAGCAATACAAGCTGGGGCGATGTAGGCAAAATGGCCGTTGTCCTTGTTTTCGTCTGCTTCTACTTCTTCCTGCACCGCTGGGATTATAACGCGCTTCTCAGCGGCGAGGAGACGGCGGCAAGCCTCGGCATAAATGTTAACAGGCTCACCATGGTGAACACTGTGCTCTGCTGTGTCACAGCCTCGGTTATCGTGTCCTATATCGGGCTTATCAACTTCATCGGTCTTGTGGCACCGCACATTGTCCGCCTCGTGGTGGGCAACAACCATGTGTATCTGCTGCCCGGCTCCGCCATGGCAGGCGCTCTGCTGCTACTTCTGGGCGATCTTTTTGCCCGAGTGGTTGTCAGCCCCGTTGTGCTGCCCATCGGCGCGATAACCTCCTTCCTCGGCGGCCCGCTGTTCCTCTATCTTCTGTTCAAGGGGGGCAAGAAGGAATGCTGAGCGTTGAAAACCTGAGTTATCATTACAAAAACGGCCCGGAAGTGCTCAAAAATTTAAATTTTTCCGTGGAAGATGGACAGTTCATGGCTATTTTGGGTAATAACGGCGCTGGTAAGAGTACCATGCTCAAATGTTTTAACAGGATATTGACGCCGGATTCCGGACAGGTGATCATGAACGGTGAAGATGTTCTTAGTCTCCCCGGCAGGCAGATCGCCCAGCGCATGGCGTTTGTGGCCCAGAGCGTTCCGGGCACACAGATGACCGTGCACGATATTGTCATGCTGGGCCGCAAGCCGTATATGCAGTGGAGCTTTACCGAGCAGGATCATGAGATAGTCCATATGGCGATGGACGAGCTGGGCATATCCCATCTGCGGGGCCGCTTTCTCAGCACGCTCTCCGGCGGTGAAAAGCAGAAGGTCATGCTGGCCCGCGCCCTCGCGCAGCAGCCTAAAATACTCCTGCTGGACGAACCGACCAGCGCGCTGGACATTCAGAACCAGTACATGGTGCTCCAGATGATCAGCGATATCTGCCGTCAGCAGGGCATAACCGCCATTGTTGTCATTCATGATTTGAATCTTGCCCTACGCTTTTGCAGCCGTTTTCTCCTGCTCAGCGGCGGTCAGGTGTACCGCTTCGGCGGCAAGGAGATAATTGACCGGCAGGCGCTCAAGGATGTGTACAATGTGGACGCCGAGGTCGTTGATGTCCATGGCCACAGCATGGTGCTGGTAGACTAATATGAAACAGACTCCCCGGCTGCGTCGGGGAGTTAGACTATAAAATTGCCCGTGAGCTTTTTTGCTCACGGGCGTTTTGCGTATATTTTAGAATATCACATTCATATCGACATCGCCGCTGATGCCGTTGACCTGTCCCCTGTCGGTAAACTGCCACATATTGTAGGTCTTATTGAAGTTGGGGAAGGCAAAGTCGCGGGTATAGCTTGCAAGCCAGATTGAGTACTCATCAATGGCGTCAAAGTCGATCTCGTTCTTAAGGAAATTCTGGTTGGAGTAGACGCCGGGGGTGTAGCCGCCGGCGGCAACCGTCTCACAGAAGGCAACGGCTATCTTGCCGCGCTGGGCTGCGGAGATCTGATCGTGGCGGGCATCGGGATATATGCCGGAGCGCTCAACGTCGTAGTAGAGCGGGTAGTCAAGAGACGCGCCGTCAAGGATGCTGATAGCAAGGCTGGCCTCCTCGACCGCCTCCTGCTCGGTGATGGCGGTGGAATAGAAGTACGCGCCGATCTTTAATCCGGCGTTCTTCGCGCCCTTGATGTACTCGTCGACTCTATCGTCGCGGTAGAGAGTCCCATCGCGCCAAGTACGGCCGCCGAGACGGATAATGGCATAGTCGATGCCCTGAGCCTTCACAGCGCTCCAGTTGATGTCCTCATTATAGAAGGATACGTCAATACCCACAGCGCTTGCCCTCACGCCGTTTGCGTCGAAGAAGAACAGCTCGCCGTCGATGCGCTTAAGGCCGGTGACCTTGTTGCCGTTTGCGTCAAGATAATAAGTCCTACCGTTCTCGGTTTTCCAGCCGCCCTTTGAAGAGCCGCCCAAAATGGGAGTTGCGACTATTTCATAGTCTGAAACGGGGCTGTTGTCAGCATTGAGCAACGCGATCGTGTCATAGTATCCCCTTCTGCCGGTGACCTTATCAACGCTGTCGCCGCTTTCGTCGGGAACGAACACCAGACCATAAATCACACCGTGACCCTCGTCAACTGGGATAACACCGCTCTCCTCACTGCTGCCTCTGTAAAGCAGGAAGCCGTTGGGGCCGGTCTTGAACTGGTAGTTGTAGGTTGGGTTGCCGTTGGAGTCAAGGACAGGGTCGCCTGTGCTCACTTCCGGAGGTGTGGTTATCTCCTCAATAATGCCGCCGGTTGGCGCGCTGCCGCCGTTCTCGGGCTTTATCTGGCTGGTAACGTCAGAGGCATCAACGACTTCAACCACGGCCTCAATATCCTCAATGGGCAGATATTCAACGCTGCCTGTGACAGTCCGCTTTATAGCGGAGGCTGCGCCGTAGCCGCTCTGAGCCTTCATGGACACAGTGTACTCACCGGCCTCAAGGCGCACCAGATAGCAGTCACCCTCGCTGTCGGTCTTGAAGGAGTATGTATTCCCGTCGGGGTACTTGACACTGAGAGTAAGGGTCTTACCGGTTATAGCGTTGCCCTTTGAGTCGCACACGGTGATATAAAGATCGTCCGTGCCGGCATCAGCCCTGAGCTGGGTGGAAATAGTGCTGCCGCTGCCGCCGTTATTACCGCTGGGACTGGGGCTGGGAGAAGCACTGGGGCTGGGACTGGGAGAGACCACAGGCACAGTCGCGACCGGCGGTGTCACAACAGTGGGATTGCCGCTGGGACTGGCTTGGGGCGCGGAGACATTGGGCGTCTCGATAACAACATCATTGGGCTGGTTTGCAGCACCATGATTGTTCATCGCGCTTATCTGAGGCGCAAGGATCAGCGCACAGACAAGCACCGCCAGGCAGGGCAGCGCAATGACCAGCGCCTTCTCTATACGCTCGTTCTTGATAGCTGCAAGCAGCTTTTGGAAAAATTCTTTCATGATAAGATGCTCCTTACAAGGGTATAAAAATTCCGCTATACTACCTCTAAGACTATCGACATAATACCGCAGAATCCGACATCTTGTCAATATATTTTTGCACTTTTGTTTCTATTTTGTTTCTTTTTTAAGTTTTATTAAGATATGGAGCCGTCCTTCGAGGTATTGGGCCTCTATTTTCCCGCCCATGCGCTCGGTGAGGGTTCTGGCTATGCTCAGGCCCAGACCCGTCGAGCCGCGGGCATTTTCAACGGTATAAAAGCGGTCAAAAAGCTTCTCTGTCTGCACGCTGTCAAGCGCGCTCGCGCTGTTTTCGATTTCTATTTCGCCGCTGGGCGTCAGACTCACAAAAAGATCGCCGTCGCTGTATTTGGCGGCGTTGGAGAGGACATTGCCCAGCACACGTGCAAGAGCCTGTGCCTCGGCGTAACAGACGACTGGCTCCTCCGGTATGGATATCTCCGGCACTATACCCCTGCCGGAAAAAGCCTGATAGAAGCAAGCAAGACTCTCCTCCAACGCCCGGTTTACCGCCATTGGTCGAATGTCTAATCTCTGCTCATGGGACGCGCTGACAGAATAGTCCAGCAGCTCCTCGCCGAGTTCTCCCAGGGCCTCGGTGCGGTTTTTTATAATGGAAAAGTATCGCGCCTGCTTTACGGGGTCTGTCTCCCGCTCAAGAAGGTCGATATATCCCGCAATAGCCGTCAGCGGTGTGCGCAAATCGTGAGACACGCCTGTAATGGCGTTTTTCAGCTCCATATCCCCCTGTTCGTATTTGCGGCGCAGGGCGCTCATCTCACGCAGCTCATCATTGAGCGAAGCGGCGAGGGCGCGCATATGCCGGTCACGGCTGGAAACGGTGATAAGGCGGTTTGAGCCCTGGGCGCGGATGTCCTTCACGGCAGCGGATATTTCCTCCGCTGTTGTGTGTATAAGATGCAGCTTTATCAGCAGCGCAATTATCACAATAAGCGCCGCGCCCAGGCAATAAAGCATTAGGCTCTCCCCTTTTAAACTATATCCTTTTTACCAAATACCGCGCAGCCCGCAGCCGTGGTCGTAATTATAAACAGCAGGCTCATCAGCGGCAGCCTCTCTGGGTGCGCAGCTCTGAAGTTTGACATCAATATAGACTGCCCTGCCGGGTCAAACTCACAGATAAGCTCCAGAATCGTTCGTTCCACTCCGGAGACATAATTGGGATTAGGCGCGGTCTGGACTTCCATTGGCATACCGGACTCACTGGTCATCACATAATAATCTATAAACTCCGGTTCTTCAAGTCGGCCATTTATATAAGAGCCTGCAAACAGCAGCGCGAGAAACGCTATTATACACGATACGGCTGTAATGGCGCGGCTTTTCGTACATGCCGCCACCAGCGCCGCGGCAGAGGCAGAGGCAGCTGCTATCATAAGCTCACACAAGCACAGCCATATGAGCGCCCCCACACTTATGCCAAGGCTTTTATACAGCGCAAGCCCCAGGATCACGGTCACTGTCAGGCACAGTGCAGACACAATGACAGCCCCTATCGCAGAGATTATTACATATGACAGGTACACATTGCCGCGCTTATGCCCCACGATTAGCTTGTTCCTCACTGTGCCGTCGCTATACTCGGAGCCGAGCATCAGGCCGATGAAAACGGAACATATAAGGCCAATAAGCGGCACATGGTCGAAAAGGCAAAGTCTCAGCGAAGCCGAATAATCCTCATAATCCCCGTGATGACTGTAAACCAGTGCACCGCTTATGACGATAGCAGCAGCACAGATAATATAGAATACCCTGCATTTTCTCAGGCGCAGGAGACCGGCGGATAAGAGCTTAGCCATTTGCCGCACCCCCCATCAGATTCATATAATAGCTTTCAAGGCTCTCCTCCGACTCCTGCACGGCGATCAGCTCGCCCCCGGCCTCGGTCATGGCGGCGGCAAGGCGGGAAATTGAAATTTGCCCGTAGACCTCCGCCTCGCTCGGTGAGCAGACCATGTAGTCAAGACCGCTCTCGTCCAGCACGCGGCAGAGGGCGGACATGCTGCTGACAACAAGGCGCATACACTTGCGGCAGGCTTTTTCAAGCTCCTGTGCGCTTATCTCCCGCACGGTACGCCCCTCGTTAATAAATCCATAGTGGCTGGCAATGCGGGAAAGCTCATCAAGATTGTGGCTTGACACCAGCACCGTTATCCCGAGCTCCCGATTGAGCTTTAAAATAAGCTCTCTGATCTCTATTATACCCTGAGGATCAAGCCCGTTTATAGGCTCGTCCAGAATAAGCAGATCGGGGCTTCCCGCAAGGGCGACGGCTATACCCAGCCGCTGGCGCATACCAAGGGAGAAATGACCAACCTTTTTCCTGCCCGTATCGGATAAACCTACAAGCTCCAAAAGGCTGTCGATATCTGCCTCCGAAGGCAGGCCGAGCACTCTGTACTGCATACGCAGATTGTCCCGCGCGCTCATGTCCGAATAGATGGATGGGGTCTCAACCACCGCCCCTATACGCCCGCGGGCGCTGTTTATCTGCCCTCTCGATGGTACGCCATAAATAGAAAAGCTGCCGGAAGTTGGGCTTTGCAGGCCGCAGACTATGCGAATAAGCGTGGTTTTTCCCGCGCCGTTTTTGCCCACAAGGCCGTATATCGCGCCCTGGGGCACATGGATGCAAAGTCCGTCCAGCGCCTTAAAACGGCCATAGCTTTTGCTGAGTTTATCTGTTTCCAATGCGTACATTGCATTACCTCCTTTTCAGGTAAAGCATAGCATTTATAGGTTAAGACAGCGGTAAAGAAAAACGTAAAGATTCAGTTAAGACGAAAACCTATCCCCCACACGGCCTCGATGCTCTCCCGAGCTCCGGCATCGCGCAGCTTTTTGCGCAAATTGCTGATATGGATCTTTAGAGAGCTTTCGGTGCAGTCGGGCGTATCTTCGAATATTCCATCAAGTATGGCAGACTTCGCCACAACCTGCCCGGGATTATCCATCAGCAGCTTTAATACGGCGTACTCCGTGCGAGTAAGGTGCAGTGCCACTCCATTGGCGCTCACCTCATGGGAAAGGCTGTTGAGGCTCAAATCACCAAATTTCAGGCTGGTTCGGCTCTTTTCTTCCCTCAGCTGCACTGATATCCGCGCAAGCAGCTCCCGGTTATCAAAGGGTTTTGTAACATAATCGTGAGCTCCGGAGAGAAGGAGCTTCACCTTGTCATCAGTCCCCGCCTTTGCAGAGAGCACGATGACCGGCGTACCCTCCAACCGCTCCATCACCTGCTCACCGCTGAGTCCGGGCAGCATCAAATCGAGCAGCACCAGGTCGACAGGGGTCTTTTCCAGCATGAGCAGGGCTTCCGTACCGGAGTAGGCGCGGATAACGGCGTAGCCCTCCCCTGTCAGCAGCTCCTCCAGCAGATCGCCGATGTAAATATCGTCATCAATTACAGCAATAGTTTTCATAGTATGCTCCTTTATGCACAAAAGCATATCACCCGCGTCATATTTTTTCAACCGATTTTTCCCTTGTTAAACAAGGCTTAATATGGTAAAATCTCTCCCATGATGACTGAATTTGAAAAAAACTACATAGCGGCCCGGCGCGAGGTCATTCGCGCCGATTTTTCCGCGCTCAATCCCATGCAGCAGGAGGCGGTGCTCTGTACCGAGGGCGCCCTGCTTATTCTTGCAGGCGCCGGCAGCGGCAAAACCACGGTTCTTATAAACCGCATCGCCAATCTCCTGCGTTACGGCAGAGCCTCCGACAGTGATGAGCTGCCGCCCGATGCGGACGAGGAGCAGCTCAAGCTTTTGCGCGCAGGCGGAGAGTCCGCCCGCGCCGCGGCGCCCCTTGACCCTGTTGAGCCATGGCGTATACTGGCCATCACTTTCACCAACAAGGCGGCTGACGAACTGAAAGAGCGCCTTGGCCGTATGTTGGGCGCTGAGGCAAACGATATCTGGGCCTGCACCTTTCATTCCGCCTGTGTGCGCATACTCCGGCGGGACGCTGAGCGCCTTGGCTACTCCGGCAGCTTCACGATTTATGACACCTCTGACTGCCAGAGCCTCATGAAGCGCATAATAAAGGATATGGAGCTTGACGATAAGAGCTTCCCTCCCAAAGCCATCCTTGCCGAGATAAGCCGCGCAAAGGACTCCCGCGTCGCGGCAAGCGACTATCTTTTCAATGCCCGCGCCAGCGGAGATATGCGCCGGACGAAGATCGGAGAGGTATACAGTGAGTACTCCCGACGGCTTTTTGCGGCAAACGCCATGGATTTCGACGATTTGATATTTAACACCGTGCTCCTGCTTGAGCGGGAGGAGGACGTGCGCCGGTACTGGCAGCGTCGCTTTCGCTATGTGCTCATCGACGAGTATCAGGACACGAGCCACCTGCAATATCTGCTTGCCTCCAATTTGGCCGGCGGGCATGGGAATATCTGCGTTGTGGGTGATGATGACCAGAGTATATATAAATTCCGCGGAGCGACAATTGAGAACATTCTCTCCTTTGAGCGGCAGTTTGAAGGCTGCCGCACTATCCGCCTTGAACAGAACTACCGCAGCACCGGTCATATTCTATCCGCCGCAAACGCAGTTATCCGCAATAATCTTGGCCGCAAGGGCAAGGAGCTGTGGACAAAAAAATCCGGCGGTAATAAGCTGGAGCTGTATGTTGCCGACAATGAACACGAAGAGGCCCAGTATGTGGCCTACGCCATTATGGACGGGCGCAGCCACGGGCAGAACTTCCGGGATTTCGCTGTGTTATACCGCATGAACGCGCAGGCCAGTCAGCTTGAGTTTGCTTTCAAGCGCAGCGGTATCCCCTACCGTGTTGTGGGCGGCAACCGCTTCTTCGACCACGCGGAGATAAAGGACGTTCTCTCCTATCTATGTGTTGTCGCCGCGCCGTCGGACGATTTGCGCCTGACGCGTATAATCAACACCCCGGCGCGCGGCATCGGCGCGCGGAGCATTGAGATCGCCCAGCAGCTTGCGGCAGAAAACGCTTGCAGTCTTTTTGATATCATTGACCACGCGGACTTATATCCGGAGCTGTCCCGCCCCGCCCTGCGTATGCGGCAGTTTGCAGGCATGATAAAAGAACTGCGCGCATTCAGCGAAAATAACAGCCCCGACGCGCTGTATGACGAGGTGCTTGAAAAGACAGGGTATCTCCTAACCCTGCAAAGCTCCACAGACCCAAAGGACTCGGCGCGCGCCGAGAATGTGCAGGAGCTCAAGAGCAGCATAATAAGCTACATGAATGAGACGGGCGACATGACCCTTGACGGATACCTTGCAAATGTGGCCCTTTACAGCGACATGGACAGCTATGACGCAGAGAGCGACTGCGTGGTGCTGATGACCATGCACAGCGCAAAAGGGCTTGAGTTTCCAACGGTGTTCATCGTCGGCATGGAGGAGAGCATCTTTCCGGGTCTTCGCGCCATTGGTGAGCCGGAGGAGATGGAGGAAGAGCGCCGGCTGTGCTATGTGGCCATCACACGGGCAATGGAGCAGCTGTATCTTGTCTGTGCGCGGCAGCGCATGCTCTTCGGGCGAACAACCTCCAACCGCGTCTCCCGCTTTGTCGACGAGATACCGGATGCGGATATCAACAACAAAAACATCCCCAAGGGCTACTCCTACGGGGATCGCACGGTGAATTTCGGCCATGAGGAATACGCTCCTGTCAAGCAGCCGAGATATGTCGGCCCCACGCCCAGCGCGCCTAAAACCCCTTCCTCCCCCACAAGAGCAGACTTTGCCGCCGGGGACAGAATAAAGCACAAGGTGTTCGGCAACGGTGTTATCCTGA
The DNA here is from genome assembly GCA_002493305.1 of Clostridiales bacterium UBA7103. Taxonomy (GTDB): domain Bacteria; phylum Bacillota; class Clostridia; order Oscillospirales; family Oscillospiraceae; genus Limivicinus. Next base: position 38,849 of record DKYJ01000010.1, on the reverse strand, counting down.
GCATGAAGCCCATGGGCGGGGATCATTTTATAGAAATTGAATTTGATGGCGGCGTCAGGAAAAAATTCATGCTCCGTGCCGCCGCGCAGTATATGACTAAGGAATAAATTTATGACTGGCAAAAAAGCAATTCTTGGCAGAGCCGCGATTTTCGCCACGACTCTGATTTGGGGCACATCTTTTGTTATCCTTAAGAGTACCCTCGATAATATCGGCACATTCTGGATAATGTCGATCCGTTTCACTGTCTCGGCGCTGCTGCTGGGGCTTGCCGCGAACCATAAGCTTTTCAAAATGGATAAGCAGGTTTTTCGCGGCAGCGTTATGATGGGGTTCTGTCTCGCCACGGCGTACATTGTGCAGACCTATGGGCTAAAATACACAACCCCCGGCAAAAACGCCTTTCTCACCGCGACTTATTGCGTCCTCGTTCCCTTCATGGCCTGGGGCATATATAAGCGCAGGCCAACCGCGGCAAATATCATCGCGGCGCTGCTTTGCATAACGGGCATTGGCTTTGTGTCCCTGAGCGATATCAGCGGCAGAGTGAACATTGGTGATGTGCTCACGCTCTGCTGCGGTGTGTTTTACGGGCTGCAGATAATCATGATGGAGCAATACGCCGGAAAATGCGACGCGCTGTCCATTTCCACAGTGCAGTTCGCGGCGGCGGCTCTGGCCTGCTGGGTGGGCGCACTCATATTTGAGCAGCCGCCCCAGAATCTCCCCGGCGGAGCATGGCTCAGCATCGCATATCTGAGCGTGATGTGCACAGCAGTCTGCTTCTTTCTCCAGGCCTGGGGTATGAAGTACACCCCCTCCTCGACCACTGCCGTCATCATGACGCTGGAATCCGTATTCGGCACGCTTATCTCTATCATCTTCTACCATGAGCAGATGACCTTCAAGCTGGTGCTGGGCTTTGTGCTGATTTTTGTGTCTGTGCTTATTTCCGAAACCGGCGGCAGCTTTTTTAAGAAAAAGAAAGCATAAAAAAATCTCTGTGCAGTCGCACAGAGATTTTTTTATTTTTCACCCGTAGACATCGTTTGTGTCCATGAGCCGGACATTAAATTCCATTGTCTCACCGTCCCGCCAGACGGTGAACTTCATGCTGTCGCCGACCTGTAATTCGTCCTTTATGGCGCTTATATCCGTCGTGACGCGCACAGGAATATCGTTCACAGCGGTAATGATATCCCCGACCTTTATCCCCTGTTTTTCTGCGTCTGAGCCCTCTGCCACATCGGAGACGTACAGCCCCTCGGGCAGCTCATAGTGCTCCGCTGCCTCGGCCGGGACAGCACCCACGGTGATGCCGATGGAAGTCCTGCCCTTGACCTCGCCGTCCTTAGCGATAGCGTTGACCACATTGCGCACGGTGCTTGAAGGGATCGCAAAGCCGATGCCCTCAATGCTCGAGTAACTTGACATCATCTTCATATTTGTGATTCCGATGACCTGCCCGTACATATTAAACAGCGCGCCGCCGGAGTTGCCCTCGTTGATGGCGGTATTGGTCTGCAAAAGGGTCATGCTGTGCCCCTGATAGCTTATGCCGCGCTCAATGGCGGAGATAATGCCATCGGTCAGAGTGCTGCGGAAGGTTTCTCCGAGGGGATTGCCGATTGCGGCCACACTCTCCCCCACCTGCAAACTCCCGCTCTCTCCGAATTTGGCAGGTGTCAAACCCTCGGCTTCGATTTTAAGCACCGCGAGATCACTTATCCCGTCAGCGCCAACAAGCTTTGCGTCAAGCTCTCTGTCGTCGCTGAGAGTGACCTTCGCGCTGTCGCATCCATCGATCACATGGGTGTTGGTGAGGATCAATCCGTCCTCAGACAGAACAACTCCAGTGCCCCAGTTATAGCCGTTCTGCCCGTCCTTATAACCGGAAATGGCCACAACTGAGGGGGCGCAGCGCTCGTAGAGCTCTTTTAAGCTCATCTCCTCCCCCTCATGGGTCTGAAGCTCCATGGCATAGTCAGGCAGATCCGCGCGGGGAATATTTATATCTGTACGCTGGAGGTCAACACCGGTATAGTAGTTCTTGAAAAACTCCTCAAAATCATCTGAAAAACCCTCGGAAAAGCCGTCCCCGCTCTGGGCGGGCTTATCGCTGATGACTATACCCTCTCTGTCGCCGCCGAAGGCAAGGGATGTGGCAACTATCAGCACCAGCAACACACAGATGGCTCCCGCTATGCGGTAGTTCCGCTTCTTTTTGTTCTTTGGCTTTTTCGCGCTCTGAACCGGGGCAGACGGCAGCTCATCAGGCTGGTATGTCCCGGTATTATACCAGTTCTGCTCCTGATAAAAATCATTATCGCTCATAATCTATCCTCATTGACCGGCGGTCAGACCCTCCGGCATAAATTTACTGTTTTTGCTTTTCAGCCAGAGCCAGCGTAAACACGAACTCCGTCATGCCGTTTTCACTGCGCACGGCAATATCCTCATCGTGGCTGTTGATGATGGTCTTCACAAGATACAGCCCCAACCCCACGCCGTCCTTATCCATGCTGCGCGAGCGGTCAGACTTGTGGAAGCGGTCAAAGATAAAAGGCAGATCGTCCGGCGGGATAGTCTCGCCAAAGTCCTTTATGGAGACATAGGCCTTGCCGCTGTCCTTATAAAGCCGCAAAATCAGGCAGCTGCCGGGCTTTGCAAACTTCACCGCGTTATCAAGCAAATTATATATGACCTGAGTGATGGCGTCTCTGTCGGCCTTGACCATGATGTGATTCTCGGGAAGCTGAGGGTCGACGTCAAGATTTTTCGCCGTTGCACGGCTCTCAAAGCTCAGAAGCGTCTGCAATATAAGCTCCGTCAAATCGAACACCGTGCGGCGGTTGGGGTCGGCGGAAGAGGACTTTGTTTGGGAGACCCTGAGCATATCCCTAACGAGCCTTGACAGGCGGCGGGTCTCATCTCTGATGGAGATGAGGTACTTATCTTCGTCCTCTTTGGGTATGGTACCGTCCAAAATACCGTCGGCAAAGCCGGAAATGGTGGTCATGGGAGTGCGGAGCTCATGGGAGATATTGGCAATGAATTCGCTGCGGCGGTTTTCAGCCTGCTCCAGAGAGTCCGCCATTTTGTTGAAGGAATCAATAAGCGCGCCCATCTCGTCAGTGGGGTCATCCTGCTGCCGGACGCGGACAGAGAAATCCCCTCTTGCAAATTTGCGGGAGGCGGCGGCTATCTCATCAAGCGGCCTTGCCATACGTTTTGAATAAACCAGCGCCGTCAGCATCGCCGCGAAAAACACACCGATGGTGACTATCATCGCCACCGTGAGAAAAGCCGACCAGGCGCCGAGGATATTATCCATGCTCTTGCACACCATTACATAGCCTATGCTCTCCCCGTTGATAGGAGAACTGATGAGCCGTGCGGCGATATAGCGCTCAGACTTAAAAAGCCCACCGATGTCGCTTTTGCAGTTATAGACGCCAGCCTTCTCAAGGTGGTCGATAAACTGCTCAGGTATCGCGACGCCCATGTGCTCGCAGGTAGGCGCCTTGTCCGAGCATGAGACTATGTGCCCGCTTATATCCGCAATCAGCACTTGGTTGCCTGTTGAAGCGGCAATAGAGCTAAGTGACATTGCCAACGGCCATGAGGAAAGAGAGTCCTCATTTCCCGAAAAAACAGAGGCCGTATGGGCAACTTCTTCTGCCGCGGCGTTCATTTGCAGGCGGTATTCATTGAGAAGATAATTGCGCCCGATTCCCAGAAAGGAAAGGGTTATTACCAGAAAGCAAATGAATACCATCAGCGCTGTGGCGCTGAAATTGCGCAAATAGATACTTTTCATAGTCCTTCAGCTGAGCAGCTCAAACTTATAGCCCACTCCCCAGACGGTTTTCAGGCTCCATTTGTCTGACACGCCCTCCAGCTTCTCTCTCAGGCGCTTGACATGGACATCAACTGTCCTCGAGTCACCGAAATAGTCAAAGCCCCAAACCTCGTCCAAAAGCTGATTTCTGGTAAAGACCCGGTTTGGTGAGGAAGCCAGATGATACAGAAGCTCCATCTCTTTTGGCGGGGTGTCAACCTTTTTGCCATTGACAATAAGCTCATAGGAGTCGAGGTTGATCGTCATTTTATCAAAGACCAGCTTCTTCTCCACCGGAGCGTCTGCATCGGTGCGGCGCATGACCGCGTGTACACGGGCCAGCAGCTCCTTAACCTCAAAGGGCTTGGTCACATAATCGTCCGCCCCCATCTCAAGGCCACTGACCTTGTCATTAGTTTCGCCCTTTGCAGTGAGCATTATTATAGGCACGGAGGACTTTTTTCGGATATCCCGGCAGACCTGCCAGCCGTCCTTCACAGGCAGCATAATGTCAAGCAGCACAACATCCGGGGCAAACAGGTCAAATATTGACTCCGCTTTCCCTCCGTCAGCCGCTATCATGACCTCAAATCCGTCCTTTCCCAGATACAGGCGCAGCAGCTCCGCTATATTTGCATCGTCTTCAACAATCAGCGCACGCTTACTCATATCAAACGCTCTCCTTTGTATTATCTTCTTTTATTATTATACTTCCCCTTAAAACACAAAGGTTAAAAAAATGTAAAAAACAAGGCTAAAACCATAAATTAAGCTGCCCCCGCCCCCGTTTCATCAGGCGGGGGAACTGTTTTGACAACAAAATCAGAACTCCAGTTTTTCAAGCTCCAGCAGCGCGAGGATATAGACCTTGAGCGTCTCCATGAAAAACTCAACGCTGGCAGCCTCGTCCGCGCCGTGTATCGGCCCTGCGAAATCCGGCTGGGGCCGCTCCGGGTGCTCCGGCCCGAAAGATACAGCGTTGGGGAACTGCCTTGCATAGGTGCCGCCGCCGATGGTATAGGGCTTGGCGTTTTCACCGGTTATCGTGTTATAGGCGTTGATGCACACCTGCACCGCCGGGTTATCAATACTCATGTAAAAAGGCACGGAGTCGCTGTCGGTGATGACCTGCGCAAGATTTCCGGCAAGCTCCTGCAGCCGTGCGGCTATACGCCCGCCGTCGGTGCTTGTCGGATAACGGCTGTCAACAGTTTGGAAGATATGTCCGTCCTCAACGCCGATAACTCCGCCTATGACCGTCAGCGGCCCAAAGGCATCGTCACTGGCATCTATACCCAGCAGAGAGCCGTCCGACGCTCTGTGCATCAAAGCGAAGAGCTCAAACAACGACTTCTCCTCGCCCCGGAGCAAATCGTTTTCAAACATATAGTCCACAAGAAGGCCAATTGCGTTTATCGTCCCCTCCGGCTGAGAGGCGTGCCCTCCTATGCCGCGTGCGTGAAGCTCCCACACGCCGTCGCTCTTCCTGACAGCCTCGACGCGCTCGGTCGATCGAAGGCTTTGAGCTTTAACAGTGGCGCAGGCCTTATCCGGGATAACGTTGCCCGCAATGCCGCCCTGAATGTCGATAATATTATCAAGGGCGATCTTTGAGATAATTCTGCCATGGAAGCCGCCTTTTTCCCCATTGCAGAGAGGGAAATTTGCGTCAGGGCTGAAGCAGAAAAGAGGCGCGGGGTAATTATCAAGATAGTAGACCACATCGTCCATGCCCGTCTCCTCGGACAAGCCGAGCAGCGCGCGAATCGGATATTTAAGCTCTATGTCCCGCTCCTTGAGATATTTCAGCGCATAAAGGCAGAGAACAGACGGGCCTTTATCGTCCATAACACCGCGGCCTATCAAATAGCCCTCACGCTCGCTCAGCGTGAAAGGATCTCCTGACCAGCCGTCCCCTGCGGGGACGATGTCCAGATGAGTGATGGTTGCAAGGTATCTGTCCCCCGCACCGGTCATTGCACAGCCCATTTTGCCCTCATAGCTTGCGGTCTCCAGCCCCAGCTCATGGGCTATGTCAAAAGCCACCCTCAACGCCTCGGCAGGGCCGGAGCCGTAAGGGGCTCCCTCCTCGCTCTCCCCGGCAACGCTGTTCACCGCCACAAGGCGTGAAATATCCCTTATAATATTCTCCCGGTTTTTTTCAGCAAAGCTGTCAATATCCCGGCGAAGCTCCTCATTCATTGTCATTTCCCTCCTATGAGCCAAAAATAAAGTTTTGTCTATGCGACTATACCATTCCCCAGCCTGTTTTTCAAGCATAAAGGCGTGTCCTGTCATGCCTCAGCAGCTTACTAAATAACAGTTTCCCGCGGGTAGTTATACAATTTTTGATTAATGTGAGAAGCAGACGTCGATAACGAAAAAATCCCTTGTTTTTTAGGACAGTTTGATGTATCATAGATATAGTCTGTGTTATGAACCACATAAATTATTTTATGGGAGGAAAAGCATGAAAAGTTCTGTTAAGATTCTTAGCGTTATTCTTATTCTTGCTTCTATCTTTGGCCTTGTAGGCGGCGGCATCGGTCTGGCCGATGTGCTGGATTGCAAGGGATATTGGGAGGATAAGAGCGTTAAGTCCAACGAGGATCTTACCACGCTGGAGGATGGCCTGAATACTCTGGCTGAAAACAAGCAGGCTTATATCGACGGCCTCGCCGCTTATGAGCAGGGCTCCAAGGATTACGAGGACGGCCAGAGAACTCTGGAAGACGGCAAAAAAGAGTATACCGCCGGCCAGAAAACTCTGGAAGAAAAGCAGAAAGAGTACGACGCCGGTCTGAGTAAGCTTTCAGAGGCTGAATCCAAGCTTGCCAAGGGCAGAGAAACCCTTGAGCAAAACAAACAGGCTTATCTCGCCGGTAAGGCTCAGCTCGCCGCTTATGAGTCCAGTTATCCCGCTGCAAAGGCATTTGTTGAAAGCGACAAGGACGGTACTGGAAAGGCCGCCTATGAAGCAGTGAATAAGTATGCCAAAGGAAGCACTAACCCGGATGAGGTTACATCTGCTGCTGTTCAGGCCGCAAAGGATGTTGTCGTGCCCAAGGTAACCGAACAAATTAAAGCTAACTACGAGCAGTCTTTGACCCAGAAATATACTGCTCAATATAACACTATCGATAATATGGCCGCCATTCAGGCAAGAGTCCAACCCCAGATAATTCAGGAGGTTATTGCGAGTAAGGACGATGCAACTAAAGCTGCGGCTATTCATGCCGCCTGCACCTCCAGTGATAACGATCCGAGCACATTGACTGACCAAGAAAAGACCCAGATTCTGGTTGGCGCATTCTCCGATGAAATAACACAAAAAGTTACAAACGCGGTAGTTGGTGAAGTTAGAAATCAGATAGTTGGGGCTGTAACCGCTGATATAACGGCCATGGTTACCTCCGAAGCCAACAAGCAGGTTCCTGTCGTTGCATCCAATATGGGTCAGGCATATCAGGCATATCTCCTTGTCGATTCATACGAAGCCGGTAAGGCTAAGCTTGACGAATACGAAGCCGGCCTTGATGAATACAACAAGGGTCTTGAGGAATATTATGCTGGCCGTGATACTCTGCTCAATGGCAGAGGTCAGCTCGTAGAAGGCAAAGAGAAGCTTGAAGCAGCTGAGAAGACCATCAACGAAGGTCAAAAGGCTCTCAATGACGCTGAGAAGCAGCTTGCCGACGGTAAGGCTAAGCTTGATGAGTATGAAAGCGGCCAGAAGCAGGTTATCGACGGCATTGAGACTGTCCTCGCCAGTGAGACTTACGGCGACCTTGTGAGCATTGCCGACAGGCTCGGCCCCGACTTCAAGTACCTTGACAGCAAGGGCATACTTGACATTGATCAGGGTCTTGCCGTTGTCGCCGCCGCCAGAGAGTTCTCCGGTGAAAACGGCACTGTTGTCACCCATGAGCTTACGCTCCGCGCTGTCGGTGCGGTTCTGGCTATCATAGCCGGTGTTGTCGCTCTTGTTGCCGGCGCTATCGGTCTTATCGGTTCCAGCAAGGTGGCTGGCATAGTCTCCGCTATCGCTGCTGTTGCCGCCGCTATCGCCGCTATTTTGACTCCTGTTGCCGGTTCTGTGATGTCCGCAGTCGCAGGCTCCACAGTTGCCGCAATAGTAATTGCCGCCGGTGCGGTGCTGGCAATTGTCGCTGTCGTCAACGCAGTCGTTGACCTCGCCACAAAAAAGGCCGCCGTCTGATCAGCAGCCATTAAAAGCAAGTTTGACCGACGCTGTCATATGACAGCGTCGGTTTTTTTGCCGTTTTGGGCATACTCTGCATATAATATCTCTGGTAAGGAGGTGCCGCAAATGGTAAAAACATATTTTTTAGGCGCAAATTCAAAACAGGGTTTTTATTCTCTTTATGATCAGTTCCCTCCGGCGGGGGCATTTCTGCACATAATCAAGGGCGGCCCAGGCACCGGCAAATCAGGCTTCATGAGGCGCATAGGTGAGGCCGCGGAGAAGCATGGCTTCGATGTGGAATATGTTCTCTGCTCCGGAGACCCGGATTCGCTGGACGGTGTGTATATCCCGGAGCTTGGCACAGCCTGGGTGGACGGTACCGCTCCCCATGTTGGAGAGCCACGTTGTTTCGCCGTAGATGCCGACTATGTGAACATCGGGCAATTCTTAACTCTGCCATTTACAGCAGAAGAAAAATATTATGTCAACCAAATTAGCCGCAGCTACAAAGCGTTGTACGACAAAGCCTACGGATATATATGCGCCGCTGCCGCCCTGCGCTCTGCCGCTGTCCCCTCTCCTTTATCGGATAAAGAGGCTGCTTCAGCTGAAAAGAAAATCAACGCCGCCCTTGATAGGATACACGGCGTCACCGCCACCGACACTGCCATAGAGCAAACGCGCTTCATAAGAGCCGCAAGCTGCCTTGGAGATTATCGGCTGTGCAATGAGATATCAAAATTATGTAAACTTATCTATCGCCTTGAGGGTGCGGCTGTCCATATATCAGCTGCGCTGAAATATGCGGCGGCTGAAGCTCGTCTCCGGGGTCTGGACACTATCTGCTGTCCCTCCCCTGTTGACCCTGAGCAGCTTGAGGCAGTGCTTATCCCCGGCCTTTCTCTGGCCTTTGTCGGCTTTGGCGACTATGAAAATGCCCAGCGCATCAAGATTGGCGGAACTATCCCCAAGGAGAATAGAGCAGAACTGAGAGAAGCGGCAAAGCTTGATGGGAAGCTAATGGAGCTCGCTTATCTCAAGCTTCGTCAGGCAAAAGCGCTGCACGACCAAATGGAGAGCGTATATAAAGCTCACATGGATTTTCCTGCTCTTACAAAGTTCACAGACGATGAGATAAAGCGCATCTTCAAGTGAACCGACAAAAAAGTACAGCCGCAAGGCTGTACTTTTCTTTTTTATTCATAACAGGACATTTGCCAACGGTAAGCCAACAGCAAAGCATACGGCTGTCTGAACCAGCATGATTATTAATCCCCAGCGCAAAATCAGGCGCTGATCCGCCCAGCCGGAAGCGTAAGCCACAGCGGCAGTAGGCGTGGCCGGAGCCGTCGCCCAGCCATTTTGCGACGATGAAGTAATGAAAATTGCCGTAAGCATTGGACTTAACGCTCCGCTGTACACCGTCATGCACAATGGCATCGCTACGGCAAACACCACTGACAGCGCCACGGCGTTTGAGCAGAAGTTTGTCAGCAGGTTTACTATGGTGACCATTGCGAGAAGGAACATCAGCGGTGACACCCCGTCAAACAGCGGCGACATCACTGAGGACATCCACTGCGGCAAGCCTATCTCGCTGTTGCCCATAAATGATCCGAAACCCATTATCGAGGCAATAAACATAAATGTCGGCCAGTTTATCCCCTTAACAGCCTCTTCCCAGGCCAGCACAGGCTTTCCGTCGGCGCGGATAAAGTTCATCAAAAACAGCGCGGCAAGCGGCGGCAGGCAATTATTTATCTTTGCAAAAAACGGCGCGACAGATGGCATCAAATAGCTGCTCAAGCCCGGCAGCAGCCACAGCAGCACGCACATGCCGTAAAAGAAAACCGACCACTTTTCCCGTTTGCTCATGGGGCTGCACGATGCAGCGAGGGTATCATAATCTATTGAGCATAGAGGGCTGACATTGGGCCGCCACACGAAGCGCAGCAGCAGATACACCGTCACCGCGCCGATAATGGAAACAGGCGTTGCAACGGCGCAGAAACCGAAAAAGTCCATTGCCTGACCGGTGTAGGATTCAAACAGAGAAAAGCCCTGAGTAGTCACCGCGTGGGAAATGGGATTTGCCCCGTTAGCAAGCTGCGCCACGACAACCGTGCCCAAAAGCAGCATTGACGAAAGCTGAATGTGTCTGTCCCTGTCAAGCTCCACACTCTCAAATATACTGAGAAGTATGGGCAGCAGTATCATTATGCACACCGCCGCCGACAGCACAAAATCCAGCACATACACCGCCGCGAAATACATAAAAACCGTGAGCCACGGGCTTTTGCGGGAGAGCTTATTCGTCAGAAACCAAATGGCTATGCGCCTGGCAACCCCACTGTTTATAAGGCAGGCAGCCAACATAAAGCACAGCAGCAGGAACACAACGGTATTATTGCCGAAGGTGGCCCTTGTCACGGCCGAGACCGACAGCCCCGGCACAGTCATCATCAGCGCGAGTATAAATATACTCGGCCAGCCGGTGCCCCAGCTTAAAAAAAGCATCAGCGCAACGCCGAGTATCCCCAGGATCTGAAAGCCAGCCGCCGTCAGCCCCGCCGGGGGCGGCATGAGCTTTACGGCTAATATCAACGCGATAGACAAGCAAAGCGTTATCCACTGGCCGACAGATGTCTTTCTGTCTGTCATTTGTATACCTCATTTTAAGAAAGGGAGTGATGGCAAGCATCGCTCAATGCGTCGACAAAGGTCGACACCTTGAGTGTTTATAGATGAGTATTAAAAATACTCATCTATAAACCATAGATTGAACGCGGAAAGGGGATTCCCGTCCCCTCTCCGCCCTCTCCCCATGCAAACTTACACACTGTCGAGAGCTTTGTAAACAGTCTGAGTGATGGCAAGCATCGCTCCCTATGTTTTTATTAATCCTTATAGAGCTTGTCGTAGTTTGCCTGCATAGCGCGCACGGTCTGCGACAGGACATCGCATACGGGCGTCTCCACACCAGCAATATCTCCGAATCGCGCGATCGCACCGGAGAGGGTATTCACCTCGGTGGGGCGCTTGTAGATCAGCATGTCTTGAGCGAGGGAGGGGTAATAATCCCCATAACTCGCGACTGTCTTGGGAATATCACTGACAAGACCGTCGTACATATTCTCCGCAACGCCCAGAGCAGCGGCAGTGTCACTGGCCTCTTTGAGGATCTTCTTCACAAGGCCGAGAGCGTTTTCGTCCTCATATACCTGCTTCATGGTCATGCGCAGCACGGCACATACGGTGTTAAAGCCGCTGTTTGACGCCGCTTTTTTCCACAAAGCCGGGCGCACATCCTCCATGTACTCCGCGTTCAGCCCGCCCTTTAGGAAACACTCAGCGAAAAACTTGCAGGCGGCAGCCGCGATCTCCCCTCCTGCCACAGGGCCGATATACATGTTGACTATACCCTGCGCGGGCTTGGAGACGCACACACCGGGGCCTTCAAGCACAGTGCCAATTCTGCCGCAGCCGCAGCCAACCTGCTTGGGGTCGACAAACTGCTCAAGGTCAAGGTCGTTGCCAAGGCCGTTTTGCAGTGAGATGACAGCGGTCTTTTCGGTGATGCAGCAGCGCGCGCCGGAGAGCGCGGAAATAGTGTGTGTGGATTTCGTCAGCACGACCAGCACATCCACCGGGCCGACCTCCTCGGCGGAATATGCCGTGTGGAAGCCGTCAATATGATGCTCGCCGTTGTGATCCCTCATAACAAGGCCATGGTCACGCACCGCGTCCATATGCTCCTTATACAGGTCAATGAGCCAAATATCGTCAGCTCCGCCCAGCTTAAGGTAAGATGCAAACACGCTGCCGGTAGCCCCGGCGCCGAGAAAAGCTATTTTCATTGGATTATACCTCCTGTCAAGCCGCAAGTCAAATCAATGCGTTGCCGATTGCATAGCCGAGGGTCATAGTCAGCACAACATGCAGCATCGCCGTGAGCAGGCCATACTTGAGCATGCTCTTGTCATCGACCCAGCCGTAGCCGTAGATAACGGCGGCGGAGGGGTTCGCGGGAGCGGTGGTCCATCCGTTGTTCGCCGCAAGGGTGATGAGGATGCAGGTGAGCAGGGGGCTGACAGAATCACTGTACACGCCCAGAGCAAGGGGCATACCGATAGCCATGACCACGTTGATGGTGACGACATTGGAGGTGAAGTTCGTGAGCAGGTCTGCAATGAGTACCATCGCACACAGGAACACAAAGGGGCTGATGTGGGAGAATACCGGGGAAAGCACGCCGGACATCCACGCGGGGATGCCGATGTCGGCGTTGCCCATGAAAGAGCCAAGGCCCATGATGGCAGCGATGAACATATAGGACGGCCAGTTGACCGAGGCGACAGCGTCCTTCCAAGCAAGAACAGGCTCGCCGTCGACCTTGATGAAGTTCATCAGGAACAGCGCCGCAAGCGGGGGCAGGCAGTCGATAATCTTGGCGAAGAATCCGGCGGCGGAGGGGAAGAGATATTTGCTCACACCGGGCATCATCCACAAAATGACGCAGATAACATAGAATACCACAGAAATTTTCTCTTTCTTGGTCTGCGGGCCGACGGTTGCCGCAAGTGCATCATAGTCGATGTTCTTGAGCATGGACACATCGGGACGCCAGATAAACTTGACGACCAGGAAGAATACCAGAGAAGTGACCAGAGCCACGGGAGTGCCTACCGCGCAGTAGGTGAAGAAATCCATAGTCTCGCCGACATAGGAGTTATAAGCGTTGAAGCCTTGAAGAGTGGTCGCGTGGGATATGGGGTTGCCGGCGTTGGCCGTAAGGGCGGTCACCAAAAAGCCCAGCATCAGCACAACAGAAATGGGGTCATGGTCTTCCTTCTTAAGACCAACGCCCTCAAGGATCTCAATGGCGATTGGCAGCATAACAAAGACCGTTGCTGCGGAGGACAGAACATAGTTGAGTATGAAATTTGCCACCATAAACATGACAACCGTCCACCAGGGGCTTTTGCGTGAGAGCTTATTGGTCAAAAACCACACGGCGATACGCCGGGCAGCTCCGCTCTTTGTCAGGCAGGCAGCCAGCATCATGCAGAAAACGAGGAACACGGCGGTGTTGTTGCCAAAAGTAGCCTGAGTGACCTTGGCGGCGGTAAGCCCGTCTACTGTCATCAGTGCGAATACTATCATCATGCTGGGCCAGCCCGTTCCCCAAGTGAGGAAGAGGATAATTGCGCCTATCAAAATACCGATGACCTGAAATCCCGCCTGACTCAGTCCGGCAGGAGGCGCAACAATACCGGTCACAAACATGAACAGCAGGCCTATGACCAGAGCGACCCATTTGCCAGGGGATACTTTCTTGTTTTGCATTTTTACATCTCCCATATTTTTAATTAACAAGAGTATCAGAGTCTCTCTGTCAGCCGCATACTCTGTTTTGCCTCGAATACGCCCGCCCATGGCGTATATCTGTGATAATATAGTACAGATTTCCCGGCTGCCGTGTCAAAAAGAAACAGCTTTATCCGGCTTTGGACAAAAAAACAAACATTTTGCGCCTTCCTGTTTCTTCCTTAGCCCGAAATTGTCCCGTTAAAAAATCCTCAAAGTTTGACAGTTTTTAACTAC
>DKYJ01000010.1:18078-24924 GCA_002493305.1 Clostridiales bacterium UBA7103 | reverse complement strand
TGACAGTTTTTAACTACTCCCCTTTCTTGACAAGTTTGCAATTTGTGTATATTATACATAAAAAAGCCTCAGATCAAAAAGGAGCGGCACCAGCCATGACGCACGGTAAAAGCAGTATAAATAAAGAAGAGCTTTTGAAGCTGCAAAATAAGAACCCTTTTATTTCAAACACCGATCTTGTGTACCGTCTTGTGCGGGATGATATAGTCGAGCATCGGCTCAAGCCCGGCCAGAAACTCAATCAGGAGCAGATTGCCGAGGAGCTGGAGATGAGCCGCAGTCCCGTGCGCGAGGCGCTGGCCCGACTTGAGCAGGAGGGTTTTCTCTCCAAAGGCGCTCAGGGCTATACTGTATATGTAATGAAAATCGGCGACTATATGGCGCTTTTGGATCTTCGCACAGCCATTGAACAGCTTGCCACACGTCTCGCTTGTTCCCGCATACGCGTCTCGGAGATGAAACGCATCGAACAAAATCTGCTGGATACGAAGGATCTGCTGGATAAAGGTACTTCCTCGGCATGGGATGAGGATTTTGCCATATCCGACCCCAAGCTTGCCGAGCGGCTGATATACGAGCTTGGCAGGAAAGACCTGCAGTTTCATGATCTTATCATAGGCAGTTCCCACAACCGCTATTTGATCGACAGCTATGAGCGCCTAAAGCCACTTATTCACTTCTTCCGCTACTCCGCGCTTGATGTGAACGCCTGTCTCAACATGCTCGATAGGCACAAGATGATCTATCAGGCGATCACCCTGCGTGATGAGGAGCTTGCCGTCCAGCGCATGAAAACGCACCTCGCCCTCACTGTTTCCCGCGCGATGCGGTACTGAGCGCATATAAACATATGAAAACGAGCTTTGTACATTTTTTTGTACAAAGCTCGTTTTTTCGCCCCAAATTCGACACGGGGGCTTATGCACAACTATTATATATTCAAAAGGTTCCAACGCTCCCGCCCAGGGCGCGGAACCCGGCTATGCGCCGTCTCAGCCGCGGCGCATAGCTAAATCTGAAAGTAAGGAGTGATCCATTGTATAGAATACTGGTCATAAACACCGGCTCTACCTCCACCAAAATCGCAGTGTTCGATAAAGGCAGGAATGTATTCGAGGACAACATTGAGCATCCGGTGGAGCAGCTCAAAAGCTGCCGCAGTATGCTTGACCAATATCCCCTGCGCTACGAGGCCATAGTAAACTGCCTCAAAGACAGAGGGCTTCTCAGCTCCGGCTTCGATGCTGTTGCCGCCCGCGGCGGTACCTTCGGTATGGCAAAGGGCGGGGCGTATCTTGTAGAGGAAAACCTCCTTGCCGCCTGCCGCGATCCGGTAACCAATCATCCCTCAAATCTATCAGCACTAATCGCCTATGACATTGCCCAAAGCTGTGGCTGCAAGGCGTATATCTATGACGCGGTATGTGTAAACGAGGTGGAGGATATTGCGAGGGTCACCGGCCTTAAAGATGTAAAGCGCCGTCCCTTCTCCCATGTGCTGAACACCCGTGCGACTGCGCGGGATGTGGCGGCAGAGCTGGGAAAGCCCTATGAGGAGCTGAATTTCATCGTCGCCCATCTGGGTGGCGGCATCAGCATAAACCTTCACCGCCATGGGCGCATCGTCGACCTCTGCTGTGACGATGACGGGCCGATGTCCCCGGAGCGCGCCGGTAAACTCAACGGCAAAAGCTATGTCGACATGTGCTACTCCGGACAATATAGCAAGAACGAGATGATGAAGCGCATCAAAGGCATGGGCGGACTCGTGTCCCACCTCGGAACAAGCAGCCTCATTGAAGCAGAAGAGCGCATAACCTCTGGCGATACCTATGCGGACTTCATCATTGACGCAATGGCCTATCAGATCGCGAAGGAGATCGGCGCGCTCTCGACAGTGGTCTGCGGTCAGGTGGACAGGATAATTCTCACCGGCGGCTGTGCCCATTCAAAGCTGCTTACACAGCGGGTGAAAAGCCGGATCGAATTTCTCGCCCCGGTGGTGATAGTCCCCGGCGCGAAGGAGATGGAGGCTCTGTATCAGGGTGTGAGCAGAGTCCTTGACAAGACGGAAAGCTGCCGCATTTACGGCGAGGAGTGAAAAAATGTATTCTCAATTTCAAGACATTATCGACGCCGCGCGTAAACGCAGCGCAAAGCGGCGCATAGTCATCGCCGCTGCCGCAGATGAGAAGATGATCCATGTGGCTCAGGCCGTGACGGATATTGACCTTTGCAGCGTGACCCTTGTGGGCGATGCGCAGGAGATTTCCCGGCTTGCAGACGAAGCGGGCTTCCCTATTGAGCGTGTGAAAGTCGTTGACGAGAAAGACCCCGAAAAGCTCGGCGTCACGGCGGTCTCTCTTGTCAGCTCCGGTGAGGCGGACATCTTCGTAAAAGGCAAGATGAACACCAGCGATTTCCTGCGCGCGGTACTAAATAAGGAGGTCGGCCTGCGCACGGGCAGACAGCTCAATGTGCTGACCTGCTACGATGAGCCGGGAGAGAAAAAGCTGTTTTTCATCACTGATGGCGGCATGACCATTGCCCCCACACTCAGCGACAAGGTGGAGATTTTGAAAAACGCCGTGCCCGTGCTGCACAATATGGGCATTAGCTGCCCAAAAATCGCTATCCTCGCCGCCAACGAAAAGGTCAGTGAGAAAATGCCGGCAACGGTGGATGCCGCCGCCCTGTGCGAGATGGCTGAGCGCGGCGAGCTGCCGGAGGGCATATACGAAGGGCCGATTGCCTTTGATGTGGCTATGCGCCCTGAGGCCGCCGCCGAGAAAAACATCCAGAGCCGTGTCAGCGGTGATGTTGACCTTTTCCTTGTGCCGAACATTGAGACGGGCAACTGCCTCGGTAAGGCCATCGGCTACTTCGGCAAGGGCCAGACCGCCGGTATAGTCATCGGCGCGGCAGCCCCCGTGGTCATGTCCTCAAGAGCGGCTTCCATCACCGGCAAGGTAACTTCTATCGCGTGGGCTATTCTGGCCTGCGGCGAATAATAAAAAGGAGGAATTTTTATGAGAAAAGCAGTCATCAGGCCCGAAAACTGCAAGGCCTGCGGCGTATGCATGGCAAACTGTGCCAAGAGCGCTATTTCCATGACGGACGAAATAAACATCAGAGGCTACAAGCACATCACGGTGGATAAAGACAAATGCATCGGCTGCGGCATCTGCTACATAGTATGCCCGGATGCGGTCTTTACCATTGTGGAAGAGTAAGGAGGAACAACTATGGGTGATATGGTAAAAGGCAATATTGCCATGGCAGAATCCGCAATGCGTGCCGGGGCTGAGGTTTTCGCGGGCTATCCCATTACCCCGTCCACGGAGGTTATGGAGTATCTTTCCGGGCGCATCCCTGAGCTGGGACGCACCTTCATTCAGGCCGAGAGCGAGCTTGCCGCGATCAATATGGTCATGGGCGTTGCCGCCTGCGGGCGCCGCGTGCTGACCGCCTCCTCCGGGCCGGGCATCTCCCTCAAGCAGGAGGGTATTTCCTATATGCAGCAGATGAACTTCCCCGCCGTTATTCTCAATGTCGTCCGCTGGGGCAATGGCCTCGGCGCGCTCAACGGCTCTCAGACCGATTACCACAGAGAAACCAGAGGCGGCGGCAATGGCGATTACCGCAACATCGTTCTCTGCCCCAGCACAGTACAGGAGGGCGTGGATCTCATTTACGAGGCCTTTGACATCGCAGAAAAATACCGCGTCATCGTCGAGATCATGACCGAAAGCGGCCTTGGCCAGATGATGGAGCCTTGCGAGTATCCCGAATTCCGGCCCATCACCAAGTGCGACTGGGGTCTGGACGGAACTTATAAGGTCAAGCGCGGGGATTTCCTCGGCAGAAACCTCGTGGCAGAGTCCGACACCTATATGGAAAAGGTGCGCGCCATGCGTGATAAAGAGCAGCGCTGGGAAGAGAAATACACAGAGGACGCGGACTATGTCTTCGTTGCCATCGGGCTTCCCGGCAGAGCCGTTGGGGGCGTAGTCGAGCAACTTCGCGCTCAGGGCGAGAAGGTCGGATATATCCGTCCTATAAGCGTCTGGCCGTATCCTGAAAAGGCGTTCAAGGCGCTCAGCGAGAAAAATACCAAGCTCAAGGGTCTTATTAGCGTTGAGACCAACGGCGAGGGTCAGATGGTCGACGATGTGGCCATTTATGCCAAGAAATACGGCATGAGCAATGTCCCCGTATATGCTCTTGCCTATGTCTGCGATATTCCCCAGGATGACAATGTAAAAGCTGACTTCGCCAAGGTGAAGAACGGCGAGATAAAGGAGGTATACTGATATGGCAGCGGAGAGCAAAATCATCACTCAGGCCCCCGAGCTTATGAACTATGCCATGTTCTGCGGCGGCTGCGGCCACGGCGTGCTGCTGCGCCTTATATGCGAGTGTCTGGAGGAGTACGGCCTTGACAAGAAGGTCATCGCCGCCATAGGTGTCGGATGCAGCTGCCACCTGAAAAGCGGCATCAACATTGACCTTGTCCAGTCCCCCCATGGCCGCGCTGCCGCCGTTGCCACCGGCATACGCCGCGCCGAGCCGGATAAATTCGTCTTTACCTATCAGGGCGACGGCGACGCGTACAACATCGGCATTGCCGAGACATTGAACGCGGCCTACCGCAACGAGAACATCTGCGTTTTCACCATCAATAACTCCAACTTCGGCATGACCGGCGGCCAGATGTCCTGGACGACCATGCCCAACCAGAAGACCGCCACCTCCCCCAACGGCAGAGACTGCGCACTCACCGGCGCGCCCATCAAGGTCCCTGAGATGATAGCCCACAGCTTTCACCCCGCCTATGTCGCCCGCGGCGCTGTGACCACTCCCGCTGAGATCAACAAGCTCAAGAAGTACATCAAGAACGCTTTTGAGGCTCAGCTCAACCACGAGGGCTATTCCATGGTTGAGGTCATGTGTTCCTGCCCCACCAACTGGGGAATGGACGCCGTAAGCGCAAAGCAGAGGCTCATCGACGAGGTGATCCCCTACTATCAGCTCGGCGAGATCAAAAAGAGAGGAGAATAATCATGAGAGAGCTTGTATTCGCGGGTTTTGGCGGACAGGGCGTACTCACCGCCGGACTTATCATATCCCAGATAGCCCTTTTCAAGGGCGTGAACGCAACTTGGATGCCCGCCTACGGCGCTGCCCAGCGCGGCGGCACGGCTAACTGCACCGTCCACTACGGCGAGGAAAAGATCACAAACCCCGGCCAGCAGAAGCCCGATCTGGTGCTTGCCATGAACACCCCCTCCTTCAAGAAGTTTGTCGGCATGGTCAGGCCCGGCGGCACTATCCTTGTAAACGCCGACATGATGACCGAGGACACCAATGTACGTGATGACATCAATGTCGTCTCCGTCCACTGCAACCAGCTTGCAGATCAGGTCAACAACCCCAAGGGTGCAAACATCGTTATGATTGGCGCTATCACCAAGATTCTCGGCGATTTTACCCACGATGAGGGACGCGACGGCATGAACGACATGTTCCGCAAGAAGGGCAAGAGCAAGTTTGAGGCGTTGAATGTGGCCGCTTTTGAGGCTGGCTACGCCGCCGTTTGAGGTAGCGCTATGTATCTAAGCTATGAGCAGGAGCATAAGCTCTGCAAGGCTCTTTTAAGCTGCTGCGGCATGAATGAGGACGACGCCGGTATCCTTGCCGACTCTGTCAGCTATTCGGATTTCACCGGCATTTACTCCCACGGCCTCTCCCGTTTTGCAAACTACCTTGACCGCTTCGCAAACGGCGCATATAATCCCAAGGCCGCCGTCAGCCTCATCAGTGAAAAGGGTGCGGCAGCCTCCTACGACTGCGATAACGGCTCAGGTGTTGTGGCCGTCGCGCGGGTATATGAGCAGCTCAAGGAGAAGGTCAAGCGCAGCGGCATCGCCATTGGCTGCGGCAGCAGAGCCTCCAACATCGGCTGCGGCGCGTTCTTTGGCCGCAAGGCCGCGGCTGACGGGCTTATCATGCTTCTCTGCTGCAACACCACCCGCTGTGTCGCCCCGTTCGGCGGCGCGGACAGTGTTCTTGGCACAAATCCTATAATCGCCGCCGCCCCCGCCGGTGAGGAGCTGCCGCTGCTGTTGGATATTTCCACCACCAATGTTGCCTTCGGCAAGGTTCAGGCCTATGCCAGAGAGGGAAAGGCGCTGCCTGCGGGCTGGGCGCTGGACGCGGACGGAAATCCTACTACCGACGCTAAGGCTGCGAAAACCGTTGTCTCTATCGCAGGGCCTAAGGGCTACGGGCTTGCCGTCATGGTTGAAATGTTTTCAGCACTGCTCGCTCAAGCGGGTTACGGTCAGGCCGTCGGCTTTGCAAGCAAGGGTCAGTATGAAAACACGGGCTTCTCGCTCATTCTCATTGATCCCTCCTTCTTCATGCCGCTTGACAAGTTCAAGGCCGATGTTGACGCTTATATCCGCACCATAAAATCCGGCAGAAAGGCCGAGGGTGTAGATGAGATCCTCCTCCCCGGTGAGCTTGAGATGCGCCGCTTTGAGCGCTTCATGGAGACCGGCTACGATGTCTCCCCCGCTCTTCAGGACGAGCTTTTGGGCTACGCCCACCGCTTCGGCCTCGCCTCCGAGGATACGGACTTTGCCGGGCTTATCGCCAAGCTTTAAAAAACCTATCCGCGCTGCCGCCGCCTTTACCATGATCTCTGCATACCTTATACATAGCGGCAGCGCATCCCCCTAAAACACCCGATTGCTCACACCGGGTGTTTTTACTCTATATATCAGCAAACCGCCCCGAAATCAAAAGATTTCGGGGCGGTTTTGGAGCTGGTAATGTGACTCG